>DAIRDE010000001.1:0-13781 GCA_036796335.1 Nonlabens sp.
TTATAAGGAAACTGCGATTTGAAAAACATCTCTTTCTAAATAGGCGTTTTAAGTTAGCGATTTAGAACCCGAATTTTTTATAACCAAACAATCAGCAACCTATTCCCTAAGCAACAAGAGAGGCTTCTGACAAAAAGACAACAACAGATTGCGTTCCAGTACTACTTTGCAGTGTTCATTGCAAGCCTTTTGGTATGGGGAACGAAAAAATACGAAAGGCCTCACCGTTCTTAGTGCATTATTAAACGTGTATCGATATACTATGCAACCTAACGTCAAGATCACAGTATTCTATGAGGCGACTTCGCCATTATTTTGTGTATTTAAGGTATTCATTACTAATACATGCGGAAAGGTAATACCCCCTAAAAATGCCACAATTATGGTAAGAAACAACATAGTACTGTCATAAAGCAAATAGTACAATCCTGATAAAAATAGTAAAGCAGCAATCCAATAAAGAAGGGATGCTTTAGCATACTGTAAAAGTGTCTTTTTGTTGACATCGCCGTATAGATGATGTATTTGATGATTTATCGATGGGACGCTATGCCATAAGATAAAATAAATAGCAAACCCCCATACAAGACTACTGGTGCTAAATATAACAAGCAGGACGGCTAGATAAAACAGTTCTCTTAGCAACTGCGTTGTTTTTTGGTTTCTTAAAAGCATAATGCCTAGGATTAAAGTAAAAGCAACGCTTGCATAGGTGGTGTACGCAAGAACATTTAAAGACAGTGTCCTATTTATAAGATTAGATATTATAGGAATACTTTCCGCATGGTTTACATACAATAAGGTAAGGATGACAGCCAGACCATAACTAGTAAATAACAACTTAAGAAAAACAGAATCTTGCAGTTTGTAATGTTCAAAATGTTCTTGTCCAAAATGGTAACCACTTACAGTAATAAATAGTGCTAGAATAATGCTGGGAATAATAAAGAAAGTTGCAAACCCCAACAGCACAACCGCAGCGTATATGGCGATAAAAAAAAGAGCACGTTTACGCGTTACATTTTTATCTTTAAAGTAGATTTTTACATCGTTTGCGCCATGACCCACGCCTATACTTAGTATTAAAAAGTATCCCAGCACATTTTCTGCACTGGGTGGTAGCTGTATTGCGACCCATAAAGCGATGATACTCAGTACTAAAAGCGCATCATGCAAACGATGTAGTTCACGCATAAATTTTTGTTTAAAATTAACACTTTAAAGTTAAACAAATTTAATTCCTTTGCTGTATCTTTGATTCTAATTAATCTAAAATCTAACTTATGAAAAATTTATTATTCTCAATGGAGGTGGCCAAAATGGCTACTAACGATTACGTAGGCTTTACGTTCTTTATTGGTAGTATGGCCATGATGGCGGCAAGTGCCTTTTTCTTTTTATCCCTAAGCCAGTTTGACACAAAATGGCGTACTTCGGTATTAGTATCGGGACTAATTACTTTTATTGCAGCAGTGCACTATTTTTACATGAGAGATTATTATTCATCTTTCAACGAGTCTCCTACATTCTTTAGATATGTTGACTGGACGCTTACAGTACCACTTATGTGTGTGGAATTTTACCTAATTTTAAAAGTAGCAGGTGCAAAAATCGGCCTAATGTGGCAAATGATTTTCTGGTCTGTGGTGATGCTTGTAACTGGATACTTCGGTGAGGTAATCGCATTAGGTAACCCAACAATGCAGTGGGTATGGGGTCTTGTATCAGGTATCGCTTACTTTGTTATTGTGTACATCATTTGGTTTGGTGAGGCTAAAAAACTTGCAGTTGCTGCTGGTGGTGCAGTCTTAAAAGCACACAACATCCTTTGTTGGTTCGTACTTGTAGGTTGGGCAATCTACCCACTTGGTTACATCTTAGGAACTGAGGGTGGTTTATTCGGTTTACAGTTAGTAGCTGATGCTAAAGCAGCACAAGAGTCAATGGACATCGTATACAACATCGGTGACGCGATTAACAAAATCGGTTTTGGTCTTGTAATCTTCAGTTTAGCAGTAGCTTCTTCTAAAAAAGCTGAGGCTTAATTAGAAAACGCATCTTAAAATTAAATGGTCTTCTGCAAAGGAGACCATTTTTTTTATCCCAAAATTAGTATGATCACGATTGGTTTGTTAGCGTGGTTTAACAATTTCCTATACTTTGAAAGCATTCTTATCCCGCAAGTTGTAAGTAGGTATATGAGATACATGTTTGTCAGAATACGTTGTTTTTTAAAGAGTTCGCTTTCGCGAAAGCGAATACATGATGAGCAAGGTACACATAGCAAATTGCCTGATTAACAAGATTTGTGCAGGGCAATCACTAGAAATATTGTAAAAAAAGAGAAGTTGACAAAATATGTGAATATCGTTAAAGCACAGCAAATTAGCCTTGCTTAAAGCTTTCTAAGAATAAAACGTTAAAAACCAATAAATCAGCGTACTTTTGCGCGCGCTTACAAGAGCCTTTTTTATGAAAGATATTAGAAACATTGCAATCATTGCCCACGTTGACCACGGTAAGACGACCCTAGTTGACAAAATTTTACACCATTGTGAGACTTTTCGCGAAAATGAAGCCACCGGCGACCTTATCCTAGACAATAACGATATTGAACGAGAACGCGGTATTACGATACTTGCTAAAAACGTATCGGTTATGTACAAAGGAACTAAAATTAACATTATCGATACCCCTGGCCACGCCGATTTTGGTGGCGAGGTAGAGCGTGTACTCAACATGGCCGATGGTGTTCTACTTCTTGTAGATGCCTTTGAAGGGCCCATGCCGCAAACGCGATTTGTGTTGCAAAAAGCCATAGATCTGGGTTTAAAACCTTGTGTAGTGGTAAATAAAGTAGATAAAGAAAATTGTACGCCCGAAGAAGTTTATGAGTCTGTTTTTGACCTGATGTTTGAACTAGGTGCCGAAGAGTGGCAGCTAGATTTTCCAACAATTTATGGTTCGGCAAAAAATAACTGGATGAGCGAGGACTGGCGTGTACAAACCGATAGTATTGAACCGTTGCTAGACATGGTAATCACGCATGTTCCTGCTCCTAAAGTGGAAGAAGGTACCACACAAATGTTAATCACATCGTTAGACTTCTCTAACTACACTGGTCGTATTGCGATAGGTCGTGTTAAAAGAGGAAGTATTAAAGAAAATCAAAACGTAACCCTGTGTAAACGAGATGGGTCAAAAGTAAAAACCAAAGTGAAAGAGGTGTACGTTTTTGACGGTATGGGTCGTGGTAAAGTTGCTGAGGTACTTGCTGGTGATATTTGTGCAGTCGTGGGTCTCGAGGGATTTGAAATAGGCGATTCTGTTGCCGATTTTGAAAATCCTGAAGCAATGGAAACGATTGCTATAGACGAGCCTACCATGAGCATGTTGTTCACCATTAACGACTCTCCATTTTTTGGAAAAGATGGTAAGTTTGTGACTTCTAGACACATTAAGGACCGTTTGTATAAAGAATTAGAAAAGAACCTTGCCTTACAAGTTCATGAAACAGGTAGCGCAGATAAGTTTATGGTTTTTGGTCGTGGGGTGTTGCATCTTTCAGTACTTATAGAAACCATGCGTCGCGAGGGTTATGAGTTACAAATAGGTCAACCACAGGTTATTATAAAAGTAATTGACGGCGTTAAGTGCGAACCTTTAGAAGCGCTTACTATAGACTTACCAGACAATGTAAGTGGTAAAGCCGTAGAAATGGTAACCTTGCGTAAAGGTGAAATGTTAAGTATGGCACCTAAAGGAGAGCGTATGGTCCTAGAATTTAAAATACCATCGCGTGGTATTATAGGGTTGCGTAATCAACTGATTACTGCTACAGCGGGAGAGGCCATCATGAATCACCGATTTATTGGATTTGAACCCTTTAAAGGTGAGATTGCAGGTCGTAATAATGGATCGCTTATCTCTATGGAAAAAGGTCTTGCAATACCTTATTCTATGGATAAATTGCAGGATCGTGGTAAATTCTTTATACATCCAGGAGAAGAGATTTATGGAGGTCAGGTTGTAGGAGAAAACTCTAGACTAGACGATATGGCTATAAATCTTACCAAAACAAAAAAATTATCGAACGTGCGCAGCTCAGGAAATGATGACAAAGTAAGAATCGCTCCTCCTGTAAAGTTTACGCTCGAGGAGGCTCTGGAATATATCCAAAAGGATGAGTATGTAGAAGTAACACCCAACCATTTACGCTTACGCAAAATTTACCTCGATGAAAATGACCGTAAACGTTACAATAAGGAGTTTACCTCTTAATAAAGACGTTTTTTAAAAACAAAGCAGGTTTCGCAAGAGCCTGCTTTTTTATTAATTGCTTTTTGATGTTATCTTGAGCTATTGATGATCTCACATTATGGAGATTTGGGCGATGTTTTTAGAAATCGCTAAGGTTGCTTATTCATCTATTTAATTTTTATTGATGGTGTAATCACAGGCATTAAAAACTCGAGAATAAGTAATGACCCTAATGACAAATAGTAGATTTTAGGCAACTTTGAGCTTAAAACTATGGACTTTGAATCTTAAACAATATTCCTTTAACTGCCTTATCCGCAATAAATAGTACATTAGCATTTAAAACTATCATCCTTGAATATTATCAATTATTCTGCTGCGTATCGTGATACGTGGAATGCATTTATTGAAAAATCCATAAACGGCACTTTTTTATTCCATAGAGACTTTATGGAATATCACAGCGACCGTTTTACCGACGCAAGTTTGCTCGTTTTTGACAACGGTCAGCTAGTTTGTTGTGTACCAGCAAGCACCTCTCAAAGCACTTTTTACAGTCACCAGGGGCTTACTTATGGCGGTTTTGTGCTGCTTGAAAGTACTTTAAATGTAGAGCGCATTATTCAGGTTGTTTTAGAACATTTGTATGCGCAGGATTATAGTAAGATTGTATTTAATATGCAGTTGTCATTTTACAATATGTTTGCAAGCAGCACAAAGGATGTACTAGAAAAAAATGGATTTGCTATCTCTAGAGAGTTATGCAACATGCAGTCCCGACTAGACCAGCCTGTTAAGATTTCTAGTAAGAAATCAGCAGGTTACCGCAACGGTAAATTTGACGATTTGACGTTAAAAATAGAGCAAAACTATGACGGCTTTTGGAACGAAGTATTGATACCGCAATTAATTGCCAGGCACAACGCCACTCCTGTACATACACTTGCCGAAATATACCTGCTCGCAAGTCGATTTCCTAAAAATATCATGCAATACAATGTGTACAGGGGTAAAGAATTACTTGCTGGAGCGACATTTTTCCTGCACAACAACATTGCAAAATCACAATATGCTGCTATTGCGCCAGCAGGTATGGTAGTAAGCGCGATGGACTTTTTATATATTGAAGCCATGCAAGAACTTACCGATACAGGTTACACCATACTAGATTATGGCCCTGTGAACGAGCGCGATGGCAGTATCAACCGCGGTGTTCAACGATTTAAAGAAGAACTAGGTTGCTCAAAAGAAACAGCAATACAACTTACTAAATTCATTGGTTGATGAGTCATTCAAAGCGCACGTGGCATTTTGCTGTTTTTTCGATGGTCATTATATGCTTGCTTTACGGTGCTAGTTTTTTAGAGCGCAGCCCATCATTTCAGTTAGATGATGTTCTAGGGTTTTTAATAATTTTATTAATCACCTGCGCAGTTTTGGGTATTTATTCAGGCTTACGCGCCATTACCGAGCCTGCTAATCCGTTAAAATGGATAGGTTTATCCATGAACATCATAATTGCAGTTGGGATTGTGAGTTATCTAACGATGTAATCATAAGGATTGCATAACCCATAAATAGTATGATTGTTTACTGAGTTAGGCCCAATAGTTTTAGTATTCATAGAACAATTCTAAGCGTTTTAAATGGTGCACTTGAATAAATTTATCTTTATCATTTACGTTCCATGTATAAAGTTAAATCAGCATAAATGAATTGCTTTATTGTGCTAACCTTATCGCTTTCACTTATTTTTATTGAGATATTTAGTAGGTTTTCTTAGCAAGATGATGGTGCGCTAGTCGTTATCTTTGTAAAATCGGCTAACACGAGGGATGTTGTTTATTTCGCTTTCGCGAAAGCGAACTTCTCACAACCCTAATGCATCATTAAAAAATCTTACATGTTTTTAAACTTAGTACGTCCTATTTGTTTTTTTGATCTAGAAACCACTGGGGTAAATATTTCTAAAGATCGTATTGTAGAAATTGCTATTCACAAAGTAAAGCGCGATGGAACCGAGAAAACGTATAGGTATCTCGTAAATCCCACGGTACCCATTCCGGCAGAAGTAACTGCAGTACACGGAATTACCAACGAAATGGTTGCTAATGAGCCGACGTTTGCCGATCTCGCTCATGAAATTTATAACATCATTAAAGATGCCGACCTTGCTGGATTTAATTCAAATAGGTTTGACATCCCTTTACTAGCCGAGGAATTGCTGCGCGCCGGCGTAGATTTTGACATGGGTAATCGCAACGCCATTGATGTACAAAACATATTTCATAAAATGGAACAGCGCACACTAGCTGCCGCGGTAAAGTTTTATTGTGATAAGGAACTAGAAAGTGCACACAGCGCCACGGCTGATACCATCGCAACGTATGAAGTTTTTAAAAAACAGTTAGAACGCTATCCAGAGTTGGGGACAGACATGAAGGCAATAGCCGAGTTTTCCTCGTATAAAAAGCCTGTCGATTTTGCCGGTATGCTCGCATTTAATGCTGCGGGTGACGAATGTTTTAACTTTGGTAAGCACAAAGGGAAACGTGTCGTAGATGTTTTTGAAAGCGAGCCTGGTTATTATAGTTGGATTCAAAATGCAGATTTCCCGCTTTACACCAAAAAGATATTGACAGCCATTAAATTAAGAAGTCTTAGTACCAAATAACTCTTGCTGCAATTTTTAAGGTTTTCTAAATGTGCAATTCACAGGTGTAACGCACTTGTTGTAACCTCAATTTATTAAATCGTTTTCATTTTATTGGATAGTAGTGGATTACATGTAGTTTTTAAATTACATGTTGTAGATTTGTTGTACACCTACTTTCTTGTTATGCATAAGTTTTCTTTTGTTTTACTTTTTCTTCTTGGTTCTTGCGCTCGCTTATTTGCGCAAGAATTACCTCCTATTATCAATTATTCCAAAAACGATTATCAGGCTGGTAACCAAAACTGGATGATTGCGCAGGCGGCAAATAGAAATATTTATGTTGCAAACAACAATGGTTTATTAGAATACAATGGTGCGCAATGGTCTTTATATCCAACGCCCAATGGCAGCATCATGCGGTCAGTTAAATGTGACGCAAAAAGAATTTACACGGGATTTTATATGGATTTTGGGTACTGGGAATCCGACAAGACAGGTGTTCTTAAGTACCATTCCCTTGTTAAAGAGACAGGATTAAAAGTAATTGAGGATGAGCAATTTTGGGAAATTTTTATTGAACAAGATTACATCCTGTTTCAATCTTTAAATGCCGTGTATTCTTACAATCTTAAATCTAAAACGGTGAAGACGATTGTGTCGGGCATGCAAATTTTTAAATTTTTTAAGGTAGACGAGCAATATTACTTTCAGGATAGTTCTAAAGGTTTGTTTGAGATTAAAGGTGGTAAGGCACAACTACTAACTAATGATGATTTGTTCAAAAACACTTCGGTTGTTAAGATGTTCAAGTCGCAGTCAGAAACCTTTTTTATTTCTAATAAAAATGAGATTTATAAACTGGACCAAAACAAGGCCATTCTGGTTGCTCCTAACAAATTTAATGATGACGTACGAGTTTACAGCGCGTTAATGCGACCAGATGGTACGTTAATGGTAGGAACTATTTCTCACGGAACTCTTAATTTAAATTTAGATGGTACTGTAAAGTATCATATTAATGTAAGCAAAGGATTAGCCAATAATACAGTGCTTTCTTTTTATCAAGATCGCGACACAAATATTTGGATAGGTTTAGACAATGGGTTGAGTTGTTTAAATGTAAATGCTCCATTTAAGATGGTAGTGGACGAAAACGGTACGCTAGGTACAGTGTATGCTTCACTTAAAGATGATGCAACCTTGTATTTAGGAACAAATCAGGGATTGTTTGTCAAGCAGTCTAACGATGATAATTTTAAGCTCATAACGGGCACGCAAGGCCAGGTCTGGTCCTTAAAAAAGATAAACGGCTCTATATTTTGCGGTCATGATAGAGGGACTTTTCTCGTGAATGGATCGACCGCGTCTTTAATACCTAGCACCGCTGGTGTATGGGACTTTCAGCCTATTCAAAACAATGCAAACATGGTCATTCAAGGCGCATATTCTGGATTGTATGTGCTGCAACGTGATGGAGATTCATGGAGATTAATAAACAAAATAGCTGGCTTTGATATCAGTTCAAAGGATTTTGTTGTCGATAAATCAACAATTTATGTAAGTCATGAGTATAAGGGACTGTTTGAGTTAACAGTTGACCCAGATTTAAGTGCTATCAGTAAGGTGAGTTCCAGAAAGGAATTAGGCAAGGGCATAACCTCAGATATCACGATGGTGAGTGGCGATATAATTTATGCAAATAGTAATGGTATTTATGTAAAAGCTAGAGGTAAAAAAGCATTTAAGCGCAACGAGGAACTTTCAGAGATTTTTGCAGATGGTTTTACCGCAGCTACCCTTGTTAACAACGGAAATTATAGCTTTTGGGTTTTTACCGAAAACCATGTCAATAAAGTGATTAAACAACAAATTAACGAACAATATAAAATAGAATCTTATCCGATGCCGGCTTATGTCAGGAAAGAAAAGTTGGGCTATGAGAATTTAATTAATTTAACAGGCGGTACTTATTTACTAGGTTCTTCTCGCGGTTTTATGACCGTTGATTTTCATTACAACACTTCAAGAGCACATGATGTTCTTATAAACAAAGTGAGTTATATCCAGAATAATACAGAAAAGTTATTCGACTTATCAAAACCAGTGGTTCTTAGTTACAAGAACAATAATCTACGCATCGATGTAAATACTCCATCCTACCAAAGTTCTTATGTCACTTTTTACAGATATAAAATGACTGGGAATGATGCATGGAGTTCATGGACTCCAAATGCTAGATTTGAGTTTATGAACTTGGATTTTGGAGACTACACGTTTGAGGTGCAATCCATGATAAATTCACAAGTGTCTGCAAATTCAAAAAGTTTGAAAATAACGGTACAGCGGCCATTTTTACTCTCTAATGTTGCAATAGCTTGTTATTTAATCGTTTTCATAGTTTTATTTGTGCTAGTAAATACCTTGTACAACCGCTATTATAAGAAGCAACGAGAGCAGGCTCTTGAACAACAACAAAAGAGTTTAGAACTTAAAAACCTAGAAATAGAAAAGGATTTAATAAAGCTGCGTAATGAAAAATTAAGGACAGATATCGAGGCCCGTAATAGAGAACTAGCCGTTTCTACCATGTCGATGATTAAGAAAAATGAAACATTAGGCGAGATTAAAGCAGAGCTTGAAAAATTTCAAGGGTCTACTCAAATTAAAACAGTTAAAAAGCTTGTAGAGGATAATCTGGGTGATAAAGAGGACTGGATTACATTTGAGAAAGCATTTAATAATGTCGATAAGGATTTTTTTAAAAAAATAAAGGAATTGCACCCTTCGCTAACTTCTGGGGATTTAAGGTTGTGTGTCTATTTAAGATTAAATCTTTCTTCTAAAGAAATAGCACCACTTTTAAATATTTCACCCCGCAGTGTAGAAATTAAACGATATCGATTGCGCAGAAAACTCGATCTTCCACGAGATGAAAGCCTTTCAAGTTACATTGTTGAGATGTAGGTAAGGAAATTTCATCTATAGGGGTACATCAATAACTCAACATTTATTGGATTTTTCGGTACACTTTGGTGGTAGTTTTTTTTTAAGTAGCTGATTATAATAATTTTAAAAATAAATTAAATACTATACATACAATTTAATTGTGAATTTTAGATGTATGTTTTTTGTACAGGTGTTAAAGTGCTTGAATTTTGGGTTCCTTTGTTATTTTTGATAAATATTTGTTAAGTTTCGAGAAAGTTCTGTTACTTTCGAAAACGTTAACGTCAATAAAAAAATACACCTACATGAAAATTGCCAACCTGAGTTTTTCTTTGTTTTTATTTTTTGGATTGTTTGCTTTCGCGCAAGCGCCAAAAGTAACCTTAGAATCTAGTGTAAACGGGCACTTGCTAAAAGTAAACGGTGAGCCCTTCATAATTAATGGAATGAATTGGGATTATATTCCAATCGGTGAAAACTACTCCTATAATTTCTGGGGACAACCAGACGCTTTTATAAAGGCAGCCTTAGATTCTGAAATGGGGCTTCTAAAAAACATGGGCGTAAATACCATACGTGTCTACACCGGTATGCAACCTAAGTGGGTACAATACATTTATGAAAATTACGGTATTTACACGATGATTAATCATTCCTTTGGTAGGTATGGTCTTACAATAAATGGTGTTTGGGTTCCTAATACCGAATATGCAGATTCTGCTACTAGAAAACTTCTTTTGGACGAATCTAAGAAACTTGTTAATGAGTTTAAGGACACTCCTGGCCTTTTAATGTTTATGCTTGGTAATGAAAATAACTATGGACTGTCATGGGGTGGTGCCGAAACCGAGGATATTCCTATTGAAACCGAAGGTACCGTAATCACTCGTGCACGCGCCATGTATAAAGTAATGGACGAGGCGGTTGTAGAAATGAAAAAGATAAGCGAGAACCACCCAATCGCAATTTGTAATGGCGATTTACTTTATTTAGATCTTGTAGCCGAATATTGTAAGAACATCGATATCTACGCAACAAACATGTATCGCGGCGTATCTTTTTCTGATGCTTTTGAAAGGGTAAAAAATGAGTTAGGAAAGCCCATCATGTTTTCTGAGTTTGGGTCTGATGCATTTAATGCCTTGAACAATCAGGAAGATCAAAAAATGCAGGCTTATTATATGGTAAATAACTGGAAAGAGATTTACCAAAATGCTGCAAATTTGGGCAAAGCAAATAACTCAATAGGTGGTTTTACTTTCCAATTTAGCGATGGTTGGTGGAAACGTGGGCAAACGGTTGATCTAGATGTGCACAATACCGATGCGAGTTGGTTAAGTCAAGGTTATTCATTAGACACCGACGGTATGTCTAAAAACATGAACGAAGAGTGGTTTGGTATCTGTGCAAAAGGATTTTCTAATGAACGTGGACTGTACGAGTTGTATCCTCGTGCAGCTTACTATGCACTTAAAGAGGCGCACCAACTTAACCCGTATGCAGCTGGCGTTACTTTACAGTCAGTAACTAGCTATTTTGACAACATACAACTTATGGATGCTGTTTTAAGAGCTAGAGGCGATAAGGCTGCTTTAGGTGGTGGAAGTTCTGATAAAATACGTTTAAGTAATTTACAGGCTTTGTTTTCTACTTTTAATACAGGTGGAACGCTTCTATCAACACCCGACACACCAGATCCTGACAGTAATGCATTTCCAAACCAATTAGGGTTTGACCACATGCAATCTTATTTTGTAGGAGTAGAGGGTAACCCGTCTTCTAACATGCGCGCTGAAGTTAATTTTAACATTTTAGGAAATGTTGCTTTAAATCCTATTGACGAGATTTTTTATGAAAATAGAGGCCGTCCGCAACAAGTAGAAACACCTGACGGTACTGTAGAATTAAGAGATGTAAACAGGGTTCAAGTATATAGTGCGTCGTATGATTGGAATACAAAGAATGCTGATATTAGAGGGTTTTACCGTACTGGTCACTATCATTGGGGTTATGAAGGTGATTTTTTCGGGTTATATCCTGAAACAAATTACGGGCCTAACCTAGATATTTATGGTGGTGAAACTTTAGGTTTAGAGTTTGACGGTAAGAACAGTCTTGCTGGTCTTAAAGGGGCGTTCGGTCCACAGTTGTGGTGGGGCGCAAACCCAACAGCACTATTAAAGTATTCTCGTACTATTAAAAACTTTAACATAACAGGTATTTATCACAGGGACTTACAAAACGAAATAATTTTAGATCAAGATGGAGTGCGTGTTTTAGACCAAAATCAAGTGCGTAGTGGTATTATACCTGCCTTTCCTATGGAAAGAGCAACGCTTGTGGTAGAGCGCACCATAGGTTCATTCGGAGTAACTCTTGGTGGTATCTGGGGTGGAAGCCCACTTAATGGTACTACGTACCAAGACTTCACAGGAACCCCGGGCAATTACACTGTTTTTCAAGATGTTATAAAATCTAGTGACAATTGGGGTGGTAAAGCAAAATTAACGTACCAAGGAGGTAAAGTAATGGCTTATGCACAAGGTGGTGTCATGGGGCTTGTTGCAAATGGAGGCGTGGATCAAACGCAAACATTCACAGGATGGAAATTAAAAGATAATGGTAGCGGTAATCAGTCTAACTTTTTAGCCGGTATGACTTATGCCATAGGTAATTTACAAATAGCCCCTAACTTTTTATATCAAAAACCATTAGTTGACCCAATGCCTAATGACATAGGAGCACCTGGACGTTTAAGAAATTTTATTGATGACCCATTTGCTGTAAGAGGTAACAGAGAAACAACCGCAGGCGAAATATTATTGACCTATGACCCAACACCAGGAACATGGATGTATCAATGGGATAATGATAGAACCGAAGACGCAAAGTTTGCAATAAGCGGTGGTTTTGTCTACCGTCATTTACCTACAACACAGGATGGCGCAATTGGTTTTGGAGCAGATCGTAATTTTTTAAGATTTGCACAGTCGGCGCCAGCATTAGACTTGTATGAGGCGCACGCAAGAGTTGTTTCTAAAATTAGTCCAGAATTGGGACTTATCGGTAATTTTTATTATGGTAATGGCCAGGGTAATGGAGACAGCACAAGAGAAATAAAACGTTTTGGTGGTGATATACGAGCAATTTATAAATCGATAAAGGCAACTGCAATGGTTAAAGTAAACGACTGGGGTCCATTTGACTACTACCGCGATTTTAACATTACGTTCCCTATGCAACTTATGTTAGATCTTTCAACTACGCTTAATAAGCCTGACTGGTTTATTTTACCTAGTACAACTATAGGTTTAAGAGGAACATGGAGATCGCTTAATGAGTTCTCAGGACCGCGATTTGCACCTAACGCCACGCCGCCATTTGCAACACAGCCTGTGGTTAGTCCTGTTGGTTTTCCTAATGGTACCGAGTGGGAGATTAGAACATACGTTCACATAAATATTGGAAAATAAAAATGAATAAAAATGAAAAATAAAAAAATTAAATTATTGAACATTTCATTCTTACTAATTGCGTTTGTAGCGCTTACTGTAAGTTGTGAAAGAGAATTGTCAGACGATGCACAAGTTGCAACGTTTTCTAAAGTAGGCGATGTATTTACAGACAATTTTGTAAACATGGGAAGCAACTTTTATTTCCCTTTTGAGGGTTCTAAACAAGATGCCTTCTCTGTAGATAACGAGGTAGGTTATATGAGCAACGCTTCTTTTCGTATCGATGTGCCTAATGCTACCGACCCGACAGGTAATTATGCCGGTGCAATTTTAAGAGTAGATGGTGCACCTAGAGATCTTTCTGGCTTTACGGCACTCACTTTTTGGGTTAAAGGGTCAAGTGGGGTTAGTGCAGATGCTTTTGGTTTTGGCCAAGATTTTCTAGAGGATAAGTATCAAGTTAC
>DAIRDE010000001.1:13881-61776 GCA_036796335.1 Nonlabens sp.
TGCGCCTTCTTACTTTCAATTTACATCTTCTAATCCTAGCGTTGCAACCGTAAATGCAACAGGATCTGTTAATGTGATTTCACAAGGTACCGCCGTTATTACTGCAACCCTGGGCGGCGTTGAAGCAGCTGGATCTTTAACTGTAAATTCACAAGGTGATTTTGTATTTCCAGCGGCACCTACAAGACCAGCGAGTAATGTGATTTCTGTTTTTAGTGATGCATATTCAAATGTTCCCGTAGATTACTATAACGGTTTTTGGGGAGGTTCTACCACAGGTTCAGCAGATTTTGCCGTTAATGGTGACAACATCTTAAACTATACAAATTTCAATTATGTAGGTATACAAACAGGAAGCCCCGTGGTAGATGCATCAGCCATGACCATGTTTCATATGGACTTGTATATTCCGGGTGCTGTTCCACCGAATTTTGACTTTTTAATTACATTAAAGGATTGGGGTCCCGATGGTAGAGATGGCGGTGGTGACGACACGATACAGCAAATATTTGTACGTCGCAATCAGGTACCATCGGCAAACACATGGATATCCGTCGATGCGCCTATTACATTACCGGTTAAAAATAGAATAGGCCTCATTATTATGGAAAACATTAATTTTTCCTCATTAAGGAATTTCTATGTTGACAACATATACTATTATAGATAATCAACAAAATAGTACAACAACACAATTTAAAAAGTAAATAAAATGTTATGAGTATCTTTAAAATATATAGTACCCGTGGCCTGCTGGCAGCTTCTGTGTGCGCGGTTTCTTCTTTTGCATTGATTTATAGCTGTTCTACAGACGAGAAGCAGGAGGTGACAACTTTTAAAAACCTGGTGTGGGAAGAAGAGTTTAATGTTGACGGCCAGCCAGACCCCGCTGTATGGGGCTATGACATCGGCAATGGTGCCGCACAAGGTATACCTGGTTGGGGTAACAACGAGCGACAGTATTATACCGATCGTTCTCAAAATGTTACGGTAGAAGACGGAATGCTTAAAATAACCGCCTTGAAAGAATCTTTTCAAGGGTCTGACTACACATCTGCTAGAATCTTAACCAAAGGCAAATTCCAAAAAAAATACGGTCGCTTTGAAGCGCGTATAAAATTACCTTGGGGTCAGGGAATCTGGCCAGCATTTTGGATGTTAGGTGATGATGATAACGGCGCACAGGTATGGCCACAAATTGGCGAGATTGATATCATGGAATACCGCGGTCAGGAACCTACCATTGTTCACGGTAGCGTGCACGGTCCGGGTTATTCTGGCGGTAATGCTATTACAAAAAAATATGATTTACTAACCGAGCGGTTAGATACAGATTTCCACATTTATGGTATCGAGTGGGGCCCCGGATACATCAATTATTATGTTGACGATGTACTTTATAACCAGATAACACCGGCCGATGCTAATGGCGAGTGGGTTTTTGATAGCAATGAGTTTTATTTAATCCTTAACATCGCAGTGGGAGGCACTTTTGTAGGACCTCCAGGTGTTAATACCGTGTATCCACAAACGATGTTAGTGGATTACATCAGGATTTACGAGTAATATTTTTTAGTATTGCACACAGTTTGTTTTAAGTTCGCTTTCGCGAAAGCGAGCACATAAAAACGGTATATCAAAATTAAACGCCATTAACATTTTTAATATCAGTACAATTTTAAATAATGACTAACCAAAAAATATACCTAGGTAAGCACCAATTAAATCTAAAAACGAAAGAAGTAAAGGGCGAACTTGTCGATTTTAAAGGCGAGAAATATTATAAAATTTGCAACCACGATGCCATGAGACCATTTTTCATGAGCATCGTTAGCGATTCTAACCACTGGATGTTTATATCGAGTAATGGTGGGTTGTCTGCAGGTCGCAAAAACAGTGATGCCGCACTTTTCCCTTATTATACCGACGATAAAATAACAGAGTCTGCCGACCTTACCGGCAGTAAAACTATTATTAAGGTGCATCATGGTGATGGTCTTTTACTTTGGGAACCCTTTTCTAGCAGGTATGACGGTGTTTACAACATCACTAGGAATTTATATAAAAATGTATACGGCAACAAGTTAGTTTTTGAAGAAATCAACGAAGATTTAAAACTTACGTATCGCTATCAGTGGAGTTCTAGTGATGCTTATGGTTTTGTGAAAAAATCAGAGTTATTAAATAATGACCATACAGCAGTTACAGTAACTGTGCTAGACGGTTTGCAAAATATGCTTCCCGCCGCTGTGGGCGAAGATTTACAAAAAGCATCTAGTAACCTGGTAGACGCTTACAAAAGAACCGAACTTAAAAAAGAGTCGGGAATCGCCATTATCGCTTTAAGTGCGGTTATTGTGGATAAAGCTGAACCCAGTGAAGCGCTCAAAGCAAATATTGCATGGTCTACAGGCCTTAAAGACCCCGTTTATCTTTTATCGACATTGCAATTAGAGAACTTTAGAAAAGGATTTAGTGTTACTGCAGAATCAGACGTTAAGGCTGAAAAAGGAGCGTATTTTACTGTAGCCACCATCACGGTGGAAGCAGCTACTTCTACCGAGTGGTATTATGTTGCAGACGTAAATCAAAATATTGTTTCTATCAATGACATTTCTAGTCAAATTATAAAGAATGCAAACCTGATTGACAAAATTAATGACGATATAGAACTAGGTACGCAAAAACTGATTGCCCTTATCGCCGCGTCTGACGGGTTGCAGTTAACAGCCGACCCATTGCTTAATAATCGCCACTTTGCAAATACCATGTTTAATATTATGCGTGGTGGTATTTTTGACAACAATTATGTAATTGAGAAGAGTGATTTTCTAATCTATTTAAGCGGTGCAAATCATGACGTTTTTGCAACCGTTGCACCATTATTTGAAAATGTTGCAAACCATTTTAATCTGGAAGAACTGCGCGCCATTGCGCAAGAAAGTAATAACGATCATTTAAAAAGACTGGCAATAGAATACTTGCCATTAAAATTTAGTAGAAGACACGGTGACCCCAGCCGTCCATGGAATAAATTTTCCATAAATACCCGCAGCGAGGTAGATGGTTCTAAAATCCTCGACTATCAGGGTAACTGGCGCGATATCTTTCAAAATTGGGAAGCTCTCGCACATGCCTATCCAGAATTTATAGATGGCATGATTTATAAATTCTTGAATGCAACAACCTTTGATGGATACAATCCGTATCGCGTGACCAAGGGTGGTTTTGACTGGGAGGTTATAGAAGAGGATGACCCATGGTCTTACATAGGTTATTGGGGAGATCACCAGATTATTTACCTTCTAAAGTTTCTTGAATTTATACAAAACTTTTATCCTGGTAAACTAGAAGGTTATTTGACACAAGAATTATTTGTTTATGCAAATGTACCGTATAGGATAAAAGATTATCAATCGATCTTAAAAAATCCTAAGGATACCATCGATTTTGACTACCGTTTACAAGAGCTTATAGAAGAACGCAGGTCGGTACTAGGTGCAGATGGCGCTCTTTTAAGAGCCCACAACGGCGCTATTTATCAAGTAAACTTGCTAGAAAAGTTGCTTACAACCACACTAGCAAAAGTTTCTAACTTCATACCCGAAGGCGGTATCTGGTTAAATACACAACGCCCAGAGTGGAACGATGCAAACAATGCGCTCGTAGGAAATGGCGTTTCTATGGTTACCTTGTATTATCTAAGAAGGTTTTTAAATTATCTAGATACGTACATAGCCCATGCCGATTTTGAAACTGCACCTATTTCGCAAGAGTTGCATCAGTTTTTTACAGCACTGTATAAGACTTTACTGCATCATGAGCCTGCATTAAACAATACAATAAACGACACGTTGCGTAAAACGATTTTAAATGGCCTGTCAATTCCTGCAAGTGATTACCGTGAAGCTATTTACACCCATGGATTTTCAGGAGATAAGAAACCAGTCTTAAAGGCCGATGTTTTAAACTTTATACGGGTAACGCAAAAATATCTAGAACACAGTATCGACGCTAATAAGCGCAGTGACAACATGTATCACGCGTATAATTTAATGACCTTACAAGGTAATGACGCGGTAAGCATCTCTTATCTATCCGAGATGTTAGAGGGTCAGGTCGCTGTTTTAAGTTCAGGATATCTAACTCCACAACAAGCGCTAGAGGTTATGGATGGTCTTAAATCTAGCGCACTTTTTAGAGAAGACCAGTACAGCTACATTCTATATCCTAATAAAAACCTTGCAGGTTTTGAACAGCGCAATATTATTCCTAAAGAGTTGGTTGCTCAATCTGCGCTTTTACAAAAATTGCTAGCGCACGATAATAAACAAGTTATTGTTCAAGATAATGCTGGCCTGTACCACTTTAACGCAACTTTTAATAATGTAAATAGCTTAAAAACAGCATTACAAGAGTTGCCACACGATTATAAAGAACTGGTGCAAAGTGAGCAATCGCAACTAGAAAAGGTATTTGAAACTGTTTTTAACCACAAAGCCTTTACCGGTAGATCAGGTACATTCTTCGGTTATGAGGGCTTGGGCTCTATTTATTGGCACATGGTTTCTAAACTGCTTCTGGCTGTTCAAGAATGTTGTTTGCAAGCCGTAAACCAAAATGCAAGTGAAGAAATCATCGGTAAGATGTTAGATCACTATTTTGAAATCCAGGCAGGAATAGGGGCGCACAAATCTCCAGAATTGTACGGCGCTGTTCCTACCGATCCATATTCACACACTCCAGCCACAAAAGGTGCGCAACAACCAGGAATGACTGGACAAGTTAAAGAGGATATTTTAAGTCGTTTTGGCGAGATAGGTGTTTTTGTTGTGGATGGCGTGATTACATTTAAACCTAGATTGCTGCGCAAGCAGGAATTCCTGACAAGTCCACAGGTTTTTAATTATGTGGATGTAGACCAGATGTCTCATAAAATAAATGTTCCAGCCGGGTCTTTGGCTTTTACATATTGTCAGGTATCTGTGATTTACACGTTGTCAAATAAATCTCTTGTAAAGGTTACTCACAAGAATGGCTCTACGGTCACCTTTGAATCTTTACAAATGGATCGCGAGACCAGTAATCACGTGTTTAAGCGTACCAACGAGATCAAACAAATAGAAGTTAGTTTTCCTAAATAATTAAGAGTGATTGTGGGTTGTTACGCTTTCGCGAAAGCGAACTACCTACACTCCTCATTTTAAAACAAGGTATGAAGGTTCAAATTTCATCTTTATGTTTCATGCTGCTTTTAACAGTGGCAATGGCGTGCGTAAGTGTAAAGGAACCAAAACCAGAATCAGCAACTAAAGAGATGACAGCTAGCGCTATTTTATCAAACCCCGATTATCTAGCAATTTCATACGGCGGTTACCGCGGCGTGACACGTCAAGAACAGCCTACCATAGAGCAACTTAAAGAAGATTTAAGAATTCTACACGCAATGAATATTAGGGTTTTACGCACCTATAATATGCAATTACCCCATGCAACAAATGTGATTAAAGCCATAGATGCCTTAAAAAAAGAGCAACCTGGCTTTGAAATGTATGTGATGCTAGGTGCATGGATCGATTGTAAAAATGCATGGACCAACCTCGCTCCCGACCACATGGTAGAAAGCGAGCAAAACGGACCTGAAATAGCTCGCGCAGTGGCACTTGCAAATGCTTATCCCGATATTATTAAAATGATTGCTGTTGGGAACGAGGCCATGATAAAATGGGCAACCAGTTATTATGTGCAACCTGCGGTAATTTTAAAGTGGGTAAAACACCTGCAAGACTTAAAGAAAAAAGGCAAGTTGCCTAAAGATTTATGGGTAACTAGTTCTGACAATTTTGCGTCCTGGGGCGGTGGTGATAAAGAATATCATACCTCAGATTTAAACGAACTTATTAAAACTGTTGACTTTATTTCCATGCATACTTACCCCATGCATGACACGCATTACAATCCTGTTTTTTGGGGCGTTTTACCAGCCGAGACGACACTTTCTAAAGAAAAGCAACTAGAAAAAGTGATGCAGCGTTCCCTAGGTTATGCACAAGACCAATATAATAGGGTAGTAAAATACATGAAATCTATCGGTGTAAATAAACCTGTTCATATAGGCGAGACTGGCTGGGCGACTTATGCAAACGACCTGTATGGCGACGAGGGCTCTCTAGCGTCAGACGAGTATAAATCGGGATTGTATTACCAGTTGATGAGAGAATGGACGCGTAAAGAAAAAATTGCTTGCTTTTATTTTGAAGCTTTTAATGAACAATGGAAAGACGCACAAAACCCCAAAGGGTCTGAAAATCATTTTGGACTTTTTACCATAGAGGGCGAGGCTAAATTTGCTGTGTGGAATCAGGTAGATAAAGGTATTTTTAAAAATCTTAAAAGAGGTGGAAATGCCATTAAAAAAAGCTATAAAGGCAATAAGCAAGAGCTGCTGGATCACGTAAAGTTGCCAGCCGTAAAAGCACAACTAAAAGGTTATGAATAATTTAAAACAAATTAAGACGGTTGCAATCATGGCATTAGTGATAGGTACTACAGTAAGTTGTACAAATAAAAAAGACGTTTTGCAAGTTACTGTTTTTGAAACATCGGCCGCGGGTAATCAACTTACCAGTGTAAAGCCGTTTACAAAAACAGACAGCGCAACCGCTTTAATAACCATTAATGAGGATAAAACGTATCAAAAAATCACTGGATTTGGCGGCGCGTTTACCGAATCCTCGGCTTACCTACTCAATCGATTGAGTAAAAAAAATAGAGACACTATTTTAAATGCCTATTTTTCTAGAGAAGGCGCTAATTATTCACTTACCAGGACGCACATGAATTCTTGCGATTTCTCTCTATCGCAATACTCGTATTCGCCTGTAGAAGACGACGTAAACCTAGACCACTTTACCATTGAACCAGATATGGATGACCTTATCCCAATGATAAAAGATGCCCAAGCAATTTCTAAAGATGGTTTTAAAATATTTGCATCACCATGGACCGCAGCACCGTGGATGAAGGATAACAATGCCTGGGTAGGTGGCAAACTGTTGCCAAAATACTATGACACATGGTCTTTATTTTTCTCAAAATATATCGATGCTTATAAGGCACAGGGTATTCCTATCTGGGGCTTTACGGTAGAGAACGAGCCACACGGCAATGGTAATAATTGGGAAAGCATGCACTTTACACCTAAAGAAATGACCGATTTTGTACAGTTTCATTTAGGGCCACATTTAGAATCTACTGGGCACGGCGATAAAATCATTTTGGGCTACGACCAGAATCGACTGGGTATCAAAGAATGGGTGGACGAGATGTATAGAGACGAGGCTTCTTCAAAATATTTTGATGGCACCGCAATACATTGGTATGAAAGCACTTATGATTTTTTTCCAAAAGAGTTGCAATATGCGCACAACAAAGCACCCAATAAATACTTAATTGAAACCGAGGGTTGTGTAGATTCTGAAGTTCCTAAGTGGCGCGATGATACATGGTACTGGTCTAAAGAGGCTACAGACTGGGGTTGGGACTGGGCACCTGAAGATCAAAAATACTTGCACCCAAAATATGCTCCCGTAAATAGATATGCTCGTGACATCATAGGTTGTCTTAATAATTGGGTAGATGGCTGGGTAGATTGGAACATGGTACTGGACCGTCAGGGTGGTCCTAACTGGTTTAAAAACTGGTGTGTCGCCCCGGTGATTGTAGACCCTGATGCTGACGAGGTGTATTTCACACCACTGTATTACACCATGGCACATTTTAGCAAATACATACGCCCAGGCGCTCAAATTCTGGATGTTCAAAATACAGACGCCGCTATCATGGTAACCGCTGCAAAAAATCCAGACGGCACGGTCGCAGTCGTTCTTTTTAATGAAGGACTAGAACCTAAAAGTTATGAATTACGCTTTCGCGAAAGCGTAATAACCATAGACCTCGCTGCACAAGCACTACAAACAGTGATTATACCAACTAAATCGTAAATAAAAATGATGTCTACAGCCGTTAATAAAGTTCCGTTTGGTCAAAAATTGGCTTTCGGTTTTGGGATGCTTGCAAATCAAATGTTTCCCGCAGCACTAGGTATTTTTATGGTTGTGCTGGTTCAAAATTTAGGTTTCCCAACGTGGATGTGGGGAATTTTATTTTTTCTTCCTCGTGTTTTTGACTCGATTACCGACCCTATCATGGGTTTTATCTCGGATAACACAAAATCTGTTTGGGGTAGACGCAGACATTACGTTTTTATAGGTGCGCTCGTCATGGGGGTGTCTTTTGTGCTCATGTGGCAGCTTTATAAAGCCGACGGGGTTGCTTATAATTTTACATATTTTTTAATTTGGTCGCTTATTTTCTATTTAGGGCTCACCATTTTTAGCGTTCCTTATGTGGCTATGGGCTATGAAATGAGTGACGATTTTCACGAGCGCACAAACATTATGGCGGTTGCGCAATGGATAGGACAGTGGGCATGGGTAATTGCGCCTTGGTTTTGGGTAATTATGTATGATCCAGCATGGTTTAAAGAAGGGGCAGATGTAGCCACAAGAACGCTTGCAGTCTATGTGGGAATTATTTTTGCTGTACTCGCAATGATTCCTGCGATTTTTATTAAAAGTGAATCCACAGTTAATGATGATACCCTAACCCCACTTACCTTAAAAACGATAGGTGGTAGTTTAAAGCAAATTATTGAAAATTTTAAAGAGGCTTTTAAGATACCGGCCTTCCGCAAGCTTTGTTACTCTACATTTTTAATTTACAATGCATTTAACACGGTAGCAGGTTTTACGTTTTTTATCGTTGTGTATTACTTATTTAAAGGCGATGCAGGTGCCGCGGGTATTTGGCCTACGTTGTTTGGGTGTTTAGGAGCATTATCTACAACATTTCTTGTCATACCTATCGTGGCAAAAATGTCGCAGATGTTAGGTAAAAAGAAGGCGTTTCTAGTATCCCAAGGCATATCGGTGGTAGGTTATCTCATGTTATGGTTTTTGTTTGTTCCTGGAAAACCGTATTATTTCATTTTTGCACTTCCTTTCTTTTCTTTTGGTATAGGTAGTTTATTTACCCTTATGATGTCTATGACCTCAGATGTTATTGATATTGACGAGCTTAATACAGGAAAGCGACGCGAGGGTGTTTTTGGCGCAATCTATTGGTGGATGGTTAAATTTGGTTTTGCTATCGCAGGCCTGTTAACAGGTGCCATCATGGCTTTAGTAGGTTTTGTACCTGACACTGTAAATAGTGAGGAGTCGGTCACCGGGTTGCGATTGTTCTTTTCAGGGTTGCCTATCGTTGGTACGCTAGGAGCGATGTACATCATGCGCAATTATGACCTTACCGAGGAAAAGGCAGTCGACATAAGTGCGCAATTAGCTCAAAGAAGAAAAGACAAATTAAAACATCTAGGTTCGTCATTTTATGCACTTAACAAACTAGAATCTTTACTTACTTATAGCGGTGGACAACGCTACAAAACAGATGTGCCTGTGGATATAACCACGACCGAATTGCAAGTACAGTTTGCACAGACATTAAAAGCTGGTTTACATGGTATATGTTTTAGTCCATACCGAGAGGGCCAAGATACCAGTAGCAAGTTAACCGCTACCCAAATAGATGACCGTATGTCTATTGTAGCACCACATGCAAAATGGGTGCGTGCGTTTTCATCTACAAATGGTAATGAACTTATCTCGCTATCTGCAAAATCCCAAGGTATTCGCACGGTTGTAGGAGCCTGGATAAGTTCAAACAAGGCTAAAAATCAACTAGAAATAGAGAGCCTTATTAAGCAAGCTAAAAGCGGCATGGTGGATATAGCGGTTGTAGGTAATGAAGTTTTATTGCGTAACGAACTGACGTTAGAAGAACTTCTAGGTTATATTGCTCAGGTAAAAACAGCGTTACCCGAAATACCAGTTGCTTATGCAGATGCTTATTATCAATTCATAGAAAATGAACAATTGGTCGACGCCTGTGACATGATATTAGCTAACTGTTACCCATTTTGGGAAGGCTGTGATATAAGTAAATCCACAGCCTATCTAAACGATATGCACGACATGCTTGTAAAGGTTGCTAATGGTAAAAAGGTTATTATATCTGAAACGGGTTGGCCTGATCGCGGTACAACAAATCAGGATGCTGTACCTTCTAAAGAAAACGCTATGAAGTATTTTGTGAATGTGGTACATTGGTCACAAGATAAAGGCGTGGAAACGTTTTACTTTTCATCTTTTGACGAGTCATGGAAAATACGTCAAGAAGGTGATGTAGGCGCACGTTGGGGAATTTGGGATAAAAACGAGAACTTAAAATATTAAACATGTCATTTAGAAACGAAGATTACCAATCATTTCAGGATTTTCAAGAATTTCAAAAGCATCACAGCTTTAAACATACAGAGTCTTCCATGGTTGACTTTTCTGGCTATGAGTCAGCAGAAGACCTTGCCAAACTTTGGAACACCGTTTTAAAGAATGGAATGCGTGGAATTTGCTTTAGCATGTATGAAGATGGGCAAAATCCAGGTGACCATATTACAATGGAACAAGTAAATCGTCGCATACAAATTTTAAAGCCGTTCACAAAATGGGTGCGTTCCTTTTCTTGTATTGAAGGAAACGAGTTTGTGCCACAAATGGCGCACAAACACGGTCTTAAAACATTAGTTGGTGCGTGGTTAAGCAACGATTTAGAAAAAAATGAGCGAGAAATTGAGGGATTGATAGATCTCGCAAAAAAAGGTTTTGTTGACATTGCAGCAGTAGGTAACGAGGTGTTGTACCGCAACGATTTGCCTATTGATCAACTTTTAACCTACATGAAAAGAGTTAAAGAGGCATTACCTCAAATACCCGTTGGCTATGTAGATGCTTATTATGAATTTGTGGTTCATCCAGAGTTAGTGGAACATTCAGATGTTATTTTAACGAATTGCTATCCTTATTGGGAGGGAACACATATAGATTACTCCCTTGGTCACATGAATGATATGTATAGTAAAGTTGTGAATGTAAGCACTGGTAAAAAAGTGATTATAACAGAAACTGGTTGGCCTAGTCAGGGGGGTAGTTTAAGAGATGCGCATGCATCTGCCATAAATGCGATGAAGTATTTTATTAATACACAACATTGGTCTGCTCATAACAACGTTGATGTGTTCTATTTTTCATCTTTTGATGAATCCTGGAAGATGGGTGATGAGGGTGAAGTGGGTGCATATTGGGGTTTGTGGGATAAACTAGAGCAACTTAAATTTTAGATAAAATTTTGGTTTATTGTTTTGACATGGATGTTGAGTTATTTAAACCTAATTAATTCTAACTTTTAGTACAACATCACCACAACATCTTCTAATTCTCCTTTGAAGATATCATAAAATGTCACTTCATGTAATTCTTTCTTAAAGCCAGTCTTTTCAATCGTTGTAGGTCATTTTTCAATCACAACATTACGAAAACGTTGTATGTATATTTTTTGTAGCGTGTTTTATGAAGTAGCAGCCTATGTTTTCGTTAATTTTACATTATAATTTTAAAATAAAAATCATGAGAAAAATTACCTTTTTATTAATCTTGTTTGTGACATCTCTCGGATATTCACAGGCTCCAACAACCAACGCGCCTACACCTCCCGCTCGCGTTGCAACCGATGTGATTTCCATCTATGGCGGTGGTAACGGTGGTAACCCCTATACAGATATTACTGGAATCAATTATGCACCTAATTGGGGGCAACCTGGACCTTATACACCACCTAACCCAGCGGCAGATCCAGCTGGTATGGGTAACACAGTATTATTTTACCCTGCTTTATCCTACCAAGGAACTGATTTTGCTGGTAACGCTCAAAATGCTTCTGGTATGGAATTTTTGCATGTTGACATATGGACTGCAGGTGGAAGAACTATAAAAATCACACCTATCAATGGTGGTGGTGGTGGTACCGGACCAGGCGAGGTTCTTGTAAACATTCCTACTACTGCCGGTCAATGGGTGTCTGTTGACCTTCCTAAGGCTAGTTTTACTGGTATGACTTGGGATAGAGTTTTTCAGTTAAAAATAGAAACTGAAGGACAAGCTGCAGTAAGAGAAGACGTTTATCTAGATAATATCTATTTCTGGAAAGCACCTACACCTGCCGGGTCAGATGCTTCTTTAACTGATTTAAGAGTTGACAACGTTACCGTGCCCGGTTTTATTCCTTCTGCCTTCACTTATGATTTTGAAGTAGTAATTGGAACCACACCTGCAAACGCACCTCAAATTACAGCGGCAACCACGGCTGATTCAGGCGCTTCTAGAGTTATCAATCAAGCTACTGCGATCCCAGGTAATGCAACGGTTGTGGTTACTTCACAAAACGGGAACGTAACACAAACATACACTGTACGTTTTGTAGCAACTAGACCTGTAGCATCTCCTACACCTCCTACCTACACAAGTCATCTTGCTGTGATCCAAGATATCGTAGATACTGGGAATTTCAACAACTTTTGGGAACCAGACGATTTCTTTGGTGCTGCTCCACAAAGACAAGATCTTGATCCATCGGCTACAGTTAATAAAGCTGCTAGACTTGCGCTTAACGTAGGCTGGGGTGGCGGTATTACTGCTGGCGGTAATCTTACAACGACAAACGTTTCAATGTACAATACTGTTCACTTAGATTATTTTATACCAAGTAGTGTTGCTGCTGGTACTCGTGGACACCAATTTTACTTAGACTTAATTTCTCGCACTAACAATGCAAATACTGAAGCTTTCTACGGTGTTGGTGCTGCAATAGGTGGTGCTGGATCAGGTGTTGTAGATCAACTAATTGTTTTTGATACTTGGGTAGGCCTGGACATTCCTATGTCTGTATTTGTGGGCAAAGGTTTCAATGCTAACAACTTCTTCCAGTTTAAAATTGGTGCCGAGTCTGACTTAAACACACAATTAGGATATTTTGACAACCTATATTTTTATGACAGCGCTACTTTGTCAACAGGTAGCCTAGACTTAGCTACTTTTAGTGTTTACCCTAACCCATCTAATCAAAACTGGACTGTAAGTGGATCAAATGCTGAAATCACCGCTGTTCAAGTATTTGACTTATCTGGTAAATTAGTCATCAACCAAAATGTTGGTGCATTCACTACACAACTAGATGGATCTGCTTTAACGAGCGGTATGTACATTGCTCGAATTTCTTCTGGCTCTAATGTACAGACTGTTAAACTTATTAAAGAGTAAGTTTTTATAAAGTTATTTCTAAACCGCCTTTTTAAGGCGGTTTTTTTATTCCCTAATTTTTCTTATTCATTTTGTAGAATTTGCTGCTGCTATAAAATTGCTGCTTACGAATTGCAAGATGGCACATTTCTTAACACTGCTTAACGCATCTTAACGATTTGATAACCAACGTCTGTATTTTATGGCTGTATCTTTGCAGTATAAAATGACAAAACACGGCAATCGGAGAGATTGTGTCGGGATAAACGATATAAGGTTTATTGAATTAGCCAAAATATTCAGAGTTATATTGTTTTCATAGAAACACCTAATGGTTGTAAAAACAGGAAGGTGTTTTTTTATTGAACCCAATTTCTCCAGGACTACATCGTTATCATCCTTCGTTTTAAGCAGCAGCTCTTTGTACTTGATCCGCATATTGCTTCACAAGTAAATAACAGATTACATTATTACATGCATCATGTAGTTATTTAAAGATCACAAAATTTTACCTGGGTTTAAAATCCCTTTTGGGTCAAGTTTGTTCTTTAACAGGTGCATAACTGCAATTTCAGCATCTGTCCTAGAAATATTGAGATAGGCTTTTTTATGGAGCCCTATGCCATGCTCTGCACTTACCGATCCACCTATTTCTTGCAAACCGTCATAAATGCAATGGTCTATTTGTTTTTTTAAATCCATACTTAGCGTGCTTTTGCCAATCATGAAATGAATATTACCATCTGCAACATGGCCAAATGCATAAATTTGTTCTACACCCGCTATTTGTGCAAGTGAATTGTAACGCGCAGCAATATAATCGCCTATAAGAGGTACGGGTAGGCTAATATCAAAATGCTGGTCGTGTTTCATAAAATCGACGAGATTATTAACGTCTTCTCGTATTCTAAAAAACCAATCCACATCGCTAGGTGACTGGGCTATGACGGCGTCTAAAATCATGTTTTGTTCTAACGCTTGTTCTAAAAGATTTTGAAAATCTTGTTGATCTTGTTGTATGTTGCTTCCCAGCGACTCTATGAGCACATAATAAGCATAGGCATAAGGTAATGGTGGTCTCACAGCATCGCTGGTGCTGGTCATTTGCTCGTAACTATTTTTCCAAATCAACTCAAATGCACTCAGCTTACCAGCAAGATGTCCATCCATATATTTTAAAAATGCCACAACATGGTCATAGTCATTAAAAGCAACATAGGCGGCATTTCTGCTGCTCGGGGCTTCTTCTAGTTTTAAAATGGCTTTAGTGATTACCCCTAGGGTTCCCTCAGCTCCTATAAAAAGCTGTTTAACGTCATAGCCGCTGTTGTCTTTAATGATTTTTTTCATAGCGTTTATCACGGTGCCGTCGGCAAGTACAACCTCGAGTCCCAGCACAAGTTGCCTAGTCATACCGTATTTTAAAACCCGTAAACCCCCGGCATTTGTAGCGATGATTCCTCCTATTTGTGCGCTGCCTTTTGCGCCAAATGTGAGTGGAAAAAGTAAGTTTTTTGCCTTAGTAGCCTCATGAATATGTTCTAGAATAACTCCTGCGCCTACAGTTATTGTTCGGCTAGCTTCGTCTATTTCTTCGATTACGTTAAGTCTTTCTGTGGAAATCACCACCTCGTCGCCCTGGGTTTCTGTACCTCCTACCAAGTTTGTAAGTCCACCGTGTACAACCACAGGGAGGTTGTGGTGATAACAAATTTTTAAAATGGCACTTACTTCCTCTGTGGATATAGGCATTAACACACACCGTGCCTTTAAGGGTTGGTCCATATGCCATATATGGTGGTATCGGGTTTTGAGCGCGTCGCCTGCAATGATTTGTGTCGTTGCTAAAGCGTTCTTGAATAATTCTAAAATAGAGGCTTGCATAAATCCTTACTTATCGTTTAACTGTCATTTTTTAAAAGTCGCTGGGTCTCATGAATACACGACTATAGATTATTGTTTCACCCACAGTTGGCCACGATGGGGTTTTAAAGCATCGCGCACGGGTTGCATAATATCTTCTTTAAGTGCTAAAAACGCGATATGATGATTATCATGAATAGTTTCAACACCACTTGCGATAACCGTTATTTTAGTAACTTCTACATATTCTTTCAAATGTATAAGATGGTGCGCAGCCGTTTGTGCTGCATGTGGCCCTTTAAAATCCCAAATAAGTTTTAACTCGCGCATACGGTGTGATTACGTTTTATTTCGTTAGTAAAGTTACGGTTTCTGTCGTCGATGAGTCCCAATACTATGTGTGCTGACCATTTTGCAGTAGTTTTTAGTACTTATATTTGTGTGAATTTCGCTTTCGCGAAAGCGAACTAAATAAGAAACCACTATTTTTTAAGGAATTTTATCTTTTCTCAGATGTCTTTCTTATTTGCTACAACGACTCGGCAAATGCCTTGAAGTCTCTCATAAGAACTTTTGTTTGCTCGGTAAATAATTCGGGTTTTGCCTTACTTACAAGGCGCATCATTCCTGTAAATTTATAGGTTGTATGTGCTTCCCACAGGGTGTGGTCTGCGCCGGTTGTGGCGTCATTTAAGGTTTTAAATCGGTTAGTTTGTTTATTGATGACCCCGTTTGTTCTATAAACGGCTTCCCAAACGTGTGGTAAATTTACGATGGTTATTTCTTCGTCCATGGTGATGCGGGTTCCTGCAATTTTTAAAATCATGCTGCGGGTACTTCCTACTTCTCCTATTGTTTTAGAGGTGTTTGTAAACGACACGAGGTTTTTTTGCCAAAATTCAAAATATTCTTGGTTTTTAAAAATATCCATTACCTGTGTTATGGGTAATTGTAGTATGATTGTGTTTTGGGATGTTAACATAGTGCTATATGTCGTATTTGAGCAGCCGGGTTTACGTGGCTCTTACAATAACCCACAAAAGTAATCGTTTTGTAAGCGGTGCTTTAAGTATTATTTTTGCACTTATTAATGAAGTAAATCTGATGTACAAAACATATTTTTTCTGGGTTTTAGCCCTTGGTGTTCTTTCCTTAAACGCTCAAAAATTAGAAAGCCAAACATTACTAACCATCGATGGGGTTAATTATGACGCAGGCACGTTTATGCGGGTGTACGGTAAAAATTTAGACATTGTAAAAGATGATGCGCAAAAGGACATCGACAATTATTTGCAATTATATATAGACTATCGCCTTAAACTGATGCAGGCTTATGAACTTAAACTCCATGAAGAAGAGGCTTACAAAAAAGAGTTGCTTAATTATCGTTCTACACTGGCACAAGGTTATCTAACCGATAATGAAGTGACCGAGGCTCTTGTAAAAGAGGCGTATGAACGCAGTAAAACAGAGCTTAAGGGCAGGCACATTTTAATAAGCGTCGCAGCTACAGCATCGCCGCAAGATACCTTACTAGCGTGGAACCGTATTAACGACCTTAAAAAAGAGTTGGATAAAGGTGCAGATTTTGTGCAATTGGCTAAGGACAAAAGTGAAGATCCAGGCGCCAGTAACGGTGGGGATTTAGGATGGTTCGGTCCATTTAAAATGATTTATGATTTTGAGAATGTAGCCTATAACACGCCTAAAGGCACTTATTCTAAGCCTTTTAGAACAGATTTTGGGTATCATATCATTAAAGTAGAGGACAGCAGGCCTGCTCGTGGCGAGGTGACTGTTGCGCATATCATGACTTTTGACACCAAAGAATCAACTGAAAAAACAGCCGAAAAACGCCTAAGTGACATTTACAAGCAATTTCAGGATGGCGCAAAATTTGAACAACTTGCCCGCGAGTTTTCTGACGATGTTAACAGTGCAAACAAAGGTGGTAAGCTTAATAGGTTTGGCACCGGTGGTCTTAACTCGGTGATATTTGAAGACGTTGCGTTTAATCTTACACTCAACGCCCCAGTTTCTAAGCCATTTAAGTCAGAGTACGGTTGGCATATTGTAAAACTTTTAGAGAAACACCCATTACAACCCTTGCAAGAAATTAAAAAAACACTTGTTGAAAAAATTAAAAGGGATTCTCGCGCGCGTCGCATTACGACTGCATTTACCGATAAATTAAAAAACCAATACAAAGCAACAGTAAGTGCAAACACCTATAAGGAAATCACTCAAAACGTGACCGACAGTATTTTAGTAGGGAAATGGGAGAACTTAAAAAATTATAAAAATTATAAAGAACCTGTAATCACAATGACCGGAGCGGAGAAAACAGCAGGTGACTTTTATGAATTTTTAGAGCAGCAGCAAAAAACAAATTTTAAACCCTATGCTGGTAAGGATGAAAAGGTAAAAGAAACTTTTGACAACTTTTTTGAACGTACAGTGATTGATTTTTATGACGAAAATTTAGAACGTGACAACAGTGACTTTGCATTTGTTTATGGCGAGTATAAAGAGGGTATCTTACTTTTTAATCTACTAGAAACAAAAATTTGGAACCGCGCAAAAGAAGATTCTCTAGGACAGCAGCAATATTTTGAAAAATACAAAGAAAAATATTCTTGGAAACGACGATTGGATTTAATCCTCACCCAAAACAGTACCCTAGAAACGGCAAAACAAGTAAAGCAAATGCTAGAAAATAAGACGCCGTTGCCTGAGATTAAAGACAAATTAAATACCGACGGGCGCACCATGGTTACTATCACCACAGGCGTGGTAGAAGATAATTTTAACAGGTTGCCACCTGATTTTGTCCCACAAAAAGGTGTTTCAAAAATTTATGAAGATGTAGAAACAAACTTTTTTAAAGTAATAGAAATAAAGGATATCATTGAACCTAAGCCCAAAACATTAGAAGAAGCCCGTGGCAACGTCATAAACGACTACCAGCAACAGCTAGAAAAAGACTGGCAAAACAGTTTGCGCAATGGTCGTAAAATAGAGGTAAATAACAAGGTTTTAAACCAGATTAAAAAGAAATTAAAGCAGTAGTGAGCAAGGCGTTAGCAATATTCTTTACAAGCTTTTTTATGACCTCGTGTTCTTATTTTAGAAACACTGAGCCTAGCGATGCTGTGGTGACTCTTAATGATTATGCGCTTACAAAAGCCGAAATCGACGCGCTACTGCCCGAAGACGTTACACCCGAGGATTCTACAAAAATAGTAGAAGCCTTTATAAACCAGTGGGCCATAGACCGCCTTATTTTTGAGCGCTCTATAGACAATATTTCTAAAGACGAGCAGTTGAAATTAGACGAGCTGGTAGAGAAATACCGCATTGAACTTTATTCACAAACCTATTTACAAGATCTTGCCCAACAAAAATTAGACACCACACTTACTGCCTCAAAAATTAAGAAGTACTACGAGGCAAATAAAAATCAATTTAGACTAAGCGAGGATCTAATCAAATTTAAGTCTATACAATTAACAAAATCGCTGAATGATGTGGCTAGCGCCGAGCGTTTGTTTGGAAGCACTAAACCAGAATCACAGCGCATGCTAGATAGCCTAGGTGTTAATTTTAAAAGCAGCTTTTTAAACGACAGCGTGTGGAACCGTAAAGTAGCTCTACTCGACCGCGTGAGCGCGATAACTGCCACAAACGAAAACACTATTTTAGTACCCAATAAATATTCTAAGCTAGAAGATAGTGTTAGTGTATATTTGATACATGTAAAAGAGATTTTAAAACGGGGCGATGCGGCTCCTTTAGAATACATAAAACCCACAGTGCGAGAGATTTTGATAAACAAAAGAAAACTCACATATTTAAAAAAGATTCAAAAAGAAATACTAGACGATGCACTATCCAATGATAAAATTAAAATTAAGAAATAACGTCGCTTTGCTGTTAGTTGTTTTCGCTTTCGCGAAAGCGAGCCTTGCACAATCACCATTACAAGTTGACAAGAGAGAGGTAAGCCCACTCGTTCAAAACGCTGTTAAAAAAAGTGATAGCCTAAAGCCGAAAAATAAACGCGTCATGATAGACGGTATTACCGGCGTTATAGGGGATTATGTGATATTAAATAGTGATGTCATAAAGGAGTACGCCAGTTTTAAAAGAACCGCCCAAGGTGCTGATTTAACAAAGTGCGAACTTATGGAGAGTATCTTACGCCAAAAAATGTATGCGCACCACGCCACACAAGACAGTATTAATGTAAGTGATACCGAAGTAGAGGATAGAACATTCCGCGTGATAGAATATTTTAGAGGCGAGTTGGGTGGAACAGCGACCGATCAGGATATTGCAAAATTTTATCGCAAGGACAATATTGCTCAAGTTCGCGACGAACTTAATAGAATCCATAGAGAGAAAATTCTTGCCACACGCATGCAAGAGCGACTTACCGAGGCTGTAGAAATCACACCCGAAGAGGTACGACAATTCTTTTTTGGACTACCCAAAGAACAGCGACCACTTTTTAATACCGAGGTAGAAATCGCCCAGATAGTAGTTAAACCCCATCCTACAGAAGAAGAAATACAAGGCACCATTGCTAAACTAAAACAATACCGCAAAGATGTGCTAGACAACGGCAGCAGTTTTGCTGCAAAAGCTGCACTCTATTCTGATGATGTGGCGACCGAGCGTCAAGGGGGAATTTTAAGCCTAAGCCGTCAGGACGGTTTTGTGAAAGAATTTAAAGAAGCCGTATTCTCGTTAGAAGAAGGCGAGATAAGTGAACCATTTAGCACCCAGTTTGGATACCACATTGTTTATGTCGAGAAAATACGTGGGCAAATACGTGATGTGCGTCACATTTTGTTAAGACCGTTTATTTCTAACAGCGAGTTAGAAAAGGCAAACAATAAATTAGAAGGAATACGCAAAGAAATTATTCAAGGCGATATAACCTTTGAAGAGGCTGCAAAAAAATATTCAGAAGAAGAAGAGACAAAATCTAATGGTGGACGCTTAATAAACCCTGCTACCGGCGCACCTGGTATAGATCTTACTAAAGCACCGGCCGAACTTGCAAATCAGGTACAGCTATTAGAAACCGGCGACATTAGTTCAATCATTCCAGAAAGAGATGAAGCAGACCGCTACTCTTTTAAAATCATCAAAATGATAAAACGCACGCCCGACCACGAGGCAGATTATGCAAGCGATTACATAAAAATTAAAGAATTAGCATTAAGAAACAAGCAAACCGAAACCATTAAAAAATGGCAGTCAGAAAAGCTTAAAGATACCTATATTAAAATAGGCGACGAGTTTACCGATTGTGTGTTTATAACAGATTGGATTCAATAAATTACCCCACGACATGTCAGATGTAGCAGCGATTGATAACCTGGTTGTAAGGCACAAACAGTTAAAGGAAGAAATAAGTAAAGTAATTATAGGACAGGAACAGGTAGTAGAACAAATACTTATTGCTGTCTTTGCAGGTGGTCATGCCTTGTTAATAGGTGTTCCTGGTCTTGCAAAAACCCTGATGGTAAATACCATTTCACAGGCGCTGGGCTTGCAGTTTAAGCGCATACAGTTTACGCCCGATTTAATGCCTAGCGATATTTTAGGTAGCGAGATACTGGACGAAAGCCGTAATTTTAAATTCATAAAAGGTCCTGTTTTTTCTAACATCATCCTAGCCGACGAGATTAATCGTACTCCACCTAAAACCCAAGCAGCACTTTTAGAAGCCATGCAAGAAAGGTCGGTAACCGTATCGGGTAACCATTATAAATTAGATTTACCCTACTTTGTTCTTGCGACACAAAATCCTATTGAGCAAGAAGGAACCTATCCGTTGCCCGAGGCGCAGTTAGACCGTTTTATGTTTGCAATCAACTTAGAGTATCCCACTTTTCAAGAAGAGGTCAATGTGGTAAAAGCCACAACCAGCGACCACAAGCCACAAGTACATGCGCTATTCACTGCACAGGAAATTATCGATTTTCAGCAACTTGTTAGACGGATACCCGTGGCAGATAATGTGATAGAATATGCCGTAAATCTTGTGGGTAAAACCAGACCTAAAGCTGCAACGGCACCTGACCTGGTAAAAGAATACATCGATTGGGGTGCAGGACCGCGTGCGTCGCAAAACCTGATACTTGCTGCAAAAACACATGCGGCTATACGCGGTAAATACTCGCCAGATATAGAAGATGTAAAAGCGGTCGCAACCAGTATTTTGAGACACCGAATCATTAAAAATTACAAAGCCGAGGCCGAAGGTTATACCGAGGATAGCATTATTGCTCAACTTTTATAACAGTTATCGCAGGTTTTCAATATTCCGACACCTCAATTTTAAAAAGTTGAGGTTTTTTTATGTAAAAAAATGGACTTAAATGGCAATAAAGCCTGTTTTTAGGAATGGGGGTTTTGGTATCTCGCTTTCGCGAAAGCGAAATCCTTAAAATTATAGCTTTAAATTACCGAATTGATAGTTTTACAGCCGCAAATTGCGATTTTAGTAATTTGTTACCATGTTCTTGTTCTTGGCTAGATTTTACGGGTAAAATAAGACCCCGCATGGCTTTACCTTTTAATTAACTTTAGGTTTTTGTAACTTTGCAAACGTTTTTCACTAAAAAAATTAAACAAAACTAGCTCTATGGCATTTGATATTAAGATGATAAAACAGGTGTATGCAAATATGCCTGCACGCGTTAATAAAGCTCGCGAGATTGTGGGAAAACCACTAACGCTTGCTGAGAAAATATTGTATTCACACCTGTGGGACGGCACACCGTCTAAGGCCTTTTTAAGAGGAAAAGATTATGTAGATTTTGCGCCAGATAGGGTGGCTTGTCAGGACGCGACTGCGCAAATGGCATTGTTGCAGTTTATGCAGGCAGGTAAACCCAACGTGGCTGTACCTACAACCGTACATTGTGATCACTTAATACAAGCTAAACTAGGCGCTGATCAGGATTTACAAAGCGCATTAAATACAAGTAACGAGGTTTTTAACTTTTTAGAATCTGTTTCTAATAAATACGGTATCGGATTTTGGAAACCAGGCGCAGGTATTATACACCAGGTAGTTTTAGAGAACTATGCTTTTCCAGGTGGTATGATGATAGGTACCGACTCGCACACGGTAAATGCTGGTGGTCTGGGTATGGTGGCGATAGGTGTAGGTGGGGCAGATGCTGTAGATGTTATGGCAGGCATGGCGTGGGAACTTAAATTTCCAAAACTTATAGGGGTGCGTCTTACCGGTAAACTATCGGGCTGGACCGCGCCTAAAGATGTGATTCTTAAAGTAGCCGAAATCCTAACCGTTAAAGGTGGTACGGGTGCTATTTTAGAATATTTTGGCGAGGGTGCTTTAAATCTTTCTTGTACAGGTAAAGGAACTATTTGTAACATGGGTGCAGAAATTGGTGCAACTACCTCTACATTTGGTTATGACGACGCGATGGAACGCTATTTACGCGCTACAGATCGCGAGGATGTTGCCGATGCTGCAAACAGCGTTAGAGAATACCTAACGGGTGATGCCGCTGTTTATGAAAATCCTGAATTGTATTTTGACCAAGTGATAGATATTGATTTAAGTACGTTAATGCCACATCTTAATGGTCCATTTACGCCAGACCTAGCGACCGAGGTGGGTTCTATGCACGATAAAGCGGTTAAGAACGACTGGCCGCTTAAAGTTGAGTGGGGACTTATAGGTTCTTGTACAAACTCTTCTTATGAAGATCTTTCTCGAGCTAGCTCCATAGCACAACAGGCGATAGACAAAGGATTAAAAATAAAAGCCGAATTTGGAATCAACCCCGGATCTGAAAAAGTGCGTTACACTGCCGACCGCGATGGTATTATCGGGATTTTTGAAGATCTAGGGGCTACTATTTTTACAAACGCATGTGGTCCGTGTATCGGACAGTGGGCACGTTATGAAGACCCTAAAAACGCTCCTAAAAATTCTATCGTTCACTCGTTTAATAGAAACTTTGCAAAGCGTGCAGATGGTAACCCAAACACCCATGCGTTTGTGGCATCGCCAGAAATTACCGCAGCAATTACCATTGCGGGCAGACTGGACTTTAACCCCATGACCGATACACTTATTAACGAAAATGGTGACGAGGTGATGCTAGACGAGCCAACAGGATGGGAACTGCCTCCTAAAGGCTTTGAAGTAAAAGACGATGGCTACCTGGCACCAGAAGAAGACGGTAGTCATGTACAAGTTCTTGTAGACCCAAAATCTGACCGTTTGCAATTATTAGAGCCATTTGCACCTATAGGTAACCATATACCTAATGCAAAATTACTTATTAAGGCTTATGGTAAATGTACCACAGACCACATATCCATGGCAGGACCGTGGTTGCGTTATAGAGGCCATTTAGATAACATTTCTAACAACTGTTTAATAGGAGCTGTAAATGCTTTTAACAAGCAAACAAACCTAGTCAAAAGCCAGCTTAATGGCGAGTATGCGGGTGTGCCAGACACGCAGCGTGCATACAAAGCAGCTGGTATTCCTACCGTGGTTGTGGGTGACCACAATTATGGTGAGGGGTCTTCGAGAGAGCATGCAGCGATGGAACCACGCCATCTGGGCGTTGTTGCGGTGATTGTAAAATCTTTTGCGCGCATCCACGAGACCAATCTTAAAAAACAAGGGATGTTAGGATTAACTTTTGCAAACGAGGCAGACTATGACCTGATACAAGAAGATGATACCTTCAACTTTGTGGACTTAAACGAGTTTGCTCCAGATAAGCAATTAACGCTAGAGCTCGCGCACAGCGATGGTACTAAAGACACCATAAAACTGAATCACACTTATAATGCTGCACAAATTGTGTGGTTTGAAAAGGGTAGTGCATTGAACTTGATTAAAGAAGAAAGTGCTGCTGCTAAGGCAAACGCTTAATCTATTTCAACTATAATTTTTAAAAAGCCCTATTTTAAGGGCTTTTTTGGCGTCATGATAAAATTGGCTGACGGTGTGAGTAATATTCAAAAACAGTACTTTTTTGAGAGGTTTTTTATTATCGTATCAAACTAAAATGGCCTTTAGCTTGTCATACACATGCAAGTTGGGTTTCATTAAAACGAATAACAACTTTATCCTACGATATAATCTAAAAAGCAACGCCCACACCTATATTTAAAAATGTATTGTTAGAAGAACGATTATTTTGAGTCTTTTCTTCGGGGACAAAAAGCAGTGTCAAGTCCGAATGAATGTAAAAAGAATCAACAATAAAATAAGACAATCTAGGCGATATAGTAATTCCATGTGTCTCAAGTTTTGAAGATTCTATGGTAAAGGACGGCGGTAGTGTGAATAGTGGCGTAGGTGTAAAGGTTGATTGATCATAATAATAGCCTACCGCGAGATTTATTTGAAATTTGGAATTTTCAAATGTATAAGAGGCACCTACATTTGGATTTATTCCCCATCTATCTGTAAAATTATTAGGTCTTGATGAATTGAGATAAAATACTCGTAAACCTGCATTTAATTTTAAATTGTCATATTCCTTAAACATATAAGACGCATCTACATTAAACGGATTAGCATAATTTTCATCTTTTGATGTTACAGAGTAAGAAACACCTACTTGAAATTTTTTGATAGTGCCATTTTGCGCGGTTGCTAATGTTGCTAAAAATAATAGGGTTAGGGTATAGGTAGTTTTCATATTTAGGCTTGGGATTATGTCTTTCAAAAGATTTTTTAGAATTACCAATCTGGTCTATAAACTAATAATGCTGGGTCTATTTGTTTTTTAACATAAGTTAAGTTCATAGGGTTATTAGTGTATTTTTCCAAGCTATATACAATTAGTGTATCATTAGAGGTTTTAAACTTAAATTTACTTATTCTAACACCAGATTGAACATGATGATAAATGAAACTGATGCTATTTTCATTTAAATTACTACAATAATACCCTATACTAGAATTTTTAGGATTCATAGTCTCCAAATTTATGACATCTAGTTGATGGAATTTACCTACTTTACCATCACTGTAGAATTTCAAATAAATATTTTTGTCTTTCATGTCTATAGGGTTTCCTTCACCATATGAAGATTGAGTCTGCCCGTCAAACATCACATAGTGGTAAAGAGCAGTCGTATCTATTGCGCTAGGAATTCTATTCTCACACTTTTGCAGCTTTGGTCGGTTAACTCTTACATATCCACTTTTATTCCTGGGAACACAAGCACTGAAAATAATTAACGTAACTATAAATAAGATGTTTTTTTTACTATTACCATGATGTAAAGATATTCTTAATATGTATTCAACATTTTAAGCTACTGATTTTATTACAATAGTTAGTGGTCAAAGCCTTTCAATGTTTAAAAACCTGTTATATGACAAAGTCGTTTAATACTCCTCTAGTTAAAAGCAAGGATTTTGATAAATATACAATTACCGATGTGCGAAAGACCTTATCCGTAAAACTTCTACTTTTTGACCAAATTATAAACAGCTATCAAATGTAAGAGGTAGCATAAACATCAATAAACATTGTAATAAGTCAGGCGTACACGTACCCGAGCTGATTTACAAAAACGATAAATAGCTTGAACAAAAATGAGAAGTATTTTTAGATTATTAGCACACTATTCTTTTGCCTTAATTTTAGCATTTATTTACTAGGTCGGTAGTAACTTCGTAAGGAAATAAAATGCACGCGTGTTTTCATAAATATTTATTGCACAGAAGAATAACGTTGATATACAGTAACATGCCCCAACAAATAACCACCCTAACTTTTTATAAATACCCCAGTTTGAAACAAAAAATTTGGGCTTTTGGAATGATGCAGTTTGCACATGCACCGCTTAAAAAAGTGAAGGGTCTGGCTTTTTACAAGCTCTTAGGAAGTGGCAAAAAAAACTTTGATCCCATGCCCGATTGGAGTGTTTATGGGCTTTTGCAAGTATGGGAAAATGAACAGGCTGCGCAAAACTATTTTCAAGAGCACCCACTAAACGCGCGTTATCAAAAAAACAGTGCAGAACAACTCACCTTTTTCATGAAAAATAAAAAGGCTTATGGCTTGTGGTCAGGTGCTAATCTCTTTGAAACACACGAATCGCTAGATGAGGACAACCCTTATGTTGCCGTCATAACCCGAGCGACCATTAAATTACACATGCTGCGCCGGTTTTGGAATTATGTACCTACCTCGCAGTTAGATTTAGTGGACAATCCCAACTTGCTATTTACCGCAGGCGTGGGGGAGCGGCCTTTTACACAAATGGCGACTTTTAGTTTATGGAATGACGCAAATGCGCTCAAAAAATTTGCTTATCGCAATCAAAACCACCGCCATGCCGTGCAACAAACGCAAGCGCTACAATGGTACAAAGAAGAAATGTTTACACGTTTCCAGCCATACAAAATAGTAGGCTCTTGGAACGGATTTACGTTACCTGAAAAGTTGCGGTAACCGTTTAAAAAAGAACTTGATAAAGGCAAAAGAAGTTAAGGGCAGCATGATTCCAACTTCGGTACCTAGATTTGTTTCCTCATCTAGAAATGCAAATATGTTTTTAATGGGTTGTTTTGTGTATAACGCTTTAAATATTCCTGGTCCACGATTATTGTTTTCGGCGAGCACTTCGAGCATGATGGCGTCATAGAACATAAACTTTTTAGAAAACAAACCATCGTTTAACTCGCGACCTGCTATATAATTTTTTACAAGTTGCGCAGCCTTTTTTTCACTTGATTTAAACGAGTAGCCTGTAGATGGTTTTACCCAGCCACCGGCCGTTCCTATTTTATGAATACGCTTGCTATGATATTTAGAAAAGTCATAATGCGTCATGGGTATAGAACCTTGCTCGGTATGTAAAATTTCAAATGGAGATATGTTTAAGTAGTCTTTTATGTAAGTGTTTAAATAAGCATCATAATCGGTGTCTTGTACTGCCTTTTTAGAGAAATAGGTGAATTCTACAAGTGCTGTATGTGCGTCATAAGGCAATACATACATAAAACTGGTAGTGCCTAGATCTCGCAGACGGTAATCCATCATCACAATGGCGTCGTCTTGAAAAACGGGCATTTCACTCTTAATAACCCAGCCTTTAAAATGTTGGTCTAGTGTAATGGACGCCGAATCAGCAAAGAAAGACGGGTCTATACGGCTATCTAAAACGGTGCGTGCAATACAAGAACCGCCTTTATAGGTAATGGCAACGTGATTGTCATGCTCGGTACACGATGTTACGCTTTCTCTTATGAGTGTGATGTTTTTGTTTGCAGTCAGCTTTGCGATGGTATGCTTTATAAAGGCAGCGCTATCGATACTTTTATAGAGGTACTTTTTAAGATCCAGTTTTTTGCTTACGCCTTCGCTTTTAAAATAAGCATAGTGCCATTTGTGCGATATTAAATCGTCCCATTTTCCAGCGCCCAGTTCCCAAAACGACCAGGTTTTATGCATGCTTTCTCGCGAGAAGTCGTCTATCACCACGATATTTAGGTGTTGCGTCTCGGGTCTAGAAAGTAGTTCTAAAGCTACATGCGAGCCTGCGCAACCTAATCCTATTAGTGCTATATCGTGATGAGTATCCATAAAATTGCTGCAAAAAGCGTTTGTGCAAGGTACAAGTGGTAAGCGGTTTGTTTATCGCCTTGCAAATTAAAATGAGAAGCTAAAAGTTGTAATAAATAGCCTATCGCAAACCAGCAGGCATAATTGTAAAAACCTGCACCCTGAGTAAATTCCCAAAATCCAGCGCGAGCACATATTTGTTCAAGAAAAAAGTCCATAAAAACCATGAGTCCAGCACCTATTGCGGCTTGGACAAATTTGTTATTATGCATGTCACCTGCAATTTTATGCGTAATAAAAACAAGAATACCCCAGTTTACGCCTATAAGCAATGGGACGCCGTCTAATTTTATCCCAAAATTCTCAAGATATTCATATGTTCCAAATAGCCACGAGGTGTGGACCCCAATCCATTCGACCGTCATCCCGGTAGCAAAGCAAATAAAGAACAAGAGTAAGGTCGCTAACTTTTTAATTGGAAACCATATAACAAGCAGTAGTAACAAGTACAACATGGTAAAAGGCGACTTAGGAAAGAAAAAATCCTCGTGCCCCATGGCGATGCCTATTAAAGCGGCGACATGAATAACCCATAAAAAAATAAGTGCTGCCTTTTTTATCATGCGTTAGGAATCAGGTCACAGGTAATTTGTGCACTTAGTAAACATAGTGGGATTCCGCCGCCGGGGTGTACAGATCCACCTACATGATACAAATTTTTTACCTTACTGTTTTTGTTGGGATGTCTTAAAAACGCTGCAAACCTATCGTTACTGGCTGCACCATACAGCGCGCCGCGGTAACTACTGGTTTTTGCTGCGATTCCTGGTGGTGTCAGTACATATTCTGTCGTGATAAGGGGTGCAACGTCGGTGCCTAGGCAACGATTAATTTTTGAAAGAATATCGCGACGTGCATTTTCCACAAGGACCTCCCATTGCTGGCCATAATCACCTGGTGCGTTAATCATTACAAACCAGTTTTCGCAACCAGCCGGTGCATCACTTGGTGTTTCTTTACTGGTGATGTTTATGTAAACCGTCGGGTCGTTGTAGAGTGATTTTTTGTTAAAAATATGATCAAATTCGGTGTGATAGTCTTCAGAAAATAGGATGTTGTGCAAATCTAATTGTGGAAAAGTCTGTTTAATGCCCCAATAAAATATAAGTGCACTGCTCGATCGTTCTTGCGCAAGTGTTTTTTTAGGTCCAGCAATATTTGGTAGCAACTTGCTATATGTTGGCACGATATCCATGTTAGAAACAACAACGTCAGCATGATACGTGTCGATATGTGTGCTAACTCCTGTGACTTTAAGGTGCTCTTGGTTTATGGATGTTACGCTTTCGCGAAAGCGAAATACCACACCAGCCTGTACTGCAAGTTCATAGAGTGACTGCGAGATACGATGCATGCCGCCGTGGGGGTAAAAGGTGCCAATACCAAATTCGAGGTGCGGAATCATGCTCATGATACCTGGAGTTTTGTAAGGCGATGAACCGTTATAGGTGGCATAGCGGTTAAAAAGTTGGGTGAGTTTTTTATTCTTAAAAACGCTGTTTTCTGTGTCCAAAGAGTTAAAAACGCCCAGCATGGGTATGTGCAAAATGGCTTTTAGGGTATCGGCACTTAAATAGGTGCTCCACTCATGGAGTGATTTTTCTAAAAATAAAGCTTTAGTAAGTTTGTATTTTTTTGTGCTGTTAGCCAGATACTTACGTACATTGTCTTCGGGTTCGTTAAAAACATTGGCTGTTTCTTTTGCAAAGGCCTCGCTACTTGCGGGTGCCTTAAATTGCGTGCCGTCCTCCCAAAAATAATGGCAAGCTATTTCCTTTTGTTTAAAACTAAAATTTTTCTGGATATCAGGATAAAGGTCTAGTAATGCATGCACTAGTTGCGGCATGGTAAATAGGGAAGGACCTAGATCAAAACGATATCCGTCTTGTGTAATAGCATGCAACTTGCCACCAGCATAATCGTTTTTTTCAAACACGGTGACTTCATAGCCTTTAGATTTTAATCTTAAAGCTGCTGCAATACCACCGATGCCTGCACCTATAACGATGGCTTGTGCCATAGAATTATTTGAAATATTTAAGCGGAACGATAAGCATTCCAAAGTTTTCGCCGCGCTCTTTTCCCAGGTGTTTGTGATGGATTTTATGCGCACGACGCACACCACGTGCATACACGTTGTTGGCTTCTCGCAACCATTTAAAACGCTGGTGTATAAAGATGTCGTGTACGACAAAATAGGCGATGCCATAAGCTAATATCCCGGCGCTAATAGGCAGAGCCCACCACAGGTTGTGGGTGCTGTGTAAAACCTTAAATGTTGCACTAATAGATGCAAAGAACACAAAGAACAGGTCGTTTTTTTCGAACCAACTGTTGTGTTTTTTGTGGTGATGGTCCTCATGAATGTTCCACAAAAAGCCGTGCATCACATATTTGTGAATAAACCAAGCATTGAATTCCATAATGGAGAACGTTGCTAAAAAAATAAAAATCCAGTAGGTGATTAACATGGTACTAAATAAGTTTTAATCGGTAAGAGACATAGCCTTTTGCTAGCAGGCCTATTTTTTCATAATTAGGTACACGTATGCGGGTGTGTCTAATTTGTGCAGATGGTGTACGTTCTAACCTTGTTAGTAATCTATGATAATAAATATAGGCGGTATAAACGCCCAGTTTAGCTTCTACGGGTAAATGTTTAATTCCCCGTAAACCTGCGCTAAAATCTTCTTTTATCTCGTTGATCAATCTTGTTTTATCAACTTCTGACAGATTTTTTAAATTAGTATTTGGGAAATAACTGCGGTCCAGAAAGTCAAGGTCGGCTTTAAGGTCGCGTAAAAAGTTTACTTTTTGGAATGCACTACCCAGTCGCATCGCGTCGTCTTTAAGTGCCTCATATTTTTTTTCATCTCCTTGAACAAATACTTTTAAGGACATAAGGCCTACAACATCGGCACTGCCATAGATGTAGTTTCTATACTCTTCATCGGTTAAGTATACAGATTTGTCTAAATCAAGACGCATGCTGTGTATAAATGCACCGTACATATCGGGTGTGATGTTGTATTTGTGAACGGTTTCTTGAAAAGAATTGAGAATAGGGTTAAGGCTTATTCTATCATGAATTGCACGTTCCAGATCTTCTTGAAACCTATCGAGTAAGGTGCGTTTGTCAAAATCGTGAAAGGTGTCTACAATCTCGTCTGCAAATCGCACAAAACCATAGATGTTATGAATGTCTTGTCTGATTGTGGGCCCCAACATTTTGCTTGCCAGCGAAAACGACGTGCTGTACTGGTTTGTAACTACCTTGCTGCAGGTTCTTGATACTTGGTCAAATAGGCTTTTCATGAAGCATTGTATTTTTTAATAAGTTCGGCTGCGAGCTTACCGCTAATTAGCGAAGGTGGTACACCAGGACCTGGCACGGTAAGCTGCCCTGTAAAGTAAAGGTTTTTTACCTTACGACTTCTTAAATTAGGTCTTAAAAAAGCTGTTTGTAATAAAGTATTTGCCATGCCATAAGCATTTCCTTTATAACTGTTGTAGGCCTCTTTAAAATCATTCACGCAAAATGATTCTTTAAACAAAATGCTGTCCATGACTTTTTGGTCGGTACGTTCTTCAAAACGTTTCATGATTTTTGTAAAATATGCCTCGCGCAAAGCTTCTGTATCCTCTAATCCTGGGGCTAGTGGTATCAGGAAAAATCCATTTTCTTTACCTGCTGGTGCGGTACTATCATCGGTTAACGACGTGAAATTGGCATAAAAAAGCGGCTCTTGTGGCCATTGCGGGTCTTCGTAAATTTCATGTGCGTGTTTTTCAAAGTCTGTGTCAAAAAACAGGTTGTGATGCTCAATGTTTTTTAATTTCTTATCAAAACCTACATAAAATATTAAAGAGCTGGGGGCAAAGGTTTTCTTTTCCCAGTAGTTCTCGGTGTACTGCCGGTGTTGCGTGTCTAGTAACGTTTCAGAATGGTGATAGTCTGCTCCACTTAATACGGTGTTGTATAGATGCTTTTCATTGTTCACTATGATCCCTTCAACGCGGTTTGTTTTATCTACAAGGATTTTAGAAACTTGCGCATTTGTTTGGATAACGACGCCTAGTTCTTTTGCCAGTTTTTCCATAGCGACGATGACCTCATACATGCCGCCCTTAGGATGCCAGGTTCCTAATCCGAAGTCGGCATAGTTCATGAAATTGTAAAAACTAGGCGTGTTTCCTGGAGTTGCTCCTAGAAAAAGCACAGGAAACTCGAGTATAGAAACAAGTTTAGAATTTTTAAATTTTTTACGAACGTCTTTGGATACATTTCCTACAAAAGCGCCTAGTTTTTGTACTGTTTGCGCAGTTACAAGTTCCAAGGGTGATTCACCAGGACGATAAACCAGATTGCGTATGGCAATATCATAGTTTTCTGCTGCGGTGTCTATAAATTTTTGGAGTTGGTTAGCACTTCCTTTTTCTTTTGTTTCAAAGGTTTGTTTAATAGTTTCTAGATTATCTCCTATGGTAATCGTTTCATCTTCAAATACCACAGCATATGCTGGATTTAATTTATCTAGGTGGTAGTAGTCTGACGGTTTTTTATCAAAATCTGCAAAGAAACGTTCAAAAATATCGGGCATCCAGTACCATGATGGTCCTATATCAAAGGTAAATCCATCTTTTACTAGTCGTCTTGCCCGGCCACCCACGGTGTCGTTTTTTTCGTATAGGGTTACTTCAAACCCGTCTTTGGCGAGGTAGCAAGCTGCTGCTAAACCTGCAAATCCTGAACCTATAATGGCTACTTTTTCACTCATGCTAAATGTGGTTCTAATAAAAGCGTTGATAATGTGCTTACGTCGTTAAAAATAATATGGTTGGTGTCCAGGTCTTTTCCCTGAATTTTTTGTGAAAGAGCACCCAACAAGTAAAAAGGCGCTTTTTTCTTACCTGCAACCTTGCGGTTAAACTTGTTAAGGTAAGACGGTATACGTTTTAAACTAGGTTGTACCGTTAAATAGGTAATGTAGACTGGATTTTCTATAAGCGAATCAAAAAACGACAAGGAGTCTAGTGGAACGCTAGGTCCCAAGTAAATTGTTTTTAAGCCTTTACTCAATAAATCATAGTTTAAAAAAAGCAATCCTAAATCATGCATCTCGTTGTCAGGTAGAAATAGGATAAACGTTCTATCATCATTAATTTTTGTCTGGAATTGTACGTGTTCTAGTTCTACGAGTAGTTTTTGTCGCATTAAATAACTTATAAAATGTTCATGGGCAATATTTATGGTTTTAGAGTGCCACAAGGTTCCTAGTTCGATTAAAAAAGGAATAAATATTTCTTTAAAAACATTTAAAAAATCACTTTTTTTGATGGATTCGTCGTAAACTTCTTGAAAACGGTGCTGATCAAAGTTGATCATCGCCACTTTTAACCTTTGAACAGCCTGTTGGTTAGAACTTGTGTTTTTAGAACTTAGACGCACTTTTTTTTCAATATCTTTATTACTGAGACTCGCAATAGCCGAAATCTTGTGACCTAGATTATTTAAATAGCTTACGTTTAAAATTTTTTGCAAATCGTCAAGTGTATAGAAACGTATATTCGTTTGTGTACGAGCGGGTTCAAAAAGTTCGTAGCGTTTTTCCCAAACACGTATGGTGTGCGCTTTAATACCACTGAAGTTTTCTAAGTCCTTGATACTAAATTTATTTTTAATCACCCCTATTTGTTTAAGAAACTAGTGGACGAAGTTAAACAATGTAAGGTTCTTGTTTAGGTTAATAGTCATTATTTTGATAAAAATTTAACAAGAATGTACCACGGGTTCTTTCACGATGATTTGTCCTTTTAGTTTTGCGAGTACAAGTTGTGGATAAGATAGGGAATTTATAAAAAAAGAGGTAAAAGAAAAAGGTCCTCCTGCAATAGAAAGACCTTTGCCGTACTCGGAATGGGACTTGAACCCACACGTAACTAGTACACACGGCCCTCAACCGTGCCTGTCTACCAATTCCAGCACCCGAGTAATAAAAAAGTCCTTAAAATTAAGGACTTTTTCTTGAATTAAACTTGTGACCCGGCTGGGATTCGAACCCAGGACCCTAACATTAAAAGTGTTATGCTCTACCAGCTGAGCTACCGAGTCGGTCTCGCGTCAAACGCGGGTGCAAATATAAAACCTTATTTTAACTTACAAGCAATAAAAACCATCTAAATTTGTAAATCTTTTTTAATAACAAAAACCGTCGATTATGATAGTTCTTTTGGGTTATATGGGCTCTGGTAAATCGCTTGTAAGCCAATATTTTGCTACTGCAACTGGTATGTCGTGCGTTGATCTAGATGATTACATAGAAAGGGAAGAATCATCTACAATTAACGAAATTTTTGAAAAAAAGGGAGCGATTTATTTTCGCAAAGCCGAAAGAAAGGCGCTAGAAGCAGTCATTCAAGATCAAAATATTGACATTTTATCGCTGGGAGGTGGCACGCCTTGTTATTATGACAACATGGATTTTATACGCTTGCAGGATCACGTACAAAGTTTTTATCTGCAAGCCAGTGTCCCAGTATTGGTAAAACGATTACTGCCTGAAATGCATTTTAGACCCTTGCTTTGTGATTTAACAAGTCATGAAGAGTTAGCCAATTTTGTTGGAAAACACCTGTTTGAGCGTTTGGCTTTTTATGAAAAGGCACATCATATAATAAGGACAGATGGTAAAAGTCCTGAGACCATCGCTCAAGAAGTGCTGTCAAAGTTATCGTAAGGTTACCTCGTAATTTCCACTTGTTAATTGAACGACTACGTGTTCCTCCATATTAGTGGAAAGTGAAATGCCTTTAAAATCGGCTTTCACAGGAAATTTTTTATGATTGCGGTTTACAAGGACTGCCGTTTTAAATTTTTCTAAAGGAACGTCTAAAAAGTGTTTAATTCCATAGATTAAGGTTGTGCCAGAATTTAATACGTCATCACACAATACCACCCCTTTGTTTGCATAGGCTGTCGCTGGGATACTGGTGGTAATACCTGCTCTAGGGTTTTTCTTATCGATATTTACTTTACACAAAATGACCTTAGTCTGTTCGATTTTTTGCAGTTCTATTTTCAGGATTTCGGCAAATATATACCCGCTTTCTGCAATGCCTGCGAGAACAATCTCCTTATGATTCAGGTAGGCCTCAGCTATTTGATAGGCGATGCGTCTTATTTTGTTTTTTACCTGCTCGTGGTTTAGGATTTTAGTTTCCATGGTTGTGTTTTGTGAGTTTAAAAATGTATTCTTTTCCTTGTCGACTACCTTCAGAGTTTTTGCTGGGCTCTAGCCTGTCGATCGTTAAAAAGGGTACGGCTAATTGGGTGTATTCTTCTGGACTACAAGTAAATGGCGGTCCTGGATGTTGTTGTTTAAAATAAAACAATAGGCCTGTGAGAACCCCATTGTTTTTTAATAATCGGTGTGTTTGTTTAAAGTAGCTTTCGCGAAAGCGTAACTCCAAAGCACAGAAAAAGGTTTGTTCTAGAATAAGGTCATAATTTCCAGAGTGATCGAAAAAATCTTTTTGAACCAGGCTAAACGGATGGTCGCTGGGCAGTTGTTTTGCTAAATGGAGTAGTGGAGCGGCTGCAATATCTAGAACCGTTACATGTTTAAATCCGCTGTCGTATAAATACCGCACCTCGTGACCAAAACCTGCACCGGGTACTAAAATAGCGATGTTTTTATCAGGTAACTGGTCAATAATTGATTTTAAGGGTGTTGACGCTTTGCCTAAATCCCATGCTGTGTCGTTTTCTAGATAGCGATTTTGCCAGTATGTTGCGTCTAGTTTCATTCTTCCTCGTCGGTTGCGGTGGGTGTTTTATCAATGGGTGTGTCTAGAATGTCAGTTAATTCTCGGCGGTCTTTTTTAGTAGGTCTTCCCTCGCCTTTACGGCGGTAATAGTCTTGGTTTAATTTTACAAGTTCACGGGCTTCAAAGCGTTCTTTAGGGGTGCGGTCTTTACAATAAAGTGCCACTAGTTTTGCACCCACCCGGTGTGCAGGAAGGTCTAGTACCTCTATAATGTAGGTGATTTGATCAACGCGCAGTTCTATGACATCACCGGCATAGACATCTCGCGAGGGTTTTACAATGTCGCTATTAACGCGTATCCTTGCTTTTTTTGCCGCGTCGGTTGCTTTACTTCGGGTTTTAAAGTAGCGTATACTCCATAAATATTTGTCGACTCGCATAAGAAGAATTATAAACGTGCGTTATTAAGACAAAAATAGCCGAAAATACTATCTTTACCGAGCAAAAAAGCACGAATGAAAAAGACAACACTTTTAGTACAACTAGTAATCGCAATCCTTGTTTTAGCAGCATGTAGACCCGATGATGGGCCCGGCAGTATTCCTATTAGGGACGCAAGAGAAGTTTATGCAGAGGATCTTGTGAAATTAAACAGCTTTTTAAATACCCATTTCTATAATTATGAAGCGTTTCAAGCAAACCCAACCGCCGATATTGAAATTTTGTTTGATACCATAGCAGATGCAAACAGTACAAAGATTCCGCTCGCGCAACAAGTAGAAGTAAAAACACTGCGACGTGGCGATATCGATTATAATTACTTTGTTTTAAGAGTAAGACAAGGAGAGGGCAGTGGCCGTGCGACATTTGCAGACAGCACCCTCGTTTCTTACAAAGGGTCATTATTAAATAGGAATGTGTTTGATAGTTCACAAAATCCTATTTGGTTTGACCTGCCTGTTGCCATTAGTGGTTTTACCGCTGCCGTTACCGAATTTAACGACGCCTTAAGTGCCGCCCAGCAACCAGATGGCGTAGTAACCTTTGCAGGGGCTGGTGTAGGCGCCGTTTTTATGCCTTCGGGATTGGGATATTTTGCATCGCCTGTTACTGGTATACCGCTTTATTCGCCACTTATATTCACCTTTAAAGTTTGCAGCACAAAAATAACCGACCACGATGGCGATGGTATTTTATCCATATATGAAGACCTTGAAGGCGACGGAAATTTAAGAACACCAGGTGGTGATAATACCGATGGTGACATCAATCCAGGATTTAATTACCTAGATCCAGACGACGATGGTGATGGTATTCCCACCAGACTCGAAAATGCAGACCCTAACGGCGATGGTAATCCAGACGACGCTTTGGACAGCGATGGTGACGGGATTCCCGATTATCTAGACAACGACACAAGGGGATAATAGCCTTATCGAATTTTTTAAAAAAAACCGCAATCGTTGCGGTTTTTTTTATCTGATTTTTTTGCGAACGTTTTAGTTCTTGCGATAATCGCAAAAATTAAAAAATAGCCTTGCATTATGCGAAAGGTATTGTGTTTATTTCGCAATAAGTTTGGTTTATCATTTAAAATCAATCTTATGAAAAATCTACATGTTATCACCGCAGTCATCATTTTTTCAACCTGCCTTTTATCAGTACACGCACAAAACGATTCTATTGCAAGCGTAAGTTCTAATGAACAATTTTATTACAACAACAGTGACTTTGGGGATTTTCCGTATGTGCGTATAGGTGTGGGTGTCTGGTTGCCACAAGGAAAACTAAGTGAAGTTATAGCACCATCGCCTATGTTTGAATTTGCCCTAGATTTTCCCAGCGGCAGTGGTTTGCGATTTGTTGCGTTTGCGATGCAGTTTATACTTCCTAATCAGCGACGTGATTTTGTTTATAATACCGATGCTGGAACGTTTACTGCAAGTTCTAACCTTATCCTTAACGGTCTTTTAAAATTTAAAAAGCCCGTGTACACAAATGGTTCTAACAGTATAGAAATAGGCGCGGGGTTAGGAATAAGCGCCATGTTTATAAGTGAAAATGACATTGACTTTAAGGATGCTATACCTTATGAAAGTGCAAACACGATTTTATTTATGCCTGGTGTGTCGTGGTATCATGTATTTAAAGACGATGCTGTGCTCACTTTAGGAACAGACTTGCATATCGCACCGTACGGTGTCCAAGGCGCAACACAGTCTGCGATAGGTTCTATCTCGCTGATTCCTAAAGTGACCTACAGGTTTTAAAGTGTTGGACTGCTCGCCAGCCGAAATCAACATGTAGACCATGCAATCAAAAGTCAATAAAATTGGATATCAAATTTTAACAAGCTGGTAGCTGTAACCATCGGCAATGTGGTAGCCTTTCATAAAATTCACTCCGGTAAATCCAAAATAAGTAATTCCTAAACCACCAATTCCACCTACATACGCAACAACTGGTGTGTTGGTTAAAGCAGCAACTAATAAACTACCAAAGGTGACGCCTAAACCTACATACACAAATATGATGCTAGTCGCGATGGTCTGACTTAGTGGGTGCGGTTTCATTTTTTCAATCTGGTCTAGGGTTAATTGGGTTCTATGGACAATAATGCTGCCGTCATCAAGAATATTTAGTTTTCCTGAGTGCTTGCGGCCTTCTATGGTGTTGACTCTAATACGTTGTCCTTCTTGTAATAAAATGACTTCGTCGGTATTGGGGTTGGTAATTTTTATAGCGTTGTTTTGTGCAAACAACACATTCAAAAAAAACAAGGCTGCAATAAGGGTTAAAAATTTTGACATGGGCTACATATTTTTAACTAAGATACATCGGTTTACCTTAGACAAACAGACTGATTTTGCGCGATACTTGCCTTTTTTTAAAATTAAATCGAGCTTAAAATCTTTAAATTTTATGACTGTGGGTGTCTGATAAAGAAAATGCACTTCTTAAAATCATGATGCTCACAGTTATTTTTTTCTAGCACCATGTAAAAACATTCGTCGATGCGATTTAGGATATCTGATAATCCTTTTTACAAGATGCTGATAATTATATTTTTACAAGTTCAAAACTATAATCATCGGTAATACTATATCCTTGAAGAATATTTGTTCCTTTAATACCGCCATAAAGCAATCCTGCTGCTGGGATAAGACCTACCAGCCCTATCGCTTCCCCTCCAAAGGAAGCAATTATTAAGGATAAACCTGCCGTTATTAATCCAGTATAAACAAACAATGCACTTGTTACTACGGTTAAAAGCAAGGGGTGCGGTTTCATTTTACTAATTTGATCTAATGTTAGCTGAGTATTATGAACGACGATGCTGTTGTCTTCTAAAATTCGTAAAACACCCGAGTGCTTTTTACCTTCTACAGTAGTCACTCGTATGCGTTTACCCGCTTCTAGAATAATAATATCGTTAGTTATAATGTCGGTGATTTTTATAGCGTTATTTTGTGCAGAAAGCAAGTTTATAAAAAATAGGGCACAGGCTAGGATCAGTATATTTTTCATGATTTTTTTTTAACTAAGATACAATGATTTGCGTTGCAATTATATGCACAACAAAAAAAGCGCAGCAACTTTTTTTAAGTTACCGCGCCTTTAAATTAAAGAAGTACTCTTTATTTTCTGCTAATTACCTTTAATGATTTCTTTACGATACTTGCTGCGTTAAGTTCGTATTTTTCTAAAAGTTCTTCAGGTGTGCCGCTTTCGCCAAAGGTATCTTGCGTTGCTACAAACTCTTGTGGTGTTGGTAGTTGCTGCGCAAGGGTTCTTGCAACGCTTTCTCCTAATCCACCTAAAAAATTATGTTCTTCGGCGGTGACGATACAGCCTGTTTTTTGAACAGACGCAATAATCGCTTCCTCGTCCAGTGGCTTAATGGTGTGTATATTAATAACCTCGGCACTTATGCCTTGCTCGTGCAGTGTTTTTGCCGCTTCTAGTGCTTCCCAAACGAGATGTCCTGTAGCCACAATGGTTACATCGCTACCTTCTTGCAACAAAACAGCCTTACCTATATGAAACTCGCCATTTTCTGGGGTGAAATTAGCTACTTTAGGTCGGCCAAAACGCAAATAAACGGGTCCGTGGTGGTTTGCAATGGCCAGTGTTGCTGCCTTAGTCTGGTTGTAATCGCAGGTATTTATCACCGTCATGCCAGGTAGCATTTTCATAAGACCTATATCTTCTAGAATCTGGTGTGTAGCGCCATCTTCACCCAGGGTAAGTCCAGCGTGCGAGGCACAAATCTTTACGTTTTTGTCAGAGTATGCAATGCTTTGTCTAATCTGGTCATACACACGACCTGTAGAAAAGTTGGCAAAAGTACCCGTAAATGGTATTTTACCGCCTATTGTTAGTCCAGCAGCCACACCCATCATGTTAGCCTCGGCAATGCCTATTTGAAAAAAACGCTCGGGATGATTTTTTTCAAACTCGTTCATTTTAAGCGAACCAGTAAGGTCTGCACAAAGAGCGACCACATGGGGATTTGTTTTTCCTAGTTCTGTAAGTCCATCGCCAAAACCCGATCGCGTGTCTTTACTTCCTGTATTGATATATGTTTTCATGTCTTTAACCGCAGGGGTACTATTTTTCTATTAATAATCGGCTAGGGTAGATGGATTTTGCGCAAGTGCTTGTTCTAATTGCTCATCATTGGGCGCAACACCGTGCCATTTATGCGATCCCATCATAAAATCTACACCGTTACCCATTTCTGTATAAAGCAGTACGCATGTAGGAGTTCGCTTTCGCGAAAGCGAAATAGCCTCGCGCATACCGGTAATGATACTGGCTATATCGTTGCCATTTTTAATGGTAACGACGTTCCAGCCAAAGGCCTCAAACTTTGCCTGAAGGCTACCCATAGCAAGCACATGGTCTGTAGAGCCGTCGATTTGCTGGCCATTCACGTCTATCGTTGCGATAAGGTTGTCTACATTTTTTGCGGCGGCATACATGATGGCTTCCCAGTTTTGACCTTCTTGCAGCTCGCCATCGCCATGCAGGGTAAATACGGTTTTATCGTCACCGTTTAGTTTTTTTGCAAGGGCGGCACCTATCGCCACACTTAATCCCTGGCCCAGTGAACCGCTGGCGATGCGCACTCCTGGCAAGCCCTCGTGGGTGGTGGGATGGCCTTGTAAACGGGTATTTAATTTTCTAAAGGTACTTAGTTCACTCACCGGGAAGTAACCGGCGCGGGCCAAAACACTGTAAAAAACAGGTGAAATGTGCCCGTTAGAGAGAAAGAAAATATCCTCGTTCACACCGTCCATGGTAAAGTCTGGATTGTGCGCCATAATCTCGTTGTAGAGCACTACCAGGAATTCGGCACAACCTAGTGAACCACCAGGGTGACCGCTGTTTACGGCGTGTACTTGTCTTACAATATCCCTGCGAACTTGCGCGACTAAATTTGTTAAGTGCTGTATATCAGCCATTTTAATTGGTTTTTAAAAGTTTTCAAAGTTACAGACCTTATGATTTGTACAAACAACAATACCTAAGGCAGTTATTAACGATTGTGCTGGTTTTGTGAACAATTGTGTTTTAAAATAAGATCAGGTTTTCCTAGAAATCCGCATGTTGTATGTTTCTTAAAAATCAAATGATCAAAAAAAAATAGTTGACTTGCACCTTTTAGAGCATTTCTACAAATTGTGCAAACACTTTTTTGTGTCTTTCTAAATCTACATCGGGTGCTAGCGATGCTCGCACGATGTAGTCTTTATCGGCTTCTTTGGTCGTACCCTGGGTAGATGTTGCTGGTACGGTCCAGTAGCAACCTTTAAGTTGGCCATAACTCACGCAAAATTTGCTTTCGTCAGGAATTTGATTAATCATTAAATGTATAAGCTTTAGATTTAATGCGCGCTTGTAGTTTTCTTTTTCTAGGGCAGTGTCGCCTTTTGTAGGTAAATCCAGCGAAAACACAGAAGGTGTAAAGCCCAACGGGGGCAGGTCAGGGGCGATAAAGTTTATTTTAGCCTCGGGCAATACGTCCTTGATATAATTTACAAAGTCGTGGGTGTTTTTATAAGCTTGTAAGATACGATTGTTCATCGATGGCAGCTGCTGGGCGAGGACATCATATTGCAATGCAGTAGCCTCGTTATCGCATAATGCGAGATGTGTGGCTATTTTTTCAAGTAGTGGTTCGGTTTTATTATTTCCTACACAATAACCCGCGGTACATTTACCGCCGCTGGGGAATTTAGAGCCGCTGGCATAGGCGATTGTTCTTACGTTTTCTAGGACTTTACCGGTTCCTATAAATTGAACATTGGGGCAAAAGGTCTGGTCTAAAATAAAAACAGGATCTATTGCAATACCGCCGTCGCTTGTATAACGTTTTTTGGTTAATACCGCTTTTAAGTTTTCTAAATCAGGCACTTCTACACGAGGATTTGTTGGGATTTCGGCAATGATGTACGGTACTGCATCGTGATGTGCAACCATTTCTAAAACACGATCTATACTTTGTACCATGTTGTTATCACCATCTACAGGTAAATCTAGAATTTCTACCACATCACGAGCAGCTGCCACGCGTCTTGCCTGGTCGTTAGTTCCACCATAACAATTAGGCGGGACAATAAATTTGATGTTTTTACCGGGATGATTTTCTATAGCATCATGAATAAGGCCCATCATGATCGCGTATTGTATGGATAAACCACTAGAACCTATAAGTGGTGTGGTGCTTGTGACGGTAATGCTGTTTACCAATTCCTGAACTTGTTTTTTTGAGGTTTTATTGTTGTTTTCAGCTACTGTAGGTTTGATTGTAGTCAGGTTGTGCAATGCCATTAGACAATTTTGTGGCGTCATGGCTATACTTTCCCTGCGTCTTACATGTTGAATAGCGGGTATGTAGTGATGGTTATCGTCACCATGTAAGCAAATGGTGCTTCCTAAAAATGGCTGGATGTGTACAGTGAAATCGATACGCGTATCGCCTACTTGCATCGGGCTGTTGTTTAACGCTACACCAGATATAAAAATAGTACTTCCGTCAAATGGTTTTAGGCTTTTTAAGTCGGTTATCTGTTCTACCGTGAATTCATAACCATAAACATGGTGTAATAACTCAGCATTTAACATGGCAGGTAGCGCATGGTCATAAACAATTCTGGTTTTTTTATGACTTAATTTATTCGTGCGCAAAACAGCGAGGATAGGCATTGTTTGCGAGGAAAAACTGATGACACATTCAGGGGCAAGGTTGTTTAACTTTCCTAAAGTCCATTCCAGGACGCAGGAAAGTGGATGCCCTAAACGTATGTAGTCATAAGCAGTAGGCAATGTATCTAGTGCTTCACGACGTGTATCATTGGTTCTATAAAGGTTTTCAAATCCAGACAGTAAGTCGGTTTTTGCACCATCTTCATTATAAATATCCAGGCGGTGTGTGGTTATGTTTAACCAGCCTGTGGGCACATTATGAAGAACCTTGGAAATAAAGTCTAAAACGTTGTTTTTTATCATTGAAGAATTTGCTTTATGCGATGTTTGTTTTTTTTGAATTCTAAGGCGCTGTATTGAGCAAACGTTGGGTTAAAAACCAAAGGTTTCTAACGTTTTTGCAGCTACCCGAAGTTTGCGATCTCAAAGCACTCCACTGTCAACTAGGTAGAAACTTTGATAGAGGTACAAAGATTGGTTTAACCATGGAACCGCTACTTTTGACTAGGTGCCGCTACATGCGGTTTTTCTTGCTTCGTTCAAGTCGTTCGTTAGATTTTTATGTTTAGTTCAAGTCGTCCGCCAAATCCAAGTTCAATGATTTTTTGAAGTGTCGATATGCGTGCTTCTTTTATGTTATTCTCAATTTTTGAAATATAGGATTTAGTTGTCCCAACTTTTTCAGCAAGTTGTTCCTGTGTCATCCCCATTTCAATACGAGTGTCGTGAATTAGCCCGCCAATTTTAAATGCTTCGTACCCTGCTTCAAGCTCGTCACGTTCTTTTGTCCCTCGTTTGCCGTAATTTTTTTCTTTGAAATCTTCTAGAGTCATCAAGTTTTTATTTTTCACTTTCATATGCTGCTTTAATTTTAAGTGCTATTTCAATTTCTTTCTTTGGTGTCTTTTGCGTTTTCTTTTGGAATCCATTGGCTATGACAACCAATTGTCCTTGATCAAAAAAACAGAAAATCCTAAAAATGTCGCTACCCAGTTGAACGCGGATTTCATAAAGTCCGTATGTGTTCTCTAAGTGTTTCAGATAGGTTTCTGGAACCCTTTGTAGGTCTTCGACCAATTCAAAAGTCCATATAATTTTTGCTTTTACTTTCTCGTTTTGTTTGGAAAAGAAGTCTTGAAAGTAGTTTCTATAAAACGTTATCTTCCTATATTTCTATTTTTTTTCCATCCCGAAGGTAATTAAACAAAATTACAAAAGTTTCTCTAAAGTGAAACATTGTCTTAAAAATTTATTTGTTCTTTCTAGACGTACGGTTTTTTAAAATCAAATATAACCTGCCTGAAAAGCTACAAAGTTACCGGTTTTAGTCACTAACTTTTAATCTGTGTACTACTAAATGCGCTCGTTAGGTTAAGTTTAACAACCTAAACTATTTCAATTTTTTGCCAACTTAAACCGCACCTGTAATGACTTATATTTGGATTTAAATGTAAGAATGTTATGAAGTCTAAGTTTATCATTATAGTCGCACTATGCTCTTTAGTAAGTTGCAAATCCGTTAAAAAAGTAAACGTAAATAAGCCAACGGATACTTGTCAATCGACTGTTGATTTTACAAAATCAGTTGCCATAGAAGACGGCGCGTTTACTGCAAAAAAATCTAAAACACCTGTGGTTATAGACGGCTGCGACCAGGACGCCATTTGGTCGCAAGTAGACTGGCATGACATGAATTATTTATGGATGGGTGATGCTGTAAACGCAACCGACTACAACGGTGCGTTTAAGTTGGCTTGGGATCGCGAGTTTTTGTACATTCTGGTGGCAGTTACCGACGACGTCCTGCATCCAACCTTAAAAGACGGTATTGAAAATTACTGGAAAGGTGATTATGTAGAGGTGTTTATCGATAAAAACCGGTCTGGTGGCGACCATAAATTTAATCATCAGGCATTTGCATACCACATTTCTACCGAAGGTCACGCGATAGATAAAAACACACAGGAAAAAACAGTGTTTTTTGACGATCATGTGACCGTAAAAAGGTCCCAAAACGGGAACACATACCTGTGGGAAATGGCTGTAAAGCTTTATGATGACAGTTTTAACGAAAATTCAAACACCAATCTTCCTATGGTGCTAAAAGCAGGTAAAACGATAGGTTTTTCCATTGCTTATGGCGATAACGACGGCCGCGGCAGTCGGGAAAACTTCATGGGTTCAAAAAAACAACATGGTGTCAATAATGACGAGGGTTATGTTAATGCCGATGTATTTGGTAGCGTGCTATTCGTTGAGGAATAGCGAGTATTGCACGCCACTTTCAAGTTTTTTAAAGGCAATGCGACCGTTACTTTCATTAAATCTATACACGGGTAGACTTTTAGAACTCAGTTTAATCGTTCTAGAAGTGCCATATTCAACTACATCAAAGGTTATCAGGTAATTATTGGAATTGCCAGCGCTAATTTTCACCCCAGAGGGACTATTTACACCTTGTGATTTTTGGACTTGTTGAAGCGAATAAAGATTTTGCACCGTATTTGAAATGTTAAATTTCACTTTGTAAGGCATTGACTTGCTCAACCAAGTGTAAGAAACCTTCCAGCCCTCGTCCTCTAAACCTATTGTTTTGTAATCTATTTCTTTTGCGATTGCCCTAAACGTTTCGTTTTCTGAGATTTCAACAATAGATTCCAATTCAATTTTCCCAGATTTTGAGATAGTAACATCGTCGCTTTGCGTAAAGCAGGCTACAATAGCCAGTAATAACGCCACTACAATTATTTTTTTGATGGTTTTTATTAGTGCGCTTTTAAAGAATGAAAATAACCTTTTTTTGTTATGCATGCTGTTAAAAAGTTCGCTTTCGCGAAAGCGAACCCTCTAAAAAACTATTTATTATCCTTAAAGAAATAGGCGTAACGACATGAAATAACCCAAGAGAATTATCTATAAGGGAATTACAAAAAACGTATCTTTGCCGTAACAAGCAGCATTTAATGAGTCAAAAATTACTACTCAACGCCACCGATATAAACCTTATTCTTAACAGGTTAGCATGCCAGCTTATAGAAAATCACGATACTTTTAAAAACACGGCGCTTATAGGTTTACAACCGCGAGGCACTTTTTTACTGCGTAGATTAGTAGCGATTTTAGAAACAAATTATCAGGTTAAAGATTTGAAATCGGGACTGTTAGATATTACTTTTTATCGCGATGATTTTAGAAGAGGCGAGGAGCCACTCAAGGCAAATTCTACACAAATAGACTTTTTAGTAGAGGGTAAAAAGGTCGTCATTGTAGATGATGTTCTTTACACAGGTCGCAGCATACGCGCGGCTCTCACTGCTTTACAATCATTTGGCAGGCCAGCAACGGTAGAATTACTTACCCTGATAGACCGCCGTTTTTCTAGACATTTGCCCATACAACCCGATTATAACGGCAGGCAGGTCGATGCGATAGGCAACCAAAAAGTAAAAGTAATGTGGAAAGAAAATGATGGCGAGGACGCTGTGTATCTATTAAAAACTGTTGCCTTATGAGCGCACTTAGTGTAAACCACTTGTTAGGAATTAAAGACCTTACCGTTAACGATATAGAGCTTATTTTAAATACCGCTGCCCAATTTAAAGAGGTCATTAACAGACCCATAAAAAAAGTACCCTCGCTGCGAGACATTACCATTGCCAATTTATTTTTTGAAAATTCCACGCGTACAAAGTTGTCTTTTGAACTGGCAGAGAAACGTTTAAGTGCCGATGTTATAAACTTTAGCGCTGCGCAGAGTTCGGTTAAAAAAGGAGAAACACTGGTTGACACCGTTAACAATATTCTCGCTATGAAAGTGGACATTGTGGTGATGCGTCACCCGAATGCAGGTGCGGGCGTATTTTTATCTAAACATGTACATGCGCGCATTGTAAATGCAGGCGACGGCGCCCACGAGCATCCCACACAAGCGCTGCTAGACGCCTATACGATTCAGGAAACGCTGGGAACATTAAAGGATAAGAAAATTGTGATTGTGGGCGACATTTTGCACAGCCGCGTTGCGCTTTCTAATATATATGCGCTTCAAAAAATGGGCGCGCAAGTAAAGGTTTGTGGACCTGCCACTCTCATCCCACGGTATATCGAGTCGCTGGGTGTTACTGTAGAACTTAATTTGCGCAAGGCACTAGAATGGTGTGACGTTGCAAACATGTTGCGGGTGCAAAACGAGCGCATGGACATCTCGTACTTTCCTAGCGTGCGCGAGTATGTGCAGCAGTATGGAGTAAATAGGGAATTGCTGGACAGCATTAAAAAGGATATTGTCATCATGCATCCTGGACCTATAAATCGCGGCGTAGAAATTACCAGCGATGTGGCAGATTCTAAACAAGCCGTTATCCTAAATCAGGTAGAAAACGGTGTGGCGGTGCGCATGGCCGTATTGTATTTAATAGCCTCTAAAATTAGACATCATGATTAGTAAAGAACATGATAATCACGTGTTACTCATAGATGAGTATAGTAACATGCCAGCGTTTGCAAATTTTTTAACCGGTATATGGGAACAGTTTGCAGGCAAAAATGTGGTCATAGACCTCTCTAATTATAAAGAGGCAACACTCCAGGAGTTTTTAGCTTTTTTACAATTAAGTAATGAACATCGCGCGACAAAGCAATCGTTTGTCATGATTAACGATAGTCGAAACATGGACGACATTCCCGAAGAGCTTATGATTGTCCCGACATATCAAGAGGCAAAAGATGTTATAGACATGGAAGAAATAGAGCGCGATTTAGGGTTTTATATAAACGATTTTTAGCATAAACGATAGTAGAGTCGCTATTTAGCAAGAAAACATTTGTAAAATCGCCACCCTTTAGGGTTGGGGAAAGCGATTGTTAGGATTAGCTATTTCAGATTTTTGAATTGAGAAGTTAGAAGTTAGAATTTAGAATTGAGAGGTGAGAATTTGAGATTTGGAATTTGGTATTTGAAAACCTTGAAATCCCATCCCAGCCTTCCCAAAGGGAAGGAGCTCTTGTGACATTGATTAGGTTTGAGATTTGAGAAGTTAGAAGTTAGAATTGAGAGGTGAGAATTATGAATTTGAGATTTGAAATTTGAGATTTGAGATTTGCAATATGGAATTTGGAACTTGGAATTTGGAACTTGGAATTTGGAA
>DAIRDE010000001.1:61876-99384 GCA_036796335.1 Nonlabens sp.
TTGAGATTTGCAATATGGAATTTGGAACTTGGAATTTGGAACTTGGAATTTGGAACTTGGAATTTGGAATTTGCATTTTAATAAATAAAAACCAATTTGATACTTACCATTTTAGGCTGTCACAGTGCAACCCCGCGAGATAATGCGCGACCTACATCGCAGGTGCTTGAGATGCGTGGTCATCTATTCCTTATAGATTGTGGCGAGGGTACGCAAATGGCGCTACGGCAAAATCGCATCAAATTTGCTCGTATCAAACATATTTTTATCTCGCACTTGCACGGCGACCATGTGTACGGACTCATCGGCTTGATTTCAACTTTTTGCCTGCTCAGTCGCGAGGCACCATTGTACATCTATGGTCCTAAAGGCATTAAAGAAATGATTTTGTTGCAGTTAAAGCTTGCTGGCAGTTATACGATGTTTGAATTACGCTTTCGCGAAAGCGAGGAAACCACACCCACACTACTTTTTGAAGATGACGAGGTAACGGTAACCACCATACCACTGGATCACCGGGTGTACACAAACGGGTTTCTTTTTAGAGAAAAAGATACCGATAGGCACCTGGATATTGTCGCTTGTGAACATTATGGCATTGATAAAGCGTATTATCGAAAACTTAAGCAAGGATTTGATTATGAACTGGATAACGGCGAGGTGATTCCCAATGCAGATTTAACTATGGACGGGACAAAGCCGCAGAGTTATGCATTTTGTAGCGACACCACCTATCAGGAAAAAAACGTGGTGCAACTAAAAGGGGTAACAGCGTTGTATCACGAGTCTACATTTCTTACATCGCACGAGCATTTGTGTGAAAAAACCAAACACAGCACGGCCGCACAGGCTGCCACTATTGCAAAAATGGCACAGGTAGGTACCTTAATTTTAGGACACTACAGTTCGCGGTACGGTGATTACGAACTTTTTAGAAAGGAAGCGCAGACCATTTTCCCTAACAGTGAAGTGGCGCTGGACGGCAAGATTTTTAGGTTTTAGGTGGCTTTTTAGTAACAAAAAAAAGTCCATTCTCAAGTTTGGAACATTTTAATACCTATCAGCCGCGCACAGCGGCATAGAAATCTTAATACTTAATACTTTATACTAATTACTAAATCTTCTTCATCTGCTCCTTCATCATTTTAATCTGATCAGTAAGCATGTTGTGTTTGTCTAGTTTTTTAGCCTCGGTAAGTAGGGTAGTGGCCTCGCGTTTACGTCGCTTTGTCATGGCTATTCCTGCAAGGTTTAATTTGGCAACCGCTAGGTCTTGATCCATGTTTAATCCTAGGTCGATGGCCTTTTTAAAGAATTTTTCGGCTTTAGTCATGCTCGTTTGTGAAATCATAAGCCCGTGTAGGTAATTGTAATAGCCTTGTTGTTTAGTCACAAGTGCAGACTCTGGATTTTTAATCTTGTCTAACCATTTCATCGCGCCAGGAAAATCCTGTTTGCGCAGCTTTAGAAAGGCTAGTAAAATAAGTTCGTTTTTAAAATATAGAAATATAAACACACCAGCGAGCAACAATAGAAAAATGCCGTTCATGATTTCACTTTGCGTAAACTGATAAACTGCGTACGCCACCACAACAACGGCTAGCACTAATTTTATATTCTTATTAAACATGATACATTTTAAATTGGTTTGCAAATTTAGGCTTTATGGCATCGTTCGACAAACCTATTTTAACAAAGAACTTTTGTACTTTGTGAACACTTTTTTAGCCATAAACTGCTTTGGTTAAAAGTGATAAAGTGTACTTTTAAAACATTATAAAATCTTATTGAATTAGGAAAACAATTTCTTAGTATGACTAATAACACCATTATTGCTAATACGTTACCCCAAATAGACGAGGTGGATTTTCAAAAACACCCGCATCGTTTTCTCAATAAAAAGTTAATCGCTAGTGGCTTTTATTTTGCTCCATTGCTAGTAGGTGTAGGTGTCGTTTTTTTTACGACGACTCGCAATTATGGTTTTCTAGCTTTGGGTGCATGGTTGATTTTATTGTTGTTTACGCTGTTTTTATCGTACAAGGAATACTTTATACGTGGTTATATTTTAAGAGAACACGATATTACCTACCGTCACGGCTGGTTGATACAACACCAGCTTACCGTACCATTTAACCGCATACAACATACCGAAATTAATCATGGACCCATAGATCGCCATTTTAACTTATGCTCACTAGATATTTTTACCGCTGGTGGCGCAGCGAGTGATTTGAGTATATCAGGTCTGGATCCCGTAGATGCTGCTCGCATTAAAGAGTTTATAAGTGTTAAGGTGGCCCTATATGCTTGATTTATCACAACCTACAAGGCAAAGTAAAAAGAGTATTCTGTACTACCTGTCTAAAAGTTTGCGAGGACTTCTAGCAGTAGGTATTTATGCGATTTTCGGAATAAGTTCCTGGACAACAATAGGTTGGTCTACCGCTTTTTTGTTGTTTTTTGCAGCATTGTCACTTATAAGTCCGCTTACGAGGTATTATTTTTTTACATTCCATATCGCAAACGACGAGCTCGTTATTAATAGTGGCGTTTTCTTAAAGCAACGCAAGGCAGTGCCGTTGGAACGCATACAGTCCATTAATTTGACCCAAAATCTTTTTCAGCGCCTTTTGGGCATCAGTTCTTTGGATGTTGAAACAGCAGGTAGTAGCGCAAAAGAAATTGAGATTCCTGCGTTAGATGCCGCTTTTGCGAAAGCGTTAAAAGACACCTTAAAGTCTAGAACTACAAATAACGTATTTAAACCAGCGATTGTATATGACGGTGAGCAAGCGCTAGATAACGAAACAGCACAAAGTGAATCCACTCACGACGCAGTAAATATCGAAATAGCCGCAGAAGAACAACCGAAACCAAAAGAAACCTTAGAAAAAAAGGAGCCGCAAACCATTCTTGAACTGGATATTATCGATTTATTAAAAATAGGAATCACACAAAATCACCTTAAAAGTGGTGGTATCGCGCTGGGTGTGGTCATAGGTTTTTGGTATAAAATAAAAGATATTGTTGAACGATTTTTAGGGGATCCATTTGAAAATTGGGACAAAGAAATAGAGGAAACGGTAGTTGCCGGTAACGTGCACATTGCAGATTATACCAGTACCATCATAGTGGGTTTTGTAGCTTTTTGCATCGTTTCGATCGTGGTGAGTGTTGCGCTTGCAGTTGCAAAATACTGGGATTTTAAGATGGTTCTAGACGACGATACGCTAGAAATACAAATGGGATTATTTAACAGACAAGAGTTAAAAATGCCGCTTTCTAAAATACAGTTGCTCGAGTTTCACGGCAACCCGTTGCGACGCATTCTGGGGTATGAAACAGCCATGATTTTTCAGGCGCAGGCCGACGACACAAAGAAAATTGCACTGGATGTGCCTGCTTGTACCGCGGCCATGCGCTTGCAATTGCAAGAAATGTTGTTTAACGAGACACCACAACCCGCCATGCAAGAAATGAAACCTAATGCATGGTCGTACATGCGACTTGCTATGTATGTGAGTAGTGTGTTGCTATTGCCGCTGTGTGCGGTATTAGTTTATTTTGATTTATGGAGCGGAGCGATTTTTTCAATTATTCTAATCATATTTATCGCATGGATGAACTTTAAAATTGGGTCAGTCAATAAACTACAACGCGACGAGCGATTCATCATTTTTAAAAAAGGGTGGCTTTTTACTGCTACCATGATTACCCCGATTTTTAAAATACAAGCAACAGATTTGTCGCGCACTGTGTTTTTAAAGAGGCGTAAAGAAATCCATGTTACCCTTCACACCGCTGCTGGATCTAGAACCATGCGTTATTTAGACGAAAGCGACGCAAGGGAATTGTCTTACATAATTAACAGCCATGTGATCCAATCAAATCGCAGCTGGATGTGATTTTAAACGTAACACCCATCCATTGATTTGCAAATGATTAACTAGCCTACTATAAAATTATAAAGGTTAAGTTCCTTAGGAGTTGCGTGTTTTTATAAAGAGTACTTTTTAATCTGCTTTTGTGGCACGCTCTAACCGGTCGTTTATGGATTTACCCATACCGTGATCAGGAAAACGCTGCGCGACGATTAGATCTAATTGTAGGGCGTCTAGCTCGTGCATTGTGCGGTAAAGTAACGATGCAGCTTCTTTTAAATTTGCCGTTTCAGGAAGTGTTTTTACAGTAATATATTCATTTCCTGTCACGTGTTCACTGTGAACAATCGCGCCGATTTTTTTACCTGCGTTTTGCTTTAAAAATAACGCAACGTCTTCCACGAGGTGTGTTTTTGTTTTTGGAGCATAATGTCTGGATAACATACCGGGTGCGAGTGGTGCAGTTTCTTTTTTGTTTTTTACAGTGACTTTACCTACCACCGCTTCAATTTCTTCTAGCGGTATAGCCCCTAGCCTGTAAACAATAGGCATGTCATTTTCAAACCCAATGATAGTGGATTCAATACCATTTTCACACGCTCCGCCGTCTAACACCATCGCGATTTGATCATTAAAATAGCCATCTACGTGACTAGCCTGCGTGGGGCTAATACTGCCAAAAGGATTTGCACTGGGCGCCGCGAGTGGGTAGTCCAGCTGTCGCAAAAGTGCTAAGGTCACGGGGTGATTAGGGATGCGCACCGCTACACTGTCTTTTCCTGCGGTAATAATATCGGGTACTTGAGGTTGCTTTTTTAAAATAAGCGTTAATGAACCCGGCCAAAATGCTTCGGCTAATTTTTGAGCCGCAGCAGGAAACTCGGTTACCAGCGATGTAGCTTGTTCTATGCTGCTTACATGCACAATCAACGGATTAAAAAAAGGTCTTTTCTTAACCGAAAAAATTTTTTGAATCGCTTGCTCGCTATAAATATTTCCCGCGAGGCCGTATACCGTTTCAGTAGGTATGGCTACCACATCGTTATTATTTAATAGTGCAACTGCTTTTGCGATGTCTTTAGAAATCATGATTGCTTTAATTTAGCACCTTGTTTTAGAGCGCGCAAATATACACCTTTCACATTTTTAGTGTCTTAATCCTTATTTGTTATCTGGTAGCGTTGTTTTGGCAGGGTTCGCTTTCGCGAAAGCGAACTAATCAAACAGTTTACATTAAATACAAAGCACGTTTATAAAGAATTACTCCAGGGTGATGCGTGCTAATTCCAGCGTAAACTGTTCGTTCTTTTTGTTTCCGATTAAAAAGGTAAGTTCTGCAATGTGATCACCGGCAAAGTTGGGTAAATCTAGATCCCTGCCTCTAAAAGACGGGTACATCGTCGCTAGCGGGATGCTTATTTCTTGCCATGCTCCTGTGGTAGGAAACGTGGCGATGTAGGAATAGTAAGTACTTGAATCAGGTTTTATGCGGAATTGATACATTTTACCGTCGCCTTTAAGTTTGATAACAGCTTTGTTTTTACCGGTAATAGCTAGCTTTTTTGGTAACTGATAGCGTACCGACGAGAAACCGCCATTGTTTTCTAAGGAGACTGCACCTTTAAATACACCATGTCCAGCGGCATTGCGGGTAAATGTCCCTGCCGACTCGCCGCCCATAACGACGTCGTCTACAACAAACCAATTTTTAACATCGGCCTGTTTACTAAAATCAAAAATGATGATGGGTGCAAGTGTCATAAAGGCTAATAGTGCTGCAAGAAGTTGATGCATAATGCGTTGTTTGGGACAAACGATAGTTGTATAGTTACCAATGAGTATTAGTATGTAAAGAGATTGCCTTACTTTATAGATGTTACTTTACCTCGTTAACTAGGGGCAGGTTTTTTTCAAAGGCTTCTATATTTTCTACTGTTGTGGCGGTAATTTCTATCATGGCTTCTTTAGTAAAATAGGCCTGATGCGAGGTGATAAGCACATTAGGAAAACTGATAAGCCGCAAGATCAGGTCGTCTTCTATTATACGCTCAGACAGGTCTTCAAAAAATAGTTTTTCTTCTTGCTCGTACACGTCGATACCTAAATAGCCTATTTTTTGATCAGATAATCCTTTTAAAACGTCCACCGTGCTTATAAGTGCCCCACGGCTGGTGTTAATAATCATAACGCCGGGCTTCATAAGTTCAATAGACCTGTTGTTAATAATATGTTTTGTTTGCGGGTTGAGCGGGCAGTGCAACGATAAAATATCTGCTTGTTTAAAAACCTCGTCTAGTGGAAAATACTGCACGCCTGCATCTTTTAGTTCTAGTGATTCTCTAATGTCATAAGCGATGAGGTTGCACCCAAAACCCGACATAATGTTGCAAAAAGCGGTACCGATAACACCTGTGCCTATAATACCTATGGTTTTACCATGTACATTAAAACCGATAAGATTTTTTAAGGAAAAGTTGCCCTCGCGCACACGGTTATAGGCTTTGTGGGTTTTTCTATTAAGAGTGAGAATGAGTGCAAGCGCATGCTCGGCAACTGCCTCGGGTGCATACGCAGGTACGCGCACGACTTTTATGTCGTGCTCTTTGGCGGCTTCTATATCTACATTATTAAAACCGGCGCAGCGCAAGGCGATAAGTTTTATGCCATTTTTTGCGAGTATGTGAATGGTTTGCCTGTCTGCCGTGTCATTTACAAACACACAAACCGCGTTAAATCCTATGGTTAGATTTGCAGTATCCTTATTAAGAGACGTTTCAAAAAACGAAAACCGGTGCGCAGTTTCATACTTTTCAAAATATTCTTGGTCATATGATTTGGTGCTAAAAACGGCTATTTGCATGGGTGGTTTTTTAAGATAGTGGTTGTTTTAAAATAATCATTGTCGATTATTATGCGTCCTGTTTTTGTTTAGGTTAGCGATTGATTTCTTTGTATAAACTACATTTTATCAATGATTTTATTCATCAATACAGTCGTCTCACTGGAATCGATGCTGGCGGTTTGTGCGATATTAATGGCCTCTTTTGCCAATTTTAAGGCATCTACATATCGACCTGTTTTAAAATACAATGCTGCGAGCGTGTCAACGTTGTAATAATTTTTATCTACAGCTATGGATCGTTCTACAATTTTAATAGCCTGTAGCAAGGCATCTATCTCGTTATGTTCCTCATAAGCGTGCCATGCTGGAGAGTTTAGGTTGGACCATGAGTCCCAAAGGTTGTTTATGGTACTTTGACTAAATTCAGTAGGTTTTCCATGATTTCCCCAGGGGTCATAGGCATCAGGCGCAAGACCGGCACCTGCTTCCTGATTCACAAAATAATCTAGCAGTGCTGACATGTCACTTTTACTCATGGCGCCTTGAACTTCATACAAAACCTCACTGTTTTTTATAAACATATAGGTGGGCATCGCGGTAATGTTCATGAGCTCGGCAAATTCATTTTTGTCCACATCTATTTTGTAAAAGGTAACTTGTGGATACTCTCGCGTTAATTCTTTTAAAATGGGATCCATTTGTTTGCAGGGGGCGCACCATGTAGCATAAAAGTCTAGTAGAATGACCTTGTTATCATTCACCATTAGTTTTTCATCGACATTGCTATCATATATTTCTATTTGCGCAAGCGCGATGTTAGAGGTTGCTAAAAGAACCAACAAAATAAAAGGTAGTTTTATCATTTTAAAATGGTATTGTGTAAGTTGCAGTGTATTTAATACGTTCTTGTTTTTCTAGGTGTTTTTATGAAACTTACCTTTTAAAACATGTCGAATGTAGCAAATATCTTCTCATAAACCACTGATTTGTTAACAAATAAATAGCGGTGTTGTGTTAAAAGTTTTAAGCAAACCCCTGCGTCATACCTGCTTTTTTGCGCGATCGATTCTTTGTAGAAAAGCATTCATTTAATTTTTAGATGTATGTTTGACTATTCACAACCATTTAGCATGAAAAACCTTTGCTGCTTTTTTTTAATCGCCCCGTTGTTGCTTTTTGCGCAAATAAATGAAAGTGACACGCTTAATATTAAAGCAGGTATATCTCTAACAGGTATTTATCAGGGCGGTAATGTGGAAACACTAATTTTTAGAGCAAAAACCGATTTTAGTTTTAAACCATGGAAAAACTGGGTGTATAAAAATGAAAATTCTTATGTCTATCAGGCTTTTGGAAAAGTAAAAGCCGATGAGGATATTTTAAGTCTTAATTTTCTCTACCTCAATCCAGATCGCAACATATATCCATTTGTTTTGGGCTTTGTTAGTACAAACTTCCGTCGGGAAATAGACTTGCGGTATTTAACTGGTGCAGGCGTTACATTTCAAATTTTAAAAAAGGAAAAGATAGACTGGCTTAAAATATCTGTTTCTAGTGAGTACGAGCGAACCAATTTTGCAAGTACCGATTTTAATAAAGATGAGTACGATGGCATGTCGTCTATAAACACTTTGCGCGGTACACTGTGGGTAAACGGTAAATACCACCTGTTTAAAAAGAAAATGATAGTCACTCACGAGGTGTATTTTCAGCCGTCGCTAGAGCAGCAAAACAACTTCCGCTGGCAGGGTGATGTGGGTGTAGAGTTCCCTATTTGGAAATTTTTAAACTTTAAAATCAATTACAAACAGGCTTTTGAGAGCATCGTGGTAGCTAATCAACAGCAAGAAGATCGCTTTTTGACAGTAGGTTTTTCTATAAAGAATTTTAAATGATTAAAAGAAATCTTTAATTGATGACCTGTTGTTGGCTGTATCGCTTTCGCGAAAGCGAACTGCTTACCTACATAACGACTGTTAAGTCCTTTATACTTGTAGTTTTCCCTGTGTATACTGGGTTAACTATCAAATCCTACTCCTAGCATTACTTTTAAGCAACTGAAAGTTATTCATTTCAAAAAAGTAGGGCTGTGTACCCAGCATCAAAAAGTCCACTTTTAGGGTAAAGCGTTTGCCAGGTTGTGAGGTGTCTTCGAGTATTAGAATTCCTTCATAACCGGGTTGCCCCAGTTTAAAAGATGCGCGACTTTTAAGCAGGTAATCGACAAATTTTATCTTTTTCCATTGAATGTTTTGTGCTTTGGCTTCTTTAACAATCGCTTGGTGATCCTCGAGCAACACTTGTGCATACTGGGCCTTGGTTAAGGACTCGACTACCTGGCGATGCTTTGCACTCATAAGCAGTTCGGGAGATTCTGCTGCTTTTTTAAGCAAGTCTAGGGATACCATTTTTTCTTTGTAGTATTGCAGGTTAAGCGCACCTTCTTTGCTTATATCTTCCACCAGGTCATATACTTGTGATTTCATGGCAACCACTGTTTTGTTTTGAGCGCTTGCATATTGCAAGGCAACCATGAATAGGAGTAAACAACTAATTTTTTGCATGAATTCTTAGCGTTTTAAGAAGGTCTAAAGATAGTATTTTATAATTGTGTAAGTCCAGTGGTTTGTATGCAAGAAGGTATGGATTTGCACAGGCGCTCACCGGCGTTGCTTGCAAACATATTTCAATAAAAAATCCCCTGAGAAAACTCAAGGGATTTTAATATTATTTGAAATTAGAAGTTCTAAGCCTGAACTTAACACTCCGAGACTCAAACATTTATTTTACCTCTTCAAAATCTACATCTTCTACATCGCTGGTATCAGCATTTGTTTGCTGTGCACCTGCACCAGGTTGTGATGCGGTATCTTGCGAGGCTGCTTGGGCTTTGTACATTTCTTCGCTTGCAGCTGTCCACACGGTGTTAAGTTTTTCTAGTGCAGGATCGATTTGCGCAACGTCTCTTGTGTCGTATGCTGCTTTAAGCGCTGCAAGAGCTTCTTCTATAGGTGCTTTTTTCTCGGCTGGCAGTTTATCGCCAAATTCCTCTAGCTGCTGCTCCGTTTGAAAAATCATTTGATCGGCGCTGTTCAACTTATCAGCAGTTTCTTTGGCTTTCTTGTCTGACTCGGCATTTGCCTCAGCATCTGCTTTCATTTTTTTGATTTCTTCTTCTGTTAGACCTGAACTTGCCTCGATACGTATGTCTTGTTTTTTACCTGTTGCTTTATCCTCGGCACTTACTTTAATAATACCGTTTGCGTCAATGTCAAAGATAACCTCGATTTGTGGTGTTCCACGTCTTGCAGGTGGAATGCCATCTAGGTGAAAACGACCTATGGTTTTATTATCGGCTGCCATGGCGCGTTCTCCTTGCAATACGTGTATTTCTACGCTAGGCTGGTTATCGGCAGCGGTAGAGAAAACTTGAGATTTTTTTGTAGGGATTGTTGTGTTAGCTTCTATCAACTTTGTAAGCACACCACCCATAGTTTCTATACCTAGAGAAAGTGGCGTTACGTCTAATAAAAGAACGTCTTTTACATCGCCCGTTAGTACACCACCTTGTATCGCAGCTCCTATCGCTACAACCTCGTCTGGGTTTACACCTTTAGAAGGTTTTTTACCAAAAAACTTCTCTACAGCTTCTTGCACCGCAGGGATACGAGTAGAACCACCTACCAGGATAATCTCGTCGATATCGCCTGTAGAAAGTCCCGCAGCTTTCAGGGCTGTTTGACATGGTTCAATCGTGCGTTTGACCAGGTCGCTTATAAGTTGTTCAAACTTAGCTTTGGTAAGTGTTTGCACAAGGTGTTTAGGTCCGCTTGCGGTTGCTGTGATGTATGGCAGGTTCACTTCGGTTGTTGCGCTAGACGACAACTCGATTTTTGCTTTTTCTGCTGCTTCTTTAAGACGTTGCAGTGCCATTGGGTCTTTGCGCAGGTCTATACCTTCATCGGCAAGAAAGCAGTCGGCAAGCATGTCTATGATTTTTTCGTCTACGTTGTCACCACCTAGATGCGTGTCACCGTCGGTCGCTAATACTTCAAAAACGCCATCGCCCAGTTCTAGGATAGAAACGTCATGTGTACCACCACCAAAGTCAAAAACCACGATTTTTTGGTCGGTATCTTTTTTATCTAAACCATAAGCAAGTGCCGCCGCAGTAGGCTCGTTGATAATACGCTCTACAGTAAGTCCAGCAATTTCACCAGCTTCTTTAGTAGCTTGGCGCTGGCTGTCGTTAAAGTATGCTGGTACAGTAATTACAGCACGTGTTACTTCTTGTCCTAAATAATCCTCAGCCGTTTTCTTCATTTTTTGAAGAATCATGGCACTTAATTCTTGCGGAGTGTACAAACGCCCGTCTATGTCTACACGTGGGGTATCGTTATCACCTTTGACCACTTTATAAGGTACACGTGGGATTTCGTTTGTGCTCTCGCTATGCTTGTTACCCATAAAACGCTTGATCGATGCAACCGTTTTAGTTGGGTTTGTTACCGCCTGTCTTTTTGCAGGGTCACCTACTTTAATTTCACCACCATCAACAAATGCGATGACCGACGGTGTGGTTCTTTTACCTTCAGCATTAGGGATAACCACAGCCTCGCTACCTTCCATTACAGACACGCAGCTGTTTGTTGTTCCTAAGTCTATTCCAATTATTTTACTCATGATATATTGTTTTAATTTTTAGCAATTTAATAATGCGCTTATGACAACCTTTGTGCCATGACACGCATTATGACACAGTGTCATTTATAATGTTAATATGACCATTTTTTTAAGGAGTTCGCTTTCGCGAAAGCGAACAATCCAACAGCCACCTGACTCTATTAAATAGTTGTATTAACAAAATATCCAGCGTCAATGTGATTGCTAATAATGCAGAAGCAGTCACTTAACAATTGAAAACAGTGTTTATGAAAAGCCTTACAAATGCCCAAAAAAGTGAGACAATACCTGATACTTCCTTAAATTTGTAAGCTGTTATCAAACCGTATATGATTACCGAAACTGCCAAAAAAATCGAATCCATTAGTGTTTTTGATATGCTAAAAATAGGCGTAGGGCCATCCAGTTCGCATACCCTAGGACCGTGGCGTGCTGCACGTGATTTTTTAGCAAAATTGCGCGATGCCGGGAAATTGCATGATGTTTCTCAAATCACGGTACATTTATATGGATCGCTATCACTTACAGGTAAAGGTCATGCGACCGATATTGCGGTGATTATGGGCCTAACCGATGCTGATCCACAAACATGCGCCATAGACCAAATCCCGCACGAGGTTGCCTATATTAAAATGCATCACAAACTGCAGCTGGACGGTGTGCATATGATTGATTTTTATCCAGAAACCGACATTGTTTTTAATCGCTCTTTTTTACATTTTCATCCCAACGGTATAATGTTTAAAGCAACGTTTATAGATGGTAAGCAGCGCAGCGAGACATATTACAGTATAGGAGGTGGTTTTTTTGTACAAGAAGAACGCAAGCGCGCTGCACAAAAAAGACTAGATTTTGAATGTTTTCCCAGACCTATAGAAAAAGCAACCGACTTATTAGGGTATTGCTTGCGTGAGCGTCGTGACGTGTCAGACATTGTGCTAGAAAACGAGTTGTATTTGCGCTCGCAGCAAGAAATAGATGAAGGCCTGCGACAAATTTGGGACGTGATGTTAGAGAGCATGTATGTAGGCTGCCATACCGAGGGGGTGTTGCCAGGGGGGTTAAACGTGCGTCGTCGTGCTTATGATAGCCACAAAAAGTTACAAAAGGGAACAGTTGCATACACCAATAAATATGAATGGATTGAATCCATACGCGATACCGAGGTTAAATTCCGCGAGATACTTAAATGGGTTTCTTGTTTTGCACTTGCGGTTAACGAGGTAAATGCATCGCTAGGGCGGGTGGTTACAGCGCCTACAAATGGTAGTGCTGGCGTTATACCAGCTGTACTTATGTATTACCTGGTGATAGAAAACCACGACGCAAACTTTGACGATGTCAAGAAATTCTTGTTAGTAAGTGGCGCAATAGGGACCTTGTTTAAAAAAGGTGCAACGATAAGCGCTGCCATGGGCGGCTGCCAGGCCGAAATAGGCGTGAGCAGTGCAATGGCCGCTGGTGCCTTAACCGAACTTATGGGCGGCACGCCCGAACATGTTCTTATGGCCAGTGAAATTGCCATGGAACATCATCTAGGTCTTACTTGTGACCCTATAGGTGGACTGGTACAAATACCTTGTATAGAACGCAACGCTATGGGGGCCATAAAGGCTATTAATGCATGTGAAATGGCGCTGGATAGTGATGCAAAAAACGCTAAAGTACCGCTGGATAAAGTGATAGATACCATGTGGCAAACGGCGCAAGATATGAACTCTAAATATAAAGAAACCAGTGAGGGTGGTCTGGCTGTGCATGTATCACTGTCTGATTGTTAAATGCCTTATTGCAAACCACGACTTCTAAAATGGCGTAGAAAACCGTAGTGAAATAGACGGGTTACCGTCATAAAAAAGCAGGTGTAGATAATCCTCTTGCTCAATGGGATGCGATAAACGCATAAATAAGAACAAACAAAAGATTTAGAAAAGTAACAATACGTTCTCAAAATGTTAAAAAGTTGCTTTGTTTTTTAAACTCGTATTTTGAGAATTCATAGTAAAACAAATTAAAATGAAACATCAATTTAGTGTATCAGGAATGACCTGTTCGAGCTGCGAGGCAAATGTAAAAGCTGCATTGTTAACGGTTGATAATGTGCGGTCTGTAGAAGTTTCGGTAGTGCACAATTCGGCGACTGTTGTCATGGACAAACACGTTGCATTGCCTGACTTGCAAGACGCTATAGCAAGCAGATATAAAATTTTTCCAACCCAACAAACCGAAATATTAGAAGAAACCAAATCCTGGTTTGAAACATACAAGCCCATACTTTTAATCTTTGGTTTTATAAGTTTAGTAACATTAGTTGTACAATCTAGTAATGCCTACTTTGACTGGATGGCATGGATGCGTCATTTTATGGCAGGGTTCTTTTTGGTGTTTAGTTTTTTTAAATTTTTAAATTTAAAGGGCTTTGCTCAAAGCTATGCCATGTATGATGTGGTTGCAAAAAAAATCCCTTCTTGGGCATACATATATGCTTTTGTAGAATTGGGTCTAGGAATAGCCTATTTAATAAACTTTAATCCATGGATTACAAATCTGGTTACTGCGGTTGTAATGACTTTAAGTTTAATAGGAGTTTTACAAACGGTGCTTCAAAAAAGGAAAATTCAATGTGCCTGTTTAGGTGCAGTTTTTAATTTGCCCATGAGTACAGTAACCATTATAGAAGACGGTTTAATGATTGCTATGAGTCTTGTAATGTTGCTTATGCTCTAGCATTTTGTGTTTTTTAAAACCAGTTTATGAGGTCTTAAGGTAAATCAAGTTAGGTAGGTCGTTTTTCTAACGTTGCAATTTACGAAGACCGGCATTTTAAAGTGGTAATTATTTAACAGCCAAATTAACTAAGCACATATTTGCGCAGCCCTACAAAAATGAAAATAAGTATGGAGCTTGCTAGAATAACAGGAATAATAAGCGCTGCTTTTCCTAGCACCAGCATCATCGCAATGATAAGCAACTGAAAACCGAGTCCAAAAATAGAAATCATTGTCATAAACCATTTAGGCACGCGCAAGTCGTTCATCGCTTCTTTGTCTAGATAATAAATCACTTTGTCAAAACCGCGGTACAACACTACATAAATCCCATAGAATATATTGACGCCGCGTTGCGATTCACCATGCAAGGCCGTTGGTGTTATATTTTCAAAAATGCGGCTGGTCGTATCGCCCGATACACGATTGCGTAAAATAACATAGTAATAATTGTAAACGGTGCCTTGTAATTGCAATCCTAAAAACGCTAGCAAGGCAAGTAGGTAAGAACCATTTGTCACATAACAAATACTCACTAGCAACAAGGCGTTTAAAACTAAATCGGCGATAGAATCGTAATACCTGCCTATGTACGAGGGTGTTTGTTTAAGACGTGACAATTCACCATCGGCTGCGTCTATGATAGACTTTAATATTATAAAAAAGGCTGCAGCTAGATAATATTCATTAAAAATGGACACAACGGCGCACAAACCTGCAATTATAAAAGTAGTAGTAACATCGATAGGTGTAAATCTGGTAGGGACAAGCGATTGCGCGATCCACCTACCTGCGGGTCTACCATAATCGCTTAGATCTGTAAATTGATACTTCTCAGAAAGTTTAGACATGAACAGTTTTTGCTATCAAAATAATCGAATCCTGTAAGTCGCATAGTGTTTTATATACTTGCGTGTGACTCAAAATTTTTTCGTTTAAAGCGTGCAAAAGCAGTTCATTACTTTTAAATGGACTTTGTGTCGTTATTTCTTGTTTTTCACCAAGTCACGTGCTTGTGCTTGCCAGTTTTCTCGCTTAATGCGATTAAAGAAAAAACCAATTTGTGAAGCGATAATTTTTAAATCTTGGTCGTTCATTGCAACAATCTGCTCAAAATTATAAATACCAATTTCATGAAGTTTTTTTGCAAAATGCGGACCTATTCCTTCTATTTGTTCTAGGTTGTCTGGATTCTTCTTGTCACCGGTGCCTATGCGATTAAAATCCAGGGATGTACTGTTGTTATCAGGGTCAAATCCCTGTGGCAAAGAGCCAGCGCGGTCTCTTGCTAGTCGCGCTTTTATACGCACACCAGGCCGATAATCATCGAGGTCTAGCGAGTCGGCGCTGTTGTTTTGAATGGTGTTGCTTTTAGAATTCTCACGTTTTGCGGTTATTTTTTTAAAAACTTCTTTGTTTGTTGTGTCTTTAGGAATGGTCTCTTCGGGCATTTTGTTAGTAAAATACGTGTGTCCTATAAAGATGCCCAAAATAAATGCACCTAACAGCATCAACGCGATTATAGAAAACAATAAGGTAATGTTCATTTTTTAGGCTGTTAAGTGGTTGTATAAAATCGTGTTCATCTTTTTAAAACAGGCTTGAAAGGGCTATGGTTTTTAAGGTCAATTACATATTTTTCAGTCTAGCAAAACCATTTTTATACCGCCAGTGGCTGCGCCGTTTTTAAATTCTAAAGGTTCTAATCGACTTGCAGTCTCTATTTGGTCTGGTTTAATACCCGTTCTTAAAAGTAGGTTTTTAACAAATGTGGCGCGGTTTAATCCTGTTTGGGTATTTTCTAAATCACTCATACTGCCTATGATAAGCAGTTTAGAAGCGGGCGATGTTGTCAAATACTTTTGCAAGAAAATGCCATACTCCTTACACGATAATGGAACACGCACCCTGTTGCTATTAAAATAAATTAGGCTTTGTGCATCACAAGAAAACACAGTCTTACCGCGCATATTTGTGATGCTAAATGTCTTAGAAATGTATGCACTGCTATAAACAGGCGAGGTAAGAGAATCTATTTGTGATTGTTGCGAGTAAGTGTCTTTTTTTTCAGAATTAGTGCCCGTTTGTTTAACTGGTACGATGTCCTTATTTATTTTATCTTTAGGGTGTTGAGTGCTTTTTTCTACAGGGTTTACTTTAAAAGTTGCTTGACGCGTTTTATCAGGTTTAAAAGTTTCCCCCATAATCGTGAACAGCAGAAACAGGCAAAAAGTTGCGTAAAGAATAAAGACTAATGCTGCTATACCGATGCGTTTCAATCACTTCATTTTAAGACACTAAAGATACAACGTCTGGGTCTTTTTTATCAACCTGAAATAAATTTTATAAAAACTTTGATTTTAAGTCTGGCGTAGGGATCATACAATGCTCTTTTTTTCCAAACCATTGATACCGGTTTCTTGCAATAAAATCATAGATGGGATTTAATAATGCATTCGGTAATATATTAAACACGTATAACAATGGCCACAAGCCACTCATTTTTTTTGCAACATGTAGTGCTGCCTCCGCTTTCGCGAAAGCGAGATCATTACTAATTAAAATGATGCTATCAAGCTTTAACGGGTCAACATGGTGTTTTTTTAAAAGGGCCTCACCTAGAGGACTTTGCAACGCGGCAAACCTAAAATAATCTTTTTTATCACGCTGTATAATAAAGGTAACGGCACCATTGCACAGGTTACAAACACCGTCAAACAGAATGATGTCTTTATCCTTTTCCATTTATTTTTTTTGAACGTGCTCGAGTTGATCTAATTTAATGCTTGTAGTAAACATGCCATAATTTACAACAGCTTTACCGCGTTCTATGGCATCTATGGTACCTATAGATTTTGAATCGATAATACGCACACGGTCGTTTAACTTAAACGGCTTTTCAACAACAGCAGTTTCTTGTGGTTTTATGAATGCTTGTTGTTTTGTCTGTTTTTTATCAATGCGTATTTTTTCTACTTCACTAATCACTTCTTTCTCTACTTTTTCTTGTTTAAGTAGTTGTTCTTTTAGCACTTCTTTTTTCTTAGGCTCTGCCTGTGGAGGTATTCTTTTTACATTTTCGGTGATAACGAGTTTTATCAACTCGTCGACTAGTTTTTTCTTTTGCTTGTTTTGACTAAAAGCCAGTGCAAGCGCATCAAACTTTTTACCTAGCTGCACAAAACGCTGGTAACTGTCGTACAGTGTCTGGAAATCTTCTAATTTTTGTTTTACACGTTCTTGTGTGTCTTGCAAGGTGTTTGCTTTTTGCAGCGCGCTTGTTTCTTTTTCTCGCAGCGACTCGTTGTTGCGACGCAAGTCAGACCGCTCTTTTTGCAGTGCTGCTATGGATTTGTCAAAACGTATTTTGCCGCGCTCCACTTTTTTCTTTGCTTTATTTATCAGGGAGAATGGTATGCCGTTTTTTTGTGCAACTTCAAAGGTAAAAGAACTACCTGCCTCGCCCATTTGTAGTTTGTATATGGGTTCTAGCGAACTCGCGTTAAATAACATGTTTGCGTTCACCATTTCGGCAGTTTCATTTGCCAGCATTTTTAGATTTGTATAGTGGGTGGTAATGATACCATAGGCTTTACGTTCATGCATTTCTTCTAGCATACTTTCGGCAAGTGCGCCGCCCAGTTCTGGGTCAGACCCTGTACCAAATTCGTCGATAAGGAAAAGCGTTTTGTTATTTGCCTTTTGCAAAAACTTGCGCATGTTTTTAAGCCGGTAGCTATACGTACTCAGGTGATTGTCGATGCTTTGGTTATCGCCAATATCGGTTAATATATGTTCAAAGATACAAACCCTACTTTTTTCATGTGCGGGTATAAGCATACCGCTTTGTATCATAAGTTGCAGCAATCCTACGGTTTTTAAGGTAATGGATTTACCACCTGCGTTAGGTCCAGAAATTACAATAATACGCTGGTCTTGAGTCAACGATATGGATTGCGGGAATGTTTTTTCTTTACGCTCGTTGTTTGTTAACAACAAGAGCGGGTGATAGGCGTTGACTAGTTCTACTTCAAAATGGTCTACAAGAATGGGCAACACGGCCTGCATGCTGCGCGCGTATTTTGCTTTTGCAGCAATAACATCTGTCCCTGTTAGGTATGCTCTACATGTTGTGAAATGCTCTAGAAATGGCCGCAAATTATCGGTAAGTAATTTAAGAATACGCATGATTTCCTCGCGTTCCTCCAGTTCTAATTCGTCCAGCTTTCGCGAAAGCAACAAGACACGTTCAGGCTCTATATAAGCAATACTACCGGTTTTAGAACTTCCTAATATGCGTCCTTTAACCTTGCGTCGATACATCGCTTTTACTGCTAGCACGCGTCTGTTTTCTACAACGGTCTCGCGTATATCGTCTAGGTATTCTAATTTATTGTAATGCGAAAGTGCTGCTCCAAAACTACCGTTAAGTTGCCCTCTAATTTCGGCCATGTTGCGCCTTATGTTTTTAAGGTCTACCGAAGCGTCGTCTTTTATTTCACCAAATTTATCAATAATCGCATCTACCGCCTGTGGGATGTAGTTGTTTTCAATAATGTTATTGGTGCGATAAAAAAGCGCAGGGAACACTTCTTGAACTTTTTTAAAGAAGCGTATATGGTCATTCACGCTGCGCACAACGGTTGCGAGCCTGCGTACACTGTCTTTATCGAGCGTGCTATTTTCAATCCCCAGTAATTGTAGATCTTTTTCTATCGGGTCAAAGCCATGATTGGGTATGGTATGCTCGGTACTAAAGCTGTATAAATACTCGTGCGTTTCTTGCAACAATCGTTTGACAATGTGTTCTTGTAGTGATGGAACAATTTCTTGTACCGCATTTTTACCGTTTTCGGTCACACAGCGTGCTGCTATTTGACTTAACACGGTTGCAAACTCTAAATCTTCTAAAGATTTTAATGCTATTTTTTTCATAAATGGTTCTACAAAAATACAATAGGAATCGCTTTTGGGGATAGATTTCTTTTTTTAATTACCCTTGTTTAAAAGCATGGAGATAGTCGTTTAAAGTGTATTTTTTTACAATGCATATTGTTGTTTAACGGTCGTATAACGGTTTTAAGGGACGGGCATGCAATCACCTGGCATGGTTCTTTTTTTAATTTTTAAAACTAAAATATTCATTTTCAATATTATAAGTTTAATATTGACAAATGGTCGTCTCATTTTTTAAAAAGAAAATAAAAAAGACTGGTATGGCTTGTACATATTAAAAGACTTGGTATATTTGCACCCGACAAAAAATGAAGGCATAGGCCCTTTTTATTTATATAGATACAGACTTACAGCTATGGCACAAAAAAGAACATACCAACCTAGTAAAAGAAAGAGAAGAAACAAGCATGGTTTCAGAGAGCGCATGGCAACTGCTAACGGTCGTAAGGTGCTAGCTCGTCGTAGAGCAAAAGGGCGTAAAAAACTCTCTGTTTCTACCGAGACTAGACATAAGAAATAATGATTTTTAAAAACTAAAATCTTAAAGCGTTACTTTTATAGAAGTAACGCTTTTTTTATACCTTTTTACCACAACATACATTACCATCATGCCAAAAAGACAAGACCTTAAATCAATATTAATTATAGGAAGCGGTCCTATCATTATAGGACAAGCCTGTGAATTTGATTATGCAGGAACGCAAGCCCTGCGATCATTACGTGAAGATGGCATTGAAACCATACTAATAAACTCAAATCCTGCAACCATCATGACTGACCCGAGTATGGCAGATCATGTGTATCTATTACCCTTAACAACAAACTCGCTGCGCAAAATCTTACAAGAACACCCGCAAATAGATGCTGTTTTACCCACCATGGGCGGGCAAACTGCGCTAAACTTGTGCATTGAAGCCGATCAAAAAGGAATTTGGGAAGACCACAAGGTAGAAATTATTGGGGTCGATATTGACGCCATAAATATTACCGAGGATCGCGACAAGTTTAAAGCGTTGATGCAAAAAATAGGCGTGCCAGTTGCGCCCGCTGCTATTGCAAAATCGATGCTTACAGGTAAAGAGATTGCCCAGGAATTTGGTTTTCCGCTGGTGATACGTCCATCTTTTACCTTAGGTGGCTTTGGTGCCTCTTTTGTACACAATGAAGCCGAATTTGAAGAGCTTTTATCCCGTGGACTGGAAGCATCACCGATTCATGAAGTGCTTATAGACAAGGCATTACTGGGCTGGAAAGAATATGAACTAGAGTTGTTGCGCGACGATAATAACAATGTGGTTATTATTTGTACGATAGAAAATATGGACCCCATGGGTATTCACACTGGTGATTCCATCACAGTTGCTCCTGCCATGACGCTTTCAGACAGGACGTATCAACGCATGCGTGACATGGCTATTTTAATGATGCGCAGCATTGGAGAGTTTGCAGGAGGTTGTAACGTGCAGTTTGCAGTAAGTCCCGACGAGGTAGAGGATATTATTGCGATAGAAATTAACCCGCGTGTAAGCCGCAGCAGTGCGCTGGCTTCTAAGGCAACGGGTTACCCCATTGCAAAAGTGGCTACAAAACTTGCACTGGGTTACACCTTAGACGAGTTAAATAACCAGATTACTGGTTCTACAAGCGCACTGTTTGAACCCACTCTGGATTATGTCATTGTAAAAATACCACGATGGAATTTTGATAAATTCGAAGGTGCAGATCGCACACTGGGTTTACAAATGAAATCGGTGGGCGAGGTGATGGGCATAGGCAGGTCATTTCAAGAAGCACTTCATAAAGCCACGCAATCATTAGAAATTAAGCGCAACGGTCTAGGTGCCGACGGTAAAGGCTACACAAGCTACAATCAAGTCATTGAAAAACTAACCAACGCAAGTTGGGACCGTGTTTTTGCACTGTACGATGCAGTTGCTATGGGAATTTCCCTATCGCGTATTCACGAAATCACACGCATAGACATGTGGTTCTTAAAACAGTTTGAAGAACTTTATCTTTTAGAAAAGGAAATAACGCATTATTCTAAAGAAACGCTTACCCGCGATTTGTTATTAGAAGCAAAACAAAAAGGATTTGCTGATAGGCAAATTGCCCACATGCTGGGTTGTTTAGAAAGCGAAGTTTATACCCTGCGCGAGCAAATGAATGTAAACCGCGTTTATAAATTGGTAGATACATGCGCAGCCGAATTTGCTGCAGTAACACCTTACTACTATTCAACTTTTGAGGCCGATGTAGAAACCATAGACGGCAAACGATTTGTAGAAAACGAAAGCATCGTGACCGATAAAAAGAAAGTCATTGTGCTGGGATCAGGCCCTAACCGCATCGGGCAGGGAATAGAGTTTGACTACTGCTGTGTGCACGGGGTATATGCGGCGCAAGAGTGTGGTTATGAAACTATCATGATTAATTGTAACCCCGAGACTGTTTCGACCGACTTTGATACAGCCGATAAGCTGTATTTTGAACCAGTTTTTTGGGAACATATTTATGATATCATTAGACATGAAAAGCCCGAGGGTGTTATCGTGCAATTAGGCGGACAAACAGCTTTAAAACTTGCCGAAAAATTAGATCGTTATGGTATTAAAATCATGGGAACCAGCTACAAAGCCCTGGACCTAGCCGAAGACAGAGGCGAGTTTTCTAATCTGCTGCAACAAAACAAAATACCCTATCCCGAATTTGCCACAGCAACCACACCCGACGAGGCTCTTAAAGCGGCCGAGCATCTAGACTTTCCAATCCTTGTAAGACCATCGTATGTATTAGGTGGTCAGGGTATGAAAATCGTGATCAATAAGCAAGAACTCGAGGAGCACGTGGTGGACATACTGCGCAAAATACCTAACAACGTACTTTTGTTAGACCACTATCTAGACGGTGCGATAGAGGCTGAGGCCGATGCGATTTGCGACGGAGAGAACGTTTACATCATTGGGATAATGGAGCATATAGAACCTTGCGGTATCCACTCAGGTGATTCTAATGCGCTATTACCTCCTTTTAATTTAGGTGACCTCGTGATGCAGCAAATAAAAGATCATACAAAAAAAATAGCGCTCGCACTTAAAACTGTGGGTCTTATCAACATACAATTTGCCATTAAGGACGATCTGGTGTACATCATAGAGGCAAATCCTAGAGCGAGTAGAACAGTACCGTTTATCGCCAAAGCCTATAAAGAACCGTATGTAAACTATGCCACTAAAGTCATGTTGGGACACAATAAGGTGACCGATTTCAATTTTAATCCGCAATTAGACGGTTATGCTATTAAACAACCCGTGTTTTCGTTTAATAAGTTTCCTAATGTTAATAAGGCTTTAGGCCCTGAAATGAAATCTACAGGAGAAAGTATTTTGTTTATTAAAAATTTAAAAGAAGATTCTTTTTATGAACTTTACAGCCGTCGCAGGATGTATTTAAGTAAATAGGAAATTATTTTTTTACCATTTTAAACCCAGATAATTTCGGTTGTCTGGGTTTGGTTTTTTCAACAATAGCCCTATATTTGACTTGTTCAAGAGCTTTTAAAAGAGTTCGCTTTCGCGAAAGCGAACACCCCACAAAGACGTTGCACATTTTAAAGAATACTGCATTTTATGTAAGCATTACATTTTTTAAACGATAAAGAACATGTACTATCATGGAAATGAATAAATTAAAAAAAAATGTTATGAAAAAAAACTACTCTTTTTACAGTCTCTTATTATCGATTCCTGTAGGTTTACTCGTGCTATTTGCATTTACAAATGGTCAACCTGGACAATTTTCTGGGTCACCAGGTGATGGCGGGAACACCTGTACAACCTGTCATGCGCCAGGATCTACATATGGTGGTGTTCCTGTGCTTACCGGTGTGCCGTCATCCTATATACCAGGGCAGTCCTATAATTTAAGCCTATCTGTAGTAGGGTCTTCGCGCAATAAATTTGGTTTTAATGTCACTGCCGAAAATGGTACAAACGTAAAAGTAGGTACATGGAATGCAGGTACGGGCACACGATTGCGAACAGATGCCGCCGGGCTAACACACGATTCTAGCGGTTCTAACACCTCTACTTGGAATTTTACCTGGACAGCGCCAGCAACAAATCAAGGGAACGTAACGTTTTATTTTGCGACGTTACAGGCCAATAATAATGGGGCTAACAGTGGAGACCAGATGGTTGCTGGTAGTGTACAATCTACTTTGGGCACCGCAGACGTGACTCTGGCCAATTTTAAATTGTACCCCACAACTGTTGTAGATAATATGACAATCGCTTTGCAAAATACCGATGTTGCATTATTGCGTATTTATAATTTAAGTGGTGCACTGGTAAAAGAACAATCCATTAGTGCCGAGGAGCAGTTGTCCCTAAGCAACCTGAAAGCAGGTATCTATCTTATCAATGTCACTGCCGATGGCGCTAGTAAAACCGAGCGTATTATTAAAACCTAACACGCACGCACAAGGCTACAAATGCGATTTTAATGTAAATAAGATTTTTAACCTTTAGGTAAGAAAACTTCTACATTATAAGAACTTAAACGTGCTATAGAACTCGGGTCGTTATAATCTAAATGTTTGAGCTCATCGTTTGTTTTGGCTTTGAGCACTTTACGTTGTATAGCCTTGCAAAATCGCCTTACATGTGTACTGTTGCTAAGTGTAAGTCCTGGCACAGGGACCGTAGCGCCCGATGTGTTTTTTGCAACCATCGTGACATAAGAAGAGTTGCAATGTTTAATCTCGCCGGTTTGTATATTTTCGGACACCACACGTATACCCACTACCATAGAAGTACGCCCCACAAAATTCACCGACGCTTTTAAAGTTACTAACTCGCCCACCTCTATAGGTGCAAGAAAATCAACGACATCTACACTAGCGGTGACGCAGTAATTATTACTATGTTTAGACGCGCAGGCAAATGCAATTTGATCTATTAAAGATAAAATATGCCCGCCATGTATTTTACCAGAAAAGTTTGCATGCGAGGGCAGCATGAGCATGGATAATGTGACACGAGATTTTTCTGGTGATTTAAATGTTTTTTGCATTTGCGACAGGCTTAGTTTCTATTGTAATGCGGCGATTTTTCAAGGCTTACATCAGTTATAAAATAGGTGGTATCGCCCCAAAAGAAAAAGGTGCCGTATTTTTCTTCATAACGCACTTTTACATATTTACCTTGATACTCATTAAGTTTATCAATAACGTCTTTCTTGCCTTCCATAACCGAAAAACGAAATATTTGTGCGCCGCTCATACCTTGTGCTAATTCACCTTCCCATGTTTTAAAAAGATATCCTTTACTTGAAAATTTTATAAGCTCGCCACTGCGGTAACCGTCAGAATATGCTGCAAAGTATAAGAAAATATACCATATGATGGCGATGGTGGCTGTAGTAGCTATGATAATGGTAATTATTTTTTTCATAAGTGCAGGTAATTATAAATAACACCAGTGAGTATGGCGATGCCAAAACTAAGCAATGTTCCTATTAAAACATATTCTGTTAGTTTCATATTTTTTGCTTTGCTCAAATCACCAAACCTAAAAACAGACTTTGCTGTTAGTAAAAAGCCTACTGCTTCCCAATGGTTTGTAATGATAAACACAAAAACAAATAGACGCTCGAGCATACCTATCCATGTGCCTGCATTTTTTAATGAGTTTGCTCCTGTTTCTTCAATGCTTTTTTCCCACCGCATGAAAAATATTTTTAACATAACGCTCACAGGTGTTGTTAGAAACAATATGCATAAAAACATTGGGAACCATTTGTTTAACGTATTGGGTTCAAATTGCAAGAAATAAGGGTTTACAAAGAGGGTTATACCCGCGAGTATGGCAATATGTGCAAGTTGGTCTATAAAAAATAGGGCATTGCGATTCTTTTTTGTCGTGAAATACAGTTTTAGGGCATCGATAATAAGATGAGAAACTGCAATAATAATCGCAAGATACCAGTACCGTTTGTGCTCGTGCATGAGAAACAGCAATGTGAGCATACCATGGATTGCGGCATGGATGTATAGATGTGGCGATTTTAATTTGTGCTTTTCCTTACTCTTGACAAGCTTATCACTTTGCAATATAAAATCACCCAATATGTGCGCTAATAGCAGTTTAACAAATAGCTCCATCCCTCACGTCTGTATAATATTGTTGAAATAGGTGAAAAAGCTCTTGTGTCTCTTTCCAATGTGCACGGTCTAATCTTCTACTAGCCGTTGCTTGTTGTATTCCTAACCGTTCTCCCAGTTTTTCTTGAGTTATTTGTGGGTTGTTCATGATTTCATAAACTATAGAAGCCGCATTCTTATTCCAGTTATCAAGGAATAGCAAAGCCATTTTAAGAGTTGCATTCATATAGCTATCTAGCTTGTGGTCAGCACGAACCATGATTTTTTGATTTCTTTCTTTCAACGAGTCTAAAAGCTCGCCTGATCTTGTGAGTGCAGTCCCCCTAGACAAAGCTATATCTCCGTCTACAAGCTCTATATCTCCCATACCTATAGCGATGCGCACATCTAGCGAGCCCGTGCTTTTTAAAGCGGCTTTTAGTTTAAGACTTATATAAAGTGCAAGCACCGGATTTTTTATTCTCGCTTGAAAACTGTCACCTCTATAAATTTGATACATGCCCTTATCACAACACTGTTTTAAAATAGGTATGATAATTTCCAGATAATCTTGCGCGTTATTTTTCTTTGAACCTACAATGTCTCCTACAATAACGACTTCCATACATTTTTCATTTTTTTAGGGTTTTATATTTACAAAACTCGCTTACAAATGTATTACATTATTATGTAATATCTTTTGTATATTACATTAAATGGTAATATAATTTACATATTACATGATAACGTAATAAAAAATTTAAGCGTTATCGTTGTTATCTAGGTAGTCTGGATCGTTCTCTACAGCCAGATTAATCAGATTCTCGTTGAGGCTTTTATTTGCCTTTGCACCCAGTTTCTTGAGACGTTCTACACGACCTATAAGGTTTCCCTGACCATCACTTAATTTGCGCATGCTGGAATTATAGGTAGCCTGCACTGTTTCTAATTGTTTACCCACAGTTAGTAGGTCGTCGGTAAATAAAACAAACTTATCGTATAAATTACCCGCTGCGGTGGCTATTTCAATAGCATGGCGTTGTTGCTTATCATTTTGCCACATAGTATTTATTGTGCTCAATGTGGCAAGCAGGGTAGTGGGTGTTACTATGACAATGTTTTTATCAAAGGCATCTACATAAAGACCACTATCAGCATGCAGGGCTGCTGCAAACGCAGGTTCTATAGGTATAAATAGCAGCACAAAATCGGGACTTTCTATCGCATACATCTCGTGGTAGTTTTTTGCAGACAGGTCCTTCACATGCTTTTTAATAGCAGTCACATGCTCGCGTAAATGGCTGTCTTGCAAGGCCTCGTCATCACTATTAATGTAGCGCTCATAAGCGTTTAACGATACTTTAGAGTCTATAACCATCTTTTTACCACCCGGCAAATGGACAACAACATCTGGAAAACGCACGCTACCGTCGTGTGTAAGATAGCGTTGTTGCACCTCGAACTCGCGCCCCTTTTGCAATCCAGATTTTTCTAAAACACGTTCTAGCACCAGCTCGCCCCAGTTACCACGCATTTTGGCATCGCCTTTAAGTGCTTTAGTTAGGTTAGATGTTTCTTTGCTCATTTGCAGGTTCAACTCTTTTAGTCCGAGTATTTGTTGTCGCAACATACTTTGCTGCTCAATACTGTCTTTATGGGTGTGTTCTACGCGTTTTTCAAAAGTTGCTATTTTTTCTTGTAGCGGGCTTAAGATTTGCTCGATATTCTTCTTGTTTTGGTCGGCAAATTTTAAAGAGTTCTCGTTCAAAATTTTGTGAGCAAGATTTTCAAATTCTAGCGTAAACCGTTCGTTCAGTTTTTCTAATTGCTGCTCAGATTCCTTGTGTTTTACAGTGGCTTGTTGCAGCGCGAGGCGTGTTTGTGCTAGCAGGATCTGCAAATTAGAATTTTCGGCAGTCAATAGTTCTAATCGTTTTTCTAGCTTTTCTTGTAGCTCTTTTAGCTCGAGCATCTGTTCATTTTTACTGGCGAGCTGGGTTTTAAAGGATTCTGTTTGTAATTTTAAAACGTCTCTTTCTGCTATTGCTTGTTGGGCATTGTTTAGTTGATTTTGCAATAAATTGCAGGTAGTTTCTAGGGTGCTTAGTTTGCCTGTATAGGTGTTTTTAACATACAACCAACTTAATACAGTGCCAATAATAAACCCAAAAACGAGGTATGCGATACTTAAAACTTCCATGATTTAAAAATGTTACATCTGTAAAAATACAACCTCTTAAATGTGGATTTCTTTTAAAATGGATTAAGTTATTTACACGATTTTTGTGGGTTAAAAGGTGTGTGTTATGTGTTTCGCTTTCGCGAAAGCGAACTCTTTAAAAGCAACAGGTCTTTAAAAACGAACCTGATTAATTGAGAAACGTCCTTTTTATATCGATAAATTGGTTGTAGATCAATTATTTAAGACTTCAAAAAACTATGGAAATACCGATGCATGTGACCTGGAGGGATGCGTTAAACGAAGAATTTCAAAAGGAATATTTTAGGGAATTGATGAGGTTTGTATCAGCTGAATATGCTGTAAATACATGCTGTCCACCTCGCGAACTTGTTTTTGCTGCTATGAACCATACCTCGTTTCAGGATGTGAAGGTCGTGATCCTGGGACAAGATCCCTATCACGGGATGGGTCAGGCAAATGGGCTTTGTTTTTCGGTAAACGACGGCGTTAAAATGCCTCCCAGTTTAATCAATATATTTAAGGAAATTACTAACGATCTAGGTACACCGCCACCTGAATCTGGTAATTTAGAACGCTGGGCACAGCAGGGTGTTTTATTGCTCAATACTGTTTTAACCGTGCAACAAGGACAAGCAGGTGGTCACTCAAAACGTGGTTGGGAGCGCTTTACAGATGCTGTAATTAGGGCAGTAAGTGCAAAACGTGATCCTGTTGTTTTTATGCTATGGGGTGGTTTTGCAAAAAAGAAGGCTACCATAATCGATTCGACAAAACACCTGATACTCGAGTCTGGGCACCCGTCGCCATTAAGTGCTAATAAGGGCCATTGGTTTCAAAATCAGCATTTTTCTAAAGCAAATAATCACTTGAAATCTATCAACAAAACACCGATAAATTGGTAGTAGGATTTAGGTTCTATTTGGATTTGTAGACCATACTTCTAAACTAGGAATAAAACCGATGTCGTCTAGGGTAAGCATAGCAATTACGGCTTGTGCGATGTGTTTTGCTTGTAGTTTATAGGTCGTGTTTTGAAGTGTTAATCCCGCTTTTTCTAAAAAGTCTGTCACTACCTCGCTTGGGTTAATTTGTGCTACCCTAATATTGTGTGGTCTTAATTCTGCACGCCAGCATTCGGTCATGCCGCTTACAGCAAATTTACTTGCCACATAACCCGTTCCACTCGCAAAACCACGCACAGCCGCAGTAGAACCTATGTTGATGATGTTGCCGTATTTTTCGGTTATAAAATGTTTTGCAGCTTCTCTACCTGCAAGAAAAACACCTAGCGTATTTACTTCCCACTGTCGCTTAAAGTGCGCGGCAGTGGTAAGTGAGAGCGATGCAAAATGGCCCACGCCAGCATTGTTGATTAAAACGTTGAGGTTTCCCAATTCTTTAATTGCAAAGGCAAACAAGGCTTTTACTTCTTCTTCTTTGGCAGCATCGGCTTTAAAATATGGTGCGTCTAGTGCTGCTGCGGCTTTTAAAAGGCGTTGCTCATTTTTACCTGTAATAAGCACTTGCGCGCCATGCTCTTTCAGTGTTTTTGCGATTTCAAAGCCTATACCTGTGGTTCCACCGGTAACAATGGCTTTTACGTTTATTAGGTTCATAATGCGGTACGCTTCAAAAGCCTAAGGTTTTCGTTAGCCCAATATGGAAATTATTTGGTCAGCAAGTTCAGTACCTATACGGTCTTGTGCTTCTAACGTTGCGGCACCTATGTGCGGGGTAAGTGATAGTTTAGGATGCATTAATAGTTGCACTTCGGGTTTTGGCTCTGTTTCAAAAACGTCTAATGCGGCAAACGATAAATGACCGCTATCTAGCGCGGCAACGAGGGCAACTTCGTTTATAACGCCACCACGGGAGGCATTTACCACGGCTGCACCTTTTTTCATTTTTTCAAAGTCTGCTGCGTCTAGGGTGTATGATTTTTGTGCTGGGACATGTACAGTGATAAAGTCGGCTTGCGCTATAAGCGTGTCTTTATCTACTAGCGGTACATTTACCGTAACTGTCTGACCGTCATAAAAATCTAAGGTAATTTGTGGTCCTGCTGTGGCAAAACTATCATGAGCTATCACATTCATACCTACGCCTGTTGCGATACGAGCTACTTCTTGACCTATTCTACCTATACCTATAATACCTAGTGTTTTACCACGCAGCTCGATACCATTTGCATAGGCTTTTTTCAGTTTATTGAAGTTGCTCTCGCCTTCTAGCGGCATGTTGCGGTTTGCGTCATGTAAAAAGCGCACGCCGCCATACAAATGCGCAAAAACAAGTTCGGCAACGCTGCCACTACTAGATGCAGGGGTGTTTATAACGTGCAACCCTTTATCGATTGCATAGGTAACATCGATGTTATCCATTCCTACACCACCGCGACCTATAATTTTTAGGCTTGGGCAGGCGTCTATCAGTTCTTTGCGTGCCGTGGTGGCCGACCGCACAAGCAGTACTTCTATGTTGTGTTCGTTTAAATAGGCAGCCAGTTGTTCTTGGGCAACGTTTACTGTAATAACCTGGTATCCTGCGGCTTCTAGTCTTAAAACACCACTAGGAGATATACCGTCGTTTGCTAATATTTTTTTACTCATCGTTTATTTTTTTGTTTCGTTGTTAGAACTGTCTTTTGTTCTTCTTATTACTAACAAACTCTTGTGATATTATCGAGTTCGCTCTAATTCTTGCATGGATTGTACCAGTGCCTCAACACTTTTTACAGGCAGTGCATTGTACATGCTTGCTCTATAACCACCAACAGACCGGTGTCCATTAAGGCCGCTAATACCTGCTTCTTTCCACAGGGCGTCAAATGCTGCGGTGTGTGAATCATCGTTTAGTGTAAAGGTCGCATTCATCATCGAGCGGTCTTCTACAACTGCAAATCCGTTAAATAACGGGTTGCGGTCTATCTCGTTATAAATAAGTGCTGCTTTTTCTCTGTTAATTTTTTCTATAGCAGGAATACCGCCGTTTTCTTTTAACCACTCTAGGGTAAGCATGCTTACATAAATAGGAAAAACGGGTGGTGTGTTTAACATAGATTCTTTAGCAATGTGCTCTTTGTAGTTTAACATAGACGGTATGTATCTACTTACTTTGCCTAGTATGTCCTCTTTTACAACAATCAGGGTAACGCCCGCAGGGCCCATATTTTTTTGAGCACCGGCATAAATCAGGTCAAATTTTGAAAAATCTATGACTTTAGAAAATATATCGCTGCTCATATCACAAATCATGGGTACCGGACTGTCGGGAAAATCCTTTATCTGGGTTCCAAAAATTGTATTATTAGATGTGCAGTGAAAATAATCTACATCGGCAGGAATGGAGTATCCCTTAGGTATGTAGTTAAAATTTGCATCTTTAGAAGAACCCACCTCTATCACCTCGCCAAATGCTTTAGCTTCTTTAATGGCATTGCTAGACCAGGTACCTGTGTTTAGGTATGCTGCTTTAGTTTCTAGCAGGTTATAAGCAACCATTAAAAATTGCATGGTAGCACCACCGCCTAAAAAGAGCGCTTGATATCCCTTATTTTGCAATCCTAAATGTTCCAGCGCTAGAGATTGTGCTTTTTCCATCACTGCTACAAAATCTTTGCTGCGATGCGAAATCTCTAATATACTTAGATCGTTAAAGTTAAGTACCGCTGCTGCGGCTTTTTGAAAAACTTCTTGTGGTAAAATGCAAGGCCCGGCCGAAAAATTGTGTGCTAACATATCTCAAAATATAAATTACACTCACAAAAATGCAATTTTAAAACCACAAGAAAGTAAGTAAAACGTTAAGTTTTTAAGATAATGTCAACAAGAAACGCACAGTATCCACCCCATCTGCATAATCGGTTAGCGAGGGTTGCTGGGTCGTGCCAAAGTCACAAATATCGGGCGCTGCGAGTGACGCTAACTTTTCTGCGAGTACATTTTTTAACGTTTCTCCCGCGACTATACACTGTAACATTGCAGCGTTATTTTTTAACTCGGTAGTTAAGTCAGCTACATCTTCATAAAAACTATAGCCTAACGATGCGATGGGCGAGGAGTAACTACCTGTTTCTTCTTTAATGATTAAAAATTCATTATCCAGCAATTCAAAACGGCTCATGAGATAGACTGCTTTGTTGTAATCATAATTGTTTGCATATTTTTCAAAGAAAATGAGTTTTTTTTGCTTGAACATTCCCTTAAAAAACGCATCAAAATTATAATTTTTAGGTACTTTTAAATGGCTCACACTGCGGCAGCCTAATCCAAAATACCTAAAAACATCATCGCTCAACGACTCGAGCTCTTTATGGCTCTCGTGTCCCGTAAGTACCGCAACCGAATTGCGATTTTTGCGAATAATGTTGGGCTTATTTCCAAAATAATATTCAAAATATCGTGCGGTATTGTTACTTCCTGTGGCAATTACCGCGTCATAATCAGGCATTTTGCCATCTACATAAATTACCGCGGCAGCTAGTTTAGGATCATGTGCTGTGGCCAAATCCAACACCAGTTTCAAAAGCACTGTGTCATTTGACGATGCCTTGATAAGAACGTTATTGCCAGTAAGCAGCACGCACAACACATCATGTAAACCCACGAGCGGCACATTTCCTGCGGCAATGACAGCAATATTTTTTACTGCGTGGTTTGTAACATTATAAGAACTTATCCAATGGGTTAACGCATCTTCTTGCAACAATTTTGCCCATTGGCTTAAGCAAAACATCAAGTTATCTTTGGTGAACCACGAGTTTATTTGTTCTGCACTTACTAAATCGGTGTCAATACGCTCGTACCAGATTGCAGGTATGCCCGTGGTAGTGCCGTTTTTTGTTTCTAAAAATTGGGAGATGATGGATCCCGCTTTCGCGAAAGCGTGCAAACGATTAATAATATTGCTACCTATTGCCAGTGCGTTCAATGCGTTTTATTTTTGTGCAAAAGTACAGAAAAGCTATGGCAATTATAATTACAGATGAGTGTATTAACTGCGGCGCTTGCGAGCCCGAGTGTCCCAATACCGCTATTTATGAAGCTGGAGACGACTGGCGTTATGCTGACGGCACTGATCTAGAAGGGGATATCGTTCTTACCAATGGTAAACAAGTTAACGCAAATGACACGCAACAACCTGTAAGTGACGAGTATTATTACATCGTACCAGATAAGTGTACAGAGTGTGTAGGCTTTCATGACGAGCCACAGTGTGCCGCTGTGTGCCCAGTGGATTGTTGTGTGCCAGACGATGCCCATGTAGAGTCTAAAGAAACCTTGCTAGGTAAACAGGCATTTATGCACAAGGAGTGATTTCCCTAACGATTTAAAACAGCAGGCGACAATTCATGTAGCATTTAGACCCATATTTAGAATCTGAATAACATGTAACTTTAATTTAAAAATTTATGAAAAGAACAATTTTAACAGTCGCCCTGTCATTAGGGCTTGTCTTTAGTATTCAAGCACAAGATAATGCCGCATTTAAAAATGACGCAATCAAGCTTGTAAAAATGGGATCCAATGCAGCCGACGCCTCCATGGGTCAAGTTTATCAAATGATTCCTGGGGAGAAACTAGAGAAATTCAAACAAGAGTTAGACCCAATCATGGAAAATTTCTATAAGAAGCTTGGCGAAAAAAGCATGGAATTTTACACGCATGACGAGGTAAAGGCAATTTTAAAATTCTATGAATCTGAAATTGGTAAAAGGCATTTAAAAGTTCAGGAGGAAATGACAAAAATTTCAGTTGGCAGTATGGGTCAGGAACTTCAAATGGAATTAATGCCGCTCATGGAGAAGTACCTAGGAGGTTAAAAGCTTTTCTAGCAAGACGGTTGTTAGAACAACGGGTCGGGCTGCTTGCGCTGGTCCCATTTAATATCGCTAAGCGCGCCTGATTTAATACCTATAAAGAAAAACCACGCATCTCGCGGGCCTATAGGGGTCCAGTTAAAACTCATGCGCCAGCTTTCTAAATCGCGCTCAAATCGCAAAGTGGTAAAAGAAATACCGCTGTCAGCAAAGTCATAACCGGTATTACCACCTATACTCCAGCGAGGTGACAGTTCTAAATCACCGCTTATCATTAAACTTTGTCGGTTTAGTGAGTTTTGTCGCTGTGCGTTCTCATAGGTCATGGTATATGAAATATTAAGATTCCATGGTATTTTAAAGCGGTAACGATCTTTAGAAACATCTACTTCTTGTTCCTGTGCGGGTTTGTTAGGATCTACATTTGCCCCAGCGGCATAGTCTACTGCAGCACCAAACAAATCGTCATCACGGCCGCCATTTTTAAAATTTGTGTTTGTTACTTTTTCTTTATCACTTTTTTTAGCGGTATCATCTTCTTTTATAAAGTCCTTATCGCTTAATCTAAATCCTACACGCGCACCGGCACGTGTAAGTCTAAAAAGGCTGCCACCATTATTAATATTAAAAGTGTTAATACGCACATTATTGTTATCCAGTGCATACGGGTCAAAATTTGCGTCAAAGTTTAAATCGACTTTGCTAGTAAGTGGAATAACGCCACTCATTTGCACGGGGCTCCAGTTAAGTGAATCGCCTGCAATGTTGTAAGAGGTGGCAAAATTGAGTGATTTAAGGATTGCAATTTTTTTTAGATCGGTTTTTGTGCTGTCCCTGTCGCGCACTTTTGCTTCTACATTATTTTGTATGTTAAAGCCTACACTACTGGCAAAAGTACGTCCTGGCGCTCCATAAAGAGAACCTTCAAAACGAGAGTAAAAACGTTCCTCGGGCAGCACATCCAACCCGCGCTCGTCGAGTAATCGATCATAGTATTGTTCAAAGCTAGGGTTTGCGCTGTAGGATATCGACGGTCTTATAATATGCCTTATGGCTTGTAGTTTTGCGTTTTTATCCTTAGACTGCCAGCTGCCGTAAACAGTAGTTCCTATATTTGCGCCATAATTATAGGTTCTAAAAGCATCAAATCCCTTTATGCTGTCGCGGCGTGTGGTAAAGCCGCCACTACCATTGTCTACCAGGGTTTGTTTATAGGTTTCTATAACCCATGACTCGTCATAGTTTGCGTTTACGCCCACGTTAAAATATTTTGCAATCTTAAAGTTTGTAGCAATAGGTATGCTGTGTCGCACTCCAAAAACTGCGTTATCAAACATTTTTGCGGTGAGAAAATCGGCATCGGTTGTGGCGATGCGGTTTTCACTGCGCATGCTGTATTGTAAATTCACGTTGTGAATAATCCCCTTGCGTACCCCTTCTTTAGGGGCGAATGGAAACACCCTCGAGACATTACCTTGCAAATTAGGCAAACTCATGTTTACAACATTGGTATTGGTGTTTTGGTTGTGTGTGGCGCTCGCGGTAATGTTTACTTGTGGTTCTCCTGTAAAGGTTTTATTGTAAGATATGGAAGAATTAAAACTGTTGTTAAGTACAGCGCCTTGATTAACAAGGTTAAAGGATTGCACATAAAACTGGCTGCTTCCTAAATTGACACTGGCACTAAAGCGAGAGGTGGGATTGGATTTTGCGTCTTGTGCATGTTGCCAGTTAATGTTATACCTGCTGGTTTGCTGGAAATTTGAAAACCCACGCTCACTTTGCAACTGGTTCTCATACAAAAAGCGCAAACTACCCGAGTACTTGTATCGCAACCGGTAGTTGCTTTCTATGCGAGCGCCATAACTGCCATTTGTAAAGTAATCGCCTAGCACAGTGAGGTCTACATAATCGTTAATAGCAAAATAATACCCACCATTTTGTAAAAAATAACCCTGGTTGTTATTGTTACCAAAGGAAGGTATAATAATCCCACTTTTACGCTCGGTCGTCATTGGGAAAAATGAAAAGGGTAAACCGATAGGCGTGGGGACATCGGCAATAAACATTTGCACAACTCCTGTGACAATTTTTTTTCCAGGGACAAATTTTATGCGGTTTGCTTTAAAGTAGTAATCGGGATTCTCAGGGTCTTTGGATGTCGTAAACCGGGCGTTGCGCATAAAAATAACCGAATCGTTGACGCGTTTAGTCACATCGGCAATGACATTAAATTCTCCTTGCAGGGTGGTTGCGTTGTAGGTAAGCACCTTTTTAGAAAATCTATTTGCGACAATAGAGTCGGGTTTTATCACATTTGTCCCTTGCGTAAAAACGGGTTTTTGAGAATATACCCCTGTGGAGTCCTCGGGGATTCCATAAGCCTCAATATTTCCCGTCTTGTTGTCTATAACTATTTTACCGGCTTCTATTTTAATATCCCCATATGTCACAACTGCCTGGTTTAAAAGGGTCATGGTGTTTTTTTTACGGTCTAGGATGGTAGATGTTACCGCGTCATAGGTAAGTTTGTTTTCTAGTCTATTTTTTGATTTTAGCGTGTCTCTTTTTGTAGAATCGGGAACCTTTAGGATTTTAGCAAGATCATCTTTTTTTACAAGAACGCTATCTGGTGGTGTTTTAACTGGCTCTATTACAGGCTCTATACGCTGGCTAGGCACTACAGGTTCTTGACCATATGCCGCGAGTACCGTTGTTAAAAACGTTATGGAAAAAATGATATTCTTTAAGGTTGCGCGCAATCTGTAGAGTGGTATATTCGTTAACTGTTTTGGTCTGGTTTTTGAAACGCCAAAACTACATATAAATTTTATGCGTTGTTAGGTTATTACGCTTTCGCGAAAGCGAACTTATTACAAGCAAACGTTATTACATATCATACAATATGAAAACGAAAGTACTACTGTTTATTGTTTTTATTGCTATAAGTTTTGCAGGAACAGCGAGAGAAATCATAGACACTACCAAAGTAAATCCTGTAAAACCATTTGTAATTGTTTTAGATGCTGGACATGGCGGTCACGATCCCGGTAAAAAAGTAGGTGCTGTAAATGAAAAGGATATTGCTCTTAACATCGTTAAGTTGATAGGAAGCAGGTTAGAATTAAATCCTGCTTTTAAGGTTATTTATACCCGCAAAACCGATATTTTTATTGAATTGAGTGAGCGTGGTGCTATTGCAAACAGGGCAAAGGCAGATTTTTTTGTCTCAGTACACTGCAACGCTGCTAGCGCGACGAGTGCAGCCGGTAACGAGACCTGGATACTGGGTGATGGTGGAAGCAGTAAAAATCTAGAAGTCGTGCGTCGAGAAAACGCAGTTATTTTACTTGAAGAAAATTATCAAGAGCGCTATGTGGGTTTTGATCCTAACGACCCGTCGGCTTTTGCTGGTGCGCTGCTAGCAACCGAAGAGTATCTTGAAACCAGCATTGAGCTCGCAAAGCGCGTGCAAGAAAACTTTATCAGGGATTTAGGTCGCAAAAACCGCGGTGTAAAACAAGCAAATTTTGCAGTGTTGCGACTTTCTTATATGCCTAGCGTACTCATAGAAACTGGGTTTTTAACAAATGCCGAGGAACGCGATTTTTTAAACAGTACTACAGGACAACAAAAAGTAGCAAATGCTATTTATGACGCCATTATCGATTATCATGCAAATAGAGATATCAATAGTTTTATTGTAGAAGATGTAAAGATAGAAGCGCCAGCTATAGAAAACGACATTAAAAAAAATACTAATCCTGAGATTAAACAAACCGTTGCTAATAACGCGAGCAGATTGTACAAAGTCCAACTGGCAGCTAGTAGTACAAAATTAGAGGCGATACCTGCTAATTTTAAAAACTTACCTAAAATTTCTAGGGTACAAGTGGGTGCTATTTTTAAATACTTTACCGGCGCCGAAACTACCGAATGGGGTGCTAGACAGCTACTTATTAAAGCCAAAGAATCAGGTTATCCCGAGGCTTTTGTAGTGTCTGAAGTCAATGGGGTAGTTACTAAACTGTAGGAATGTATAAAGTAATGACAACTAAGTTCCATAAAGAAAACTAGTTTCTTACTTTTGTTTAAAAGAAAAATGCATGAAATATTCTAAAGAGGTAAAAGTAGGTTTCCTTACCGTGGCGGCTATCGCGCTATTTATTTTTGGATACCAGTTTTTAAAAGGAAGAAACCTGTTTAAAAACG
>DAIRDE010000001.1:99484-195487 GCA_036796335.1 Nonlabens sp.
GCGCTATTTATTTTTGGATACCAGTTTTTAAAAGGAAGAAACCTGTTTAAAAACGATCGTACCTTTTACGCGGTTTATGAGAATGTAGAGGGTCTTGCAAAATCGGCACCTGTTACCATCAATGGTTTGCAGGTAGGAAACATTGATGACATCGATTTTTTAGACAGTTCTGGTCGCTTGTTAGTAACCTTTCATGTGGACGAGTCCTTTACGTTTTCAGCACAAAGTACTGCCAGTGTTTACAGCACGAGTTTGATAGGTGGTAAAGCTCTTGCGATATTACCAGATTTTAATTCGGCTTCTAAAAGATTAGCAAAATCTGGTGACACGTTGAGATCTGCGGTTGACGATGGGTTGCAAGGTAAAGTAATGGCCGAGTTTGTGCCTTTAAAAGTGAAAATTGAAAGTATGGTGGTAAGTGCCGACTCAGTCATGACCAGTCTGAATAAAACGCTTAGTCCTAAGAATAGAAAATCCATTGAAACTGCGTTAGTAGAAATGAGTAAAACCTTGCAAGGACTTCAAAACTTAACCACGAGCACAAATAATTTTATTGCAGCAAATAGAGTTTCTTTAGACAGCACCCTCACAAATGTTAACAAGAGTGCAAAGAATTTTGCCAGTATCTCTGACGAGCTTGCAAAAGTTGAAATTGCAAGTGTGGTAAAAGAGTTAGAGCAGTCTATATCAAAATTCAATGGTGTCCTGGACGATGTAAGCAGTGGAAAAGGAAGTATGGGTAAGCTAATGAAAGACGACAAATTGTATGACAACCTAGAACGTACCACACGACAGGCCGAGATGCTGCTTCAGGACATGAAACTAAACCCAAAGAGGTATGTACACTTTTCGGTTTTTGGAAAGAAGCCAGGAGCTTATGACAAACCAGAAGACCGAGACCAATAATGATGATGACTTATTTACCTAATATAATTTTTGTAATACTTCTTGCAGTCGGCGTGGGCTATTTTGCGCGTAATATTCGCAAAATCATACGCAACATAAAACTAGGTAGGGAAGTAGACCGCAGCGATAATAAGCCCGAACGCTGGGCACAAATGGCTCGTATTGCACTGGGTCAATCTAAAATGGTGCGTAAACCTGTGTCTGGGTTTTTGCATGTGATTGTTTACATAGGATTTGTCATTATAAACATTGAGGTTTTAGAGATTATTATAGACGGCATCACTGGACAACACAGGATATTTGCACCTTACTTGGGCTCTTTGTACAATGTACTTATCGGTACCTTTGAGATTCTAGCGTTTTTGGTTTTGGTGACTGTGGTTATTTTTTGGACGCGCAGAAATGTCATGAAGATTAAGCGATTTATGATGGGCGAACTTAACGGGTGGTCTAAAAACGATGCAAATCTTATTTTATATTTTGAAATGGTACTCATGGGATTATTCCTAACCATGAATGCAACAGATTTAATGATTCAGCAAGGGGTAGCAACTGGTAGTTTTACCAGTGAAGCGGCTTTACATTACACAAATGCGGGTAGTTTTCCTATCAGTAGTTTTATCGCACCGTTTTTTGAGGGAATGTCTTTTGAAACGCTCATGATGATAGAACGCACATGTTGGTGGTTACATATCGCTGGTATTCTCGTGTTTTTAAATTACCTGTATTGGTCTAAACATTTGCATATTTTGTTTGCTTTTCCTAATGTGTATCTTGCAAAGTTGTCTCCAAAAGGCCAGCTTACAAACATGGAAGCAGTGACCAAAGAAGTTAAAATGATGATGGATCCTACAGCCGATCCCTTTGCAACACCCGACCCAGCAACAGCTGGAGATATACCTGCGAACCTAGGAGCTAAGGATATTTTTGATTTAAATCAAGTACAATTACTCAATGCATATACTTGTACAGAATGTGGTCGATGCACAGCAGAATGCCCAGCAAACATTACAGGTAAGAAATTATCGCCACGTCGCATTATGATGGCTACGAGAGATAGGTTAGAGCAGGTAGGTGCTAATATTGATAAAAACGGTACCTATGTAGATGACGGGCTATACCTTTTAAATAATCACATTACTACCGAAGAACTTTGGGCATGCACCACATGCAACGCTTGTGTCGAGGCCTGTCCAATAGGCATAGACCCGCTTAGCATTATCATGGAAATGCGACGCTATCTTGTCTTAGAAAATAGCGCTGCGCCTACCGAGCTTAATGCAACCATGACCAATATAGAAAATAACGGCGCACCATGGCCATATAATCAAATGGACCGTTTAAACTGGGCAAATGAACTGTAGATGAAAAAAGAAACCAACAAAGAATTTGTTACCACGACCGATGAGCACGGTAACAACATAAGTCCCATACTGCCAGAGGGAATAAAGAATTATCTAATCGATATAGACGGTACCATTACCGACGATATTCCTAATGAGGAACCTGAACGCATGTCTACCTGTTTGCCTTTTCCTGACGCGCTTAAAACCTGCAACAGTTGGTATGATATAGGACACAAAATATGTTTTTTTACATCTAGAACCGAGGAACACCGCGCTGTGACCGAAGAATGGCTCAATAAACACGGGTTTAAATATCACAGTCTATTGATGAACAAGCCCCGCGGAGGAAATTATCACTGGATTGACAACCACATCGTGCGTGCTACCAGGTATAAAGGTACGTTTTCAAACCTTACCGAAAAGCGCGCCACCATAGAGGTGTTTGAGGAGAAATAACGGTCTCTGAATCTTGTGAGAGCCATTTATCCTTCAAAAGTTATTAAATTTAAATAAGGGAAATTAACATATTATGAGTACACCCATAAAAGTACCTACCGTTGCCGATTTTATTGCACAAGGCAAACAACCCGAAATTTTGTTTTGGGTGGGTTGCAGTGGCAGTTTTGACGATAGATCAAAAAAAATAACTAAGGCATTCGTTAAGCTTTTAGATAAAGCAGGCGTTGCGTTTGCCGTTCTAGGGGCCGAGGAAAGCTGCACTGGCGACCCTGCAAAGCGCGCAGGAAACGAGTTCTTGTTTCAAATGCAGGCGATGATGAACATTCAAGTGCTCAATGGTTATGAAATAAAAAAAATAGTAACTGCCTGCCCACATTGCTTCAATACGCTAAAGAATGAATATCCCGAACTGGGCGGCAATTATGAGGTTATTCACCACACCAGTTTTTTAAAAGATCTTTTTGCAACCGGCAAATTGTCTATAGAAGGCGGCAAGTTTAAAGGTAAAAAAATCACCTACCACGATCCTTGTTACCTAGGTCGCGCAAACGATGTGTATGAAGCACCACGCGAACTTTTAGAAAAACTAGATGCAGCACTTCTAGAAATGAAACGTTCTAAACGCAACGGGTTGTGTTGCGGTGCGGGCGGTGCACAAATGTTTAAAGAGCCCGAACCAGGTAATAAAGATATCAACATAGAACGTACAGACGAGGCTATTGAAACAGGAGCAGATATTGTTGCAGCGGCTTGTCCTTTTTGCAATACCATGATGAGCGACGGTATTAAAGCTGCCGAAAAAGAAGGTGCTGTGCAAGTGCTGGACATTGCAGAGCTTATTGCAAACGCAGCCGATTTGTAAGCTAAGATAGCAAGGCACATTAATTTTTAAGAAAATCACGATGCAAGTTCCTTTTGAAAATCTTCCAGACGACGCCAGGGTGTGGGTGTATCAGGCTAACAGGCCATTTACAGCAACCGAATTAAATGAGGTGCAATCTCTAGCAGCGCAGTTTTTACAACAATGGACCGCTCACGGTGCCGACTTGCACGCAGGTATAGCATTTCCCTACAACCGTTTTATCGTTATAGGTCTAGATCAGGGAATTGCCAGTGCAACGGGTTGTTCCATAGATAGTTCTGTTCGTTTTATACAATCTTTAGAAAGTCAATTCAACATCGTTTTACTTGATAAAATGAATGTTACTTTTAAAAACGGCGAATTCCTAGCGTATAAAGAATTAAGTGACTTTAAAAAAATGGCCAAAGACAAATCGGTGACCGCAAAAACAATTGTCTTTAACAATCTTGTAAATACCGTGGGCGAGTTTAAAGAATTTTGGGAAGTACCAGCAGCCGAAAGCTGGCACGCACGATTTTTTTAGCCTATTTTCATTCTTTTATTTCTTTTTCTACCATTTCTACAGCCATAAATAATTGTAGGTACTCACTTGTTTTCATTACCTTTATACACGAGTGAATTTTTTTACAAAACCGTTCACCCGATTTGTATTTTATGAAATGTAATTTTCTCACGTGTGTTTTTTTGGTGCTCGCTTTCGCGAAAGCGAACAACTTACAAGCCCAGCTCAACAGTAAAAACCTTCTGGTAGCAGTCGATAGCATTGCACAAAAGCAATGGGTAGATAGTGTTTATAATTCCTTGAACTTGCAAGAACGCATTGGTCAACTTATCATGGTGGACATGTATTCTAATAAGGATAAAGCGCATGTAAATTTTGTGAAAAAGCTGGTCACCGATCAAAAGGTGGGCGGTGTTATTTTTTTTCAGGGTGGCCCAATGCGACAGGCCAGACTTACCAATGAAATTCAGGAACTTGCAAAAACCAAATTACTTATAGCCATGGATGCCGAGTGGGGTTTAAGCATGCGCATCGATAGTACATACGTTTTCCCGTGGAATATGACGCTGGGAGCGACACCCGGCACTGCCAGCGCATTTAAGGTGGGAGAGCGCATAGGTATGCATAGTAAGAGAATGGGTGTGCATATCAATTTTGCACCCGTTGTGGATATTAATACAAACCCAAAAAATCCGATAATAGGCAATAGAAGTTTTGGCGAGGATAAATTTAATGTGACCCAAAAGGCTTATGCCTATGTGCAAGGTTTACAATCTACCGGTGTTATGGCGTGTGCAAAACATTTTCCTGGGCACGGCGATACCGATAAGGATAGCCATAAAACCTTGCCCACGGTAAATTTTGATGCAAAGCGTATAAACGATGTAGAACTTTATCCTTATCGCGCACTTTTTGATAAAGGCCTCGCTAGTGTCATGGTAGCGCATTTAAACATTCCTAGCTTAGACGACAGGCCTGGTTACCCGACCAGTTTAAGTGAGCGCGTGGTAACCGATATGCTTAAAAACCAGCTGGATTTTAAAGGCCTTATTTTTACAGATGCACTCAACATGAAAGGAGCATCTAATTTTAGTAAACCAGGAGATGTGGATTTACAGGCGTTTATAGCAGGGAATGATGTGCTTCTATTTACTGAAAATGCAGCTAAGGCTATACAAGCTATTGAACGGGCTGTAAAAAATGGTGAAATTACACTGCAGCGACTAGAGTATTCTGTTAAAAAGATTTTAATGGCAAAGTATATTGCTGGACTACACGAGTACAAACCGATAGATTTAACAAACCTTGCACAAGATTTACAAACCGAAAGTGATGCTATTGTTTATGAAGATGCCATCTCGAGAGCTGTCACTTTATTAAATAATTCAAAAAAAATTATACCGTTGCAGCAGCTAGAAACGCGCAAAATTGCTTACATCTCGTTAGGAGATGACACCGGTGATATCTTTTTTAATGAACTTAACAAGTATGCAAAAGTGGATAGACTGGTTGCTGATAAGCTCGAACTATTGCAAAACATGCTTATACCTTACAATACGGTCATACTAGGATATCACAAAAGCAATGCAAACCCATGGAAAAGTTTTCAAGCTACAAAAACAGAGCTTGCTTGGATGAATGAGATTGCAAAAACACATGAGGTGATTTTAGACATTTTTGCGATGCCTTATGTGCTAGAGCAATTTACGTCAACCACAAATTATGAGGGATTGTTGATGTCCTATCAAAACAGTACGGTAAGTCAACAAGTGAGTGCGCAACTTATTTTTGGCGCTCGTGACATGCTAGGCCGTTTACCCGTAAGTGCAGGTGTTTACAAGGCGGGCGATGGAGTACGATTTAATGCTATAAAACGATTAGCTTACAGCGCAAATCCAACTAGTGTAGGTCTAGACGCTCTTATGATTTCTAAGATTGATGCTATTGCTAATAAAACGATTCAAGATAAGGGAGCCCCCGGTATGCAAATACTCGTTGCTAGACATGGCAAGGTTATCATGAATAAAGGCTATGGTAATCACACGTATGACGCGCAAAAACCAGTAGATAACAACAGTTTGTATGATCTCGCATCGGTCACAAAAATACTGGGTACTTTGCCACTTGTCATGAAATTGCAAGAACAAGGTGCGCTGGATTTAAACGACCCGTTAGAAATGTTGTTACCAGAATTTAAAAATTCTAACAAAGCGCACATCACAACACAAGAAATGCTGTCCCATGTTGCCAGACTGGCACCATGGATACCTTTTTACAAAAAAACATTAGATACGGTAACCTTAAAACCGTCGGTTGCGTTTTATGATGTAAAAAAATCAGAAACTTTTTCTAGCCAAGTGTCCACACAATTATTTGCTAAAAGTGTTTTAAATGACAGTATTTTATCGAGTATAAAATCCAGTGCTTTACTGCCAGAAAAGGGTTATAAATACAGCGATTTGCCCTATTATTTGCTTAAAGAATATATTGAAAGAAAAGAAGGGAAGGATTTAAACACCCTAGTACAAGAACAGTTTTACAGTTCTATGGGTATGAATTTTACAGGTTACAATCCAACAAAGCATTTTGATTACTCACAAATCGCACCTACCGAAGACGATAACTCTTTTAGAAACCAGTTAATACACGGTTATGTACACGATCAGGGTGCTGCCTTGCAAGATGGTATCGGTGGGCATGCTGGTCTCTTTTCTAATGCAAATGATGTCGCAAAGATGATGCAAATGTACCTGCAAGATGGATACTATGGCGGTGTGCAATATTTAAAAAAGGAAACTATAGCGACGTTTAACACCTGCCACTATTGTGCAGATGGTGTGCGCCGTGGGATAGGTTTTGATAAGCCGTTGCAGGATGGTGCAGACGGGACCTGCGGTTGCGTTAGTTTAAAAAGTTTTGGTCACAGTGGCTTTACAGGAACGTATTCATGGGCCGATCCAGAGACCGAGATTGTTTATGTTTTTCTTTCTAATCGTATTCATCCTAGTGTAGACAATAAGTACATTATAGAAAACAACATACGTACTAAAATACAGCAAATTATTTATGACTCTATTGTAGAGCCCAAAACCAGTTTATGAAAATAGCTATTGTATGTTACCCTACTTTTGGCGGTAGTGGTGTTGTCGCAACCATGTTAGGAACAGCACTTGCTGGTCGTGGTCATGAAATACATTTTGTCACCTACAAACAACCGGTGCGGCTGGATTTATTATCTAAAAATATATTTTTTCACGAGGTAGATGTAGAAGAGTATCCGTTGTTTCATTACCAGCCATATGATCTTGCTTTGTCTAGTAAGTTGGTGAATGTGGTGCTTGCATTTAATATTGAATTATTGCATGTACATTATGCCATACCGCATGCCTATGCTGGTTACATGGCACAACAAATGCTTAAGGAGTACAATATTAAACTACCTATGGTAACCACCCTACATGGCACAGATATTACACTGGTAGGTAATCATCCTGTGTATAAACCTGCGGTAACATTTACCATTAATAACAGCGATGTTGTGACATCGGTCTCTCAAAGCCTTAAAGATGACACACTCAACCTTTTTGATATAAAAAAGGAAATCCATGTGGTTTCTAATTTTATAGACATGTCATCATATAGTACCGTTTTTAATGACTGTGACCGCACAATGATGGCGTTTAATGGCGAGCGCATTATCACGCATTTAAGTAATATGCGTCCTGTAAAGCGATTGCTGGATGTGGTTAAGATATTTGAGGCTGTACTAGAAAAAATCCCTGCGGTGCTTATTATGGTAGGTGATGGTCCTGAACGTTATGAAGCTGAGCAATACGCGATTAAAATGAAGTTCAATCACGCAATTAAATGGTTGGGGAATAGTACAGAAATAGATCGCGTGTTATGTTTTACCGACTTGTTTTTATTACCGTCGGCTAAGGAGAGTTTTGGTCTTGCGGCTCTAGAAGCAATGGCTAACCGCACGCCAGTAATTTCTACAAATACCGGTGGGTTGCCCGAGGTTAATGAACACGGTGTAACAGGCTTTACGTGTGATGTAGGCGATGTAGCAACCATGGCGGCACATGCAATTTACATCCTAGAAGATGATGATCGACTTGCGGTTTTTAAGAATAACGCTTTCGCGAAAGCGAAACAATTTGACATACAAACGATAGTACCACAATATGAAAAATTATACAATACCCTGCTGTAGCGCACTTTTGCTTTTATTTTTTAACGTAAGTTGTAAATCAAAAATGAATAAATCCCCTGAGCAACTTTTTGGAAAACAAAGCTATTATACCGTGTTGTCTGAGGGTTCTCAAAGCAATATAGAGGAAAGGCAAACGCGTGTAATCACAAATCAAGAAGATCTCCTAGGAATTTATGAGGCTTTAAACGCAACGACCACCCCGGGGTTGCCAATTCCTGAGGTTAACTGGAAAAAGCAAGCGGTGGTGGCCGCGTTTACAGGGTTAAAGTCTAGCAGTGGTTATGGGGTAAAGGTGTATCAGGTGCGCGATCAGGATGATGAGTGCATCTATAAATTCACTGAAACAGCACCATCGTCGGGTAACGATGTGGTTAATATGGTCATGACTACTCCTTATTTGCTGTTAATCGTGGAAACAAATGGCAAAAAAATAACGGCTTCTTTTTGAGAAGCCGTTCATTATTTACTAGGATTTTTGTTTACTAGAATGTGTATCTTACGGATAAAGCAATGCCGTATCCAGAACCATCTCTTACATCACCAAAATAAAATTCTGGTCTTGTGTCTAATGCAAGTTGGATAGGAATATCAAAATTGTATTCAATACCTACCTGCCCAGCAAATAATAAAAAAGTTTCAGAATAGTTGTTGCGATTGTTTCGGCGATTAAAGTCATCGTTGTAGCTAACATTACCTACACCACCACCTACACCAGCATACCAATTAAAACCACCGTCAATATTCCATACCCACTGATAAATACCAACTGCCTTAAAGCCGTCAAAATCATTATCGTTTTCAATACCTAGGTCTATTTCTAAACGGTTATTGCCACCTAGTGCACGTTGATAAGAAATTTCAGTTCCGAAACCATTACCTCCACCTATTCGTATACCTAAGGCATTTTTACTAAAGTTCTGTGCAGTGGCTAATGTTGTTCCTGCAATAATAATTGCGAGTGTTAAAAGTATTTTTTTCATTTGTTTAAGTGTTTTAATTAATCTGCAAAAATACACTACTTATTGGTGTTTATTGCAAATGTTTTCACATTGTTTCTGGCGATATTGTTTTTGAAAAGTTTATCCTTCTATTTCAAAGTCACCACCTTCTCGCTGCCCTTGTCTTTGCTCTCGTTTCTTTTGATTAAATCGATAGGTGAAAACAAGATTAATTTGTCGTTCTCTCCATTGAAATTCGTTGTTTGATATAAATGTAGGAGTGACGACGGTTCTTTCACTGCGTCTACTATTAAATAAGTCACTTACATTCATGCTCACAGTAGCATTCTCATTAAACAAATCTTTACTAGCAGCCAAAGTAACTGTTGCTATACCGGCATTTGTCCCTTGTGCATTTTCTGATGCTCCATTGTAATTAATGTTAGCCTGAAAATCAATTTTACTGGGTAAGGTGAATTTTTGATTTAATCGAGCATTGTATGTGGTGTTTTCAAAGTCAAAACTGCGTCCGTCAAAATCTCCATCGGTTGTTACTCTAAATATATTAACGTCTGAATTTATTGTCCACCATTTGTAAGGTCTGTAGGTTAGGGTTAGCTCATAGCCCAAACGGTTTTGAACCGATAAATTAACAGGGAATCTACGTATAATTGGGTCACCGTTGTTTGTAATCTCACCTGTTTCTTCTTGAATAAACTCCCAGTTTTCATCTGATCGGTTTGCATAAACAGATGTGCTCAATGTTACTTTTTGCCATCTTTTTAAATAAGCAATGTCGATAGCATCAGTAAAAGTTGGGTTAAGGTCAACATTTCCTTGAAAAATATTTGACTCGCTCGATCTACTAGGGAATGGATTTAATAAACGTCCTCTCGGTCTAGCAACACGGCGGTTATAACCAAATGTTACGTTTGCCGTTTCAGATAGTTCATACCCTAAATTGAGCGTAGGAAATAGGTTGTTAAAATCTTTTTCGGTTGCTGAATTTGTTGTAGCCTGTTCTATGTTAATGAGCGTTGATTCAAAACGTAGACCGGCAAGCAGACTAAAACCTTTTATTTTTTGACCGTATTGAGCGTAAGCTGCATTTATGAGTTCTTCGTACAAAAAGGTATTGTTTAACCCTAAATCTGGTACTAAAGGACCATCAGGAAAGTCAAGTACTTGTTCTAAGAAAAATGAGTTAGAAATATCTCGATAATTTCCTCTATAACCCGCTTCAAAATTGATGTTTTCCCCTATCGGCAATTGATAATCTATTTGCAATAAGCCATTGCGCTCGTCTTCTGTTTGATTAACTCGCTCGTTGTCATTTAGTAAATCAGTTACCACGTTAGATTCAAAAATGGCACTACCTCTAGTCTCTTCAGATTCTGAATACTGTAAACTTGCGGTTAACTTTTGACCTTTATCATTCAAATTGTTACTGTAGTCTATGGTGTATTGGATGTTAGTTTGGTCTTCGGCCTCAGCTTCTCTTCTAAAAGTCGTTTGGTCTAAATTGATGCGGTCATCAACCCTGACAATTCTGTTGGTATTAAAATCATCGTCATTACCCAATCTATAAACAATATTACCAATAATGCTCGAGCGGTCGTTTATATAATATTCTGTTCCAAAACTTGTGAAAACGTTGTTGCCTTTGCGATTAAACTTTCTTACCTCGTCGACAAAGCGGTCTTGATCGTTAGATGGTAATGATGGGTCACTAAAATAGCGAGTAGAAGAAGACGCGTTCCCTGGATTTTCTCGGTAATTAAATCCTGTATTAGTGAAGAAATTAAACTTTTTGGTTCTGTAATTAGCATTAAAAGAAGTTCCTGCATTTGCTGGATATCCAGTACTTGCCTGTAAAGAGCCATTAAATCCTGTTAACTTTTCTTTTCTCAGAATAATATTAATGATTCCCCCGGTCCCTTCAGATTCATACCTTGCACTAGGCGAGGTGATTACCTCAATTTTTTCAATCGCCTCAGACGGGATTTGTCTTAAAGCATCAGCACCATTAAAACCGACAAGAGCGCTAGGACGACCATCTATTAAAATGCGTACATTGTCATTACCACGTAGCGCAATATTACCCTCAACATCGACACTTACCGATGGTACGTTGTTTAACACATCACTTGCACTACCGCCACTTACTGTTAAATCTTTACCTACATTGTAGATTTTTTTGTCTAATCGTATGTCCACGGTTGTTTTTTCTGCAATCACCACAGCAGCATCTAGTTGTGCAATATCCAGTGTTAATGGCAGTGTACCGTAATTGATATCGGACGTAATAACCTGGTTTAACTTTTCGACCGTTTTAAAGGTTATATACTCAAAACGTACAGTATAGGTTCCAGGTTTTATGGGTATGTCATAGTTACCGTCTAAATCGGTAACACCACCTTGGGCAGATACCGACTTGTCATTACTTAAAAAAGAAACAGTTGCAAATTCTAGGGGTTCACCTGTTGCTTTGTCTACTAACTTACCGGTTACATTCACGGTTTTTTGGGAAAGTGCGCTTAAAGAAAGAAGAAATACTAAAGCACAAAAATATTTGATCATAATATGTTTTAACATTTATGACGACAAACCTATTTAATAGTTTAAAGTGGTGATACTAAAGTTACGTTAAACTATAATTCTGTAGAAGGAACCCCCTGACCGCTTGCCATCAAGAATGCCTTTAAAAACCCGTCTAAATCACCATTTAAAACAGCCTCGGTGTTTCCTGTCTCATATGCCGTACGCACATCTTTGATGAGTTTGTAAGGATGTAATACATAATTGCGTATTTGGGATCCCCATTCTATTTTCATTTTCCCAGCTTCTATCTCGTCTCGAGCAGCGTTTTGTTTTTGAAGTTCGATTTCATACAGTTGAGACTTCAACATTTGCATCGCTTTTTCACGATTGTCTAGTTGCGATCGCGTCTCAGAATTATGAATTATGATACCAGATGGGTGGTGTGTTAAAATGGCTTTTGTCTCTACTTTATTTACGTTTTGACCACCTGCACCACTGGATCTTGCAAAATCCCAAGAAATATCAGCAGGGTTAATTTCTATTTCTATACTGTCATCGGTTAGTGGATAAACATAAACACTTGCAAAACTGGTGTGCCTTTTTGCGTTGCTATCAAAGGGTGAGATGCGCACAAGTCTATGCACACCATTTTCGCTTTTTAACCAGCCATAGCTGTAGTCGCCTTCTATTTCTAGGGTTACGGTTTTTACACCTGCCACATCTCCAGGTTGATAATTAAGTTCCTTTACTTTGTATTTATTTTTCTCGGCCCACATGATGTACATGCGCATAAGCATTTCTGCCCAGTCGCACGATTCGGTTCCACCAGCACCGGCTGTAATTTGTAAAACCGCACTTAAATCATCACCTTCGTTAGAAAGCATATTTTTAAATTCTAGTTTTTCAATCAGGTTGGATACTTCTGTGTGTTTTAGATCTACTTCTTGCTCTGTCGCATCACCGTCCTTATAGTATTCTACAAGTATATCTAGTTCATCTAGTAAATCTGTTGCTTTTTTAAAATCATCGGTCCACTGCTTTTTATTGCGCAATTCTTTCATAACAACTTGTGCAGCTTTAGCATCGTTCCAAAAATCAGGCGAGAACGTTTGCTCTTCTAAATTTGCTATTTCGATAAGTTTATGTTCTATTTGCAAATACTTTTCAAGTTTTACAAGTGAAATTTTGAGAGTAGAAAGTTGCTCTGTGGTAATCATAGAATTTTTATGTCTTGCAAAAATAATCCTTTACGTATAATAATTTAAGAAGACAAGGCGCTGCGTTTATACCACAACCACGCTACATTTATGTTTTAAAAAATAGTATATGATAGATTTAAGAAGCGACACAGTTACAAAACCTTGCACGGGTATGCTAGAAGCGATGTTAAGCGCGCAAGTAGGTGACGATGTTTATAAAGAAGACGTAAGTGTTAATGCCTTAGAAGAGCGAGTGGCTTCTATGTTTAACATGGACGAGGCGCTATTTTTTCCAACAGGAACGATGGCAAATCAGGCGGCAATTAAATTGCACACGCAACCGGGAGAACAACTTATCGCAGACAAATATGCACATGTCTATAATTATGAAGGTGGTGGTGTGTCTTTTAATAGTGGTGTTAGCTGTAAGTTAATAGATGGTAGCCGTGGTATGATTACCGCATCTCAAGTTGCTGCGGCTATAAATCCACCCGATTTTTACCACAGTCCTCTTACCACCTTAGTTTGCCTAGAAAATACAACAAATAAAGGTGGCGGCGCCTGCTACAGTCTAGAAACCATGAGCCAAATAAGCGAGGTAGCACGAGCAAATCATTTAGGAATGCACCTGGATGGTGCAAGATTATGGAACGCCCTTGTAGCCACTGGTCAGGATCCAAAAGCCTATGGTGCTATTTTTGACACCATATCGGTTTGTTTTTCAAAGGGATTAGGAACACCGCTAGGGACGGTACTTGCTGGCAAGTCCCATGTCATGAAAAATGCACTAAGAGTGCGCAAAGTGCTGGGTGGCGGTATGCGGCAAATAGGCTTTATGGCAGCTGCGGCAACCTATGCGTTACATCATAATATGGATAGATTGGCCGTGGATCACACACGCGCACAGCAGTTAGGCACCTGGTTAACCGCAAGCAAAGCAGTAAAAAAGGTAGAAACCATTGAGACAAATATTGTAATTTTTGAAGTTTTTAATGAGGCAGAAGTACTGCAACATTTTAAAAACCATGATGTTATCACAAGCAATATGGGTCAGGGCAAGTTGCGATTAGTTACCCACCTGGATTATACGGCACTGCAACATGAACGCATGCAGGCTGTTATTTCAAGCCTTTAAAAAGCTTAAATTTTAATGTAACACCTTGATTTTTTGTGAGTATCTTGTGTTTACTAGAATAAGTCTAGCCCCGGTATGTTGGGCATTCCCTCTTTGGCTACTGCTGCTAGCTCTAGGTTGTAGATGTGTTCCGCTTTCGCGAAAGCGTTATTCATCACAAGCAACAGGTTATCTTCAAGTTGTTGTTTATTGTTTAATAACTCGTTGGCAATCTCTATATTTTTAACTTTGCGACTAGCAGTAACTGTAACAATTAAAAGCCCATCAGAAGACTTTTCCTGAAGGGTTACAGTGTCTAATCGACGTTTAGTCTCTTCAACCTTTTTTTGGGTTTCTTTAATTTTACCCATCATATCTCCAAACATGGTCACGTTATTTTTTGTTTATAACACAAAAATAAACCTTAACCTGTAATCCTATTTTAAAGTCCACACTTTTATATCTTGCATTTTATTTTAGTCCTTTTATGAGCATAAAAACAAGAGAGCAACAACCTCTAGCAAAACAGATAAATCACGTACATACAAAGCACGGGCACCAGCGTGTGGATCCTTATCACTGGATGACACAGCGCGATGCGCCCGAGGTAATCGCCTATTTAGAAGAAGAAAATCGTTATTATGAATCGTGCACCTCGCATTACAATGATTTAAAAAACAAGCTGTTTGAGGAAATAAAAGGACGTATTAAAGAAGATGACGAGTCTGTCCCCACCCTAATAAATGATTACTGGTATTACAGTAAAATGAAAAAGGGAGAATCCTACCCATATTATTATCGTAAAATGAACGTCGCAAACGCAGCCGAAGAATTGCTTTTCAACGTAAACGAGCTCGCCGTTGGATATGATTTTTATAATTTAAGTGGCATAAACGTTTCTAAAAACAACAAACTGGTTGCCTATGGGGTAGATACAACTGGGCGCAGACAGTACACCATTTTTATTAAAAACTTGCAGACACAAGAGGTTTATAAAGAGGCGATTGATTTAACAACGGGCAGTTCGGTATGGGCAAACGATAATGAAACCTTATTCTTTACCCGTAAAGACGAAAAAACCTTACGTGCAAACAAAATTTTTAGGTATAAACTGGGTGATACAGCCTCGCAATGCGAACTAGTTTATGAAGAGTTAGACGAGATTTTTAATTGTCATGTGTTTAAAACAATGTCCGATGCATTTATCATGATTCAATCGTCTAGCACCTTAAATGACGAGGTACGTTTTATAGATGCAAATCACGCAACACAGCCATTTGTATTGTTACAAGAACGTACCGATGAATTAGAATATAGTGTGTCGCATTATAAAAATCATTTTTATATACTTACTAATAAAGACGGGGCCACAAACTTTAAAGTCATGCGCACACTTGTTGAAACCCCGCAGGCAGCAAATTGGGAAGATGTTGTCCCTTATCATCCTGACACGCTTATAGAAGGATTGGATATTTTTGAGAACTATATGGTCATAACCGATCGTTTTAATGGCTTAAATAGAATACGTATTAAATCATGGGATGGCACGGTAGATTACTTTTTGCCTTTTGATAACCAGACCTATACAGCGCACACCAGTAGTAATTATCAGTTTAACACGGTTAATTTGCGATACCAGTACCAATCGCTTACCATGCCGGCATCGGTTATAGAGTTTAATATGCAAGACCGCACAAAGACTGTCTTGAAGACGCAAGAGGTGGTTGATGCAAATTTTAATCCTGATAATTATGTTTCAGAAAGGTTGTGGGCGACTGCTAGTGATGGTGTTAAAATCCCCATGAGTGTGGTTTATCGCAAAGATTTAAAACGAGCGACTGGTAATCCATTATTACAGTATGGTTATGGTAGTTATGGACATACGATAGATCCTTATTTTTCCATTGCAAGACTTAGTTTATTAGACAGGGGTTTTGTTTTTGTAGTAGCACATGTTAGAGGAGGCGAGTATTTAGGTAGAAAATGGTATGAAGATGGCAAGATGTTTAACAAAAGAAACTCTTTTACCGATTTTATTGCAGTAAGTAAGTTCCTGATTGCAAACGGCTATACAACAGCTGACCACTTGTATGCAGCAGGAGGGTCTGCTGGCGGTTTACTAATGGGTGCTGTGATGAATATGGAGCCTCGCTTATACAAGGGTATCCTAGCGGCAGTACCTTTTGTAGATGTTGTCACCACGATGTTAGACGACTCCATACCACTTACCACTGGCGAGTATGACGAATGGGGAAATCCCAACCTAAAAGAGAGTTATGACTACATGCTTAGTTACTCACCTTATGACCAGGTGTGTTCACAAGAATATCCCAATGTATTGGTTACAACAGGGTATCACGATTCTCAAGTGCAATATTGGGAACCAGCAAAATGGGTAGCACGTTTAAGAACCCACAATACCGGTAACAACCTTATATTATTTAAAACCGATATGAAAAGTGGACACAGCGGTGCTTCTGGCAGGTATGACAGTTTAAAAGAGGTAGCCATGGAATATGCTTTTTTACTCGATTTAGAGCACCTCTATGAATAGTATTATTTTTTGTAACTTTGGACCGTTTTTGAATTCTAATGTGTTCAAAAATTAAAAACCTTTTATGAGCAACAATATAAAGGCCTATGATAGCGTCCTACAATTAATCGGTGAAACACCATTAGTTAAGCTATCTAATAAAGTAGCAGATTTTCCCGGGAATTTCTACGCTAAAGTAGAATCTTTCAACCCTGGACATTCAAGTAAAGATAGAATTGCTTTACATATTATAGAAGCTGCCGAGCGCACGGGTGTTCTAAAACCTGGTGACACAATCATTGAAACGACCTCGGGTAATACTGGTTTTAGCATCGCCATGGTAAGCCGTATTAAAGGTTATGAATGTATTCTAGCCGTAAGTTCAAAATCCAGTGCAGATAAAATTGACATGCTCAAGTCTATGGGCGCTAAAGTTTATGTTTGTCCTGCAAATGTAGAGGCAGACGACCCACGCAGTTATTATGAGGTAGCAAAACGTTTACATGCCGAAATTAAGGACAGTATTTACATTAACCAGTATTTTAATGAGCTTAATATAGAGGCACATTATTTAAGTACAGGACCAGAAATATGGAATCAAACAGCAGGTGAAATTACTCATCTAGTCGCATGTAGCGGCACTGGCGGAACAATCTCAGGAGTTGCCCGTTTTTTAAAAGAAAAAAATCCTAGCATACAAATTCTTGCCGTTGACGCTTATGGTAGCGTCCTTAAAAAATATCATGAAACCAAAGAATTTGATAGCAACGAAATTTATCCATATCGCATAGAAGGCTTAGGTAAAAACTTAATTCCCACAGCAACCGACTTTGACAGTATCGATTCCTTTACGAAAGTAAAGGACGAGGACGCAGCTCACATGGCTCGTAAAATATCTCAAAACGAAGGCATTTTTGTTGGGTACACAAGCGGTGCAGCAATGCAAGCCGTTAAACAGTTGTCAGACGCTGGCACCTTTAATAAAGACTCAAACGTTGTGATTATTTTTCCAGATCATGGTTCTAGATACATGAGTAAAATTTACAGCGATAAATGGATGGATGAGCAAGGCTTTCTGGATAGTGTTTCCACGGCAAGCATGCAGCACATCGAGTACATTAAGTAAAGGCATAAATTAATGCCACTTCATTATTTTAGAGCTAATTCTTTGAGTTTACTAGTTAAATCTTAGCACTTACACGTGGAATTTAATCACATGTAGTGCATATTTTAATGTGTAGTTACGACTTACTCAACATATCCAATAATTTGTACATTTGCAACTTTAAATATTACTATGAAAGACTTATTTGACAAAATATATAAAGATAAAGGACCGCTAGGCAAATGGGCATCGGTAGCCGAGGGATATTTTGTGTTCCCAAAACTAGAAGGGCCTATTTCTAATCGCATGAAATTTAAGGGTAAAGATGTAATTACCTGGAGTATAAACGATTATCTAGGGCTAGCAAATCACCCTGAAGTAAGAAAAGTAGATGCCGAGGCTGCCGCTACTTATGGTAGTGCATACCCAATGGGTGCACGCATGATGTCTGGACATACTGATTTACACGAGAAGTTAGAACGCGAACTGGCCGATTTTGTCGGGATGGAAGCAGCCTATTTGTTGAATTTTGGTTATCAAGGTTGCGTGTCTACCATCGATGCACTGGTTTGTAAAGACGACGTGATTGTTTATGATGTTGACGCACACGCATGTATTATAGACGGTGTTCGTTTGCACCACGGTAAGCGATTCACTTACAAGCACAACGATTTAGAAAGCATAGAAAAAAATTTACAAAGAGCAACTAAGCTAGCCGAACAAACTGGCGGCGGTATCCTAGTGATTTCTGAGGGCGTTTTTGGAATGCGTGGCGAACAAGGTAAATTAAAAGAAATAGTTGCCCTAAAGGAAAAGTACAAATTCCGCCTTTTTGTAGACGATGCACATGGTTTCGGTACTTTGGGTAAAACTGGCGCTGGGGCTGGCGAGGAGCAAGGAATACAAGATCAGATTGATGTGTACTTTGCAACTTTTGCAAAATCCCTTGCGAGTACAGGTGCTTTTATCGCAGCCGATAAAGAAATCATGGATTACCTTAAATATAACTTAAGGTCACAAATGTTTGCAAAATCCTTGCAAATGCAGCTGGTCGTGGGCGCTTTAAAACGCTTAGACATGTTGCGTACGATGCCCGAGCTTAAGGCAAAATTATGGGAAAATGTACACACCCTTCAAAACGGGCTGCGTGGTCGTGGTTTTGATTTAGGTACGACACAATCCTGCGTGACGCCTGTGTATCTTAAAGGTAGCATCCCCGAGGCTATGGCACTGGTAAAAGATTTGCGCGAGAATTATGGTATCTTTTGTAGTATTGTCGTGTATCCCGTGATACCTAAAGGGTTGATATTGTTGCGATTGATTCCTACTGCAACACACACGTTAGAGGATATTAATATTACGCTAGACGCCTTTTCTGGGATACGCGACCGTTTAGAAAGTGGTGTTTATAAGCGTTTAAGTGCTGGTGTTGAGGCCGCTATGAATGCCTAATACCTGTAGTCAATGATTTATTCTTGTTTAAAGCCCGTTTTTAGCGGGCTTTTCTTATGTAATAACGTTTGGTTTTTAGGGTACGCTTTCGCGAAAGCGTAAACATTACAACCGGCATGGATATCATTAAACGTACAATAAACGATAAGCTATTTTTTTTCTTTGTACAGTGTTGCGGTTTGCATGACCGAAATGGGGTAATTTTTAACGATGGCACTTTCAGCATTTCCGGTAAGGCTCGTGTCTAGAACGCGGGACATAACGATGTTAAATTCTATGCGGTCTTCATAAAATTTTTCAGTATTATGTAAGAGGTTGCCCATAACCTCGTAGGTGCTAAAGAGGGTGTTATTTGCAAAAGCAGATTCTAGGATGATCCCATTGTTTTCGTCTATTAAAAATAAATTCTTATTGTGTGTCCGCACCAGATTGTAAGCCCGTACCGACCGTTCTTTACCATAAAATATTTTGTACCCAAACCTTGTGGAATCTGCGGCGTCCTCTAGATGAAGCTCCATTGGGATTTGTTCTATACCATTACTGGTTGTAATTTTTAATTGTCCTTTATAGATTCCTATAAAATCGTCGGGAAATTGCGACGATTTTTCTTGAGGCAAGGCTACATCACCGGTTGTTTTTTTATTTGGGTTGCAACTGGCGATACTTAAAAGCACAATAAGAAGGTAGCAAGTAATTCTCATAGTTGTAAAAATACATAAAAAGAAAATCCCGAGTGGTCTTAAGACAACTCAGGATTTTCCACTAACCAACCAAAAAACTATATGAAAATTATTCTTATGAAAATAACTTTCACTACAAATAAAGCAACATACATGCCAAAAAATAGAATTGTAATTCTTAGATGTTACTTACATAAAGTCGATTGAGTTATAAATTACTTACACTAATTTTTTAAGAATACTTTTTGATTCTCATAAAATTGAAAATAAGTCCAAAAGTTAAAATAAGGACAAGCGGTATCGCTATGTTTATAACTTGCCATTTTGTTTTTTCCTTGTAGGCTTTTTCGGCATTTAAAAATGGTACAGTAATATTTTTATTGCGCAGTTTTATAAGGCCAGCATCGTCTAACATATAGTTTACCGCATTCATTAAAAATTCTTTATTTCCAAAAAGAGAACCTGTACGCATGTCATAGCCCAGTTCTTGTGGTCTACCGCGATCTAACTGGTTTTTCATTACATCGCCATCTGCGATTAATAAAATGGTACTGGGCACACCATTGTCTATATTATTTTCAATATCTACTGGCTTCACAGCATTTTTATAAGCACTTGTAAAAGAGCCCTCGGCAAGTACGGCGAGAGGTTTTTCACCAGTGCGGTATGCCAGTGGGTCTATTTCTTTATTTAGTTCGTCTAAGGAAACAATCGCTGGTAGCACTTTAGTCTGGCTATCTGGCGATGTGGAAAGTAATATTGTTTTTTTAATAGCATTCTTTAAGGTATCTATCGTACCTGCGTATTCAAATTTTACATCTTCCAGATTTTTTGTAATCGTGTTATCACTTTGTGATTTTGAAATAGGGTAGTAGGGCCAGTCAAAAGCCTCGTATTGGGTGTTGCGACCTTGACCAGTAGCGAGCGCAAGTGGGCCGCAACGCAAATCTTTTACAAGACCATTGTTAAGGCGCAGTCCATACTTAAAAAGCATGATGTCTATATTTAAATCGCGTGCAAGTGCATATGCTTTACCATCGGGATTTGCAAGACTGTCATTCTCCATAATGATGGGGTCGGCGGCCAGCAATAATTTTCCACCTTGCATGAGGTATTGATCTAAAATATATTTTTTAGTCTCGCTCAGGGGCTTTGTTGGTTTGGCTTCAATTACTAGGTCAAATTCGTTTAAAGCTTTTAAGACACGACTTGCAGGAACACTATCAGTTGTAGTAATATACTCGATGCCAAAGGGTGCAACGCGATAATATTGTTGTAACGTTTTAATAAAGTCAGCGAGTTCGTTATCACTTAATTGCCCACTGTCTCTTAAAAATGCGATTGTTTTGGTTTTCTCGATAGTTGCCCTGCGTAAACCATCTGCAAATTGAAATTCGAGCTGTTGAATAGAAGAGTTAACACGCTCTGCCGTTGTTGATCGTGCCACGGTTTTTAAAAGTGCGACAGGCACGGTCTGGTCATTATGCAAGATAAGCGCATATGGGAAAACAGTCACATTTACATTTTTACCCGCTTGCTGTACGGTTGCTAATGCAGGTTTTACGCCAAAACTTATTAGGTTTTTTGTCACCTGCTCAGACTCCTCAGCGTTAAAGCCTTTCAGAGGATCAATAAAATTGAACTTTATATTTGAATTAACCGCTGATATTTCCTCGAGCAGTTGTTTTGTTTCTTGTCTCAGTTTACGGAATTCCCCAGGCAGCTCGCCATCTAGAAAAACATCTATCATTACCGTGCCTTGCACATTTTTTATAAGTTGCAAGGCTTCTGGTGAAAGGGTGTACCTGTTGTCTTGAGTAAGATCAAATCGCTTGTAAAATTTTCCAGCTCCATAATTAATAATAACGAGGATGGCGAGCAGTAGGGCGTTTTGAATAATGAACTTTTTCATACCTAGCGTTTTTCAATAGTTAATCGCAGTGACAACGCTGTTAGCGAAATAAAAAAAACGGTAATACTAACCATATATAATAGGTCGCGCGTATCGACAACTCCTCTAGCCATACTTTCATAATGATACTTTAAGCCCAGTGCAGCGATGATATCGTTGTTACCTGCATAATTGCTAATTCCCTCGAGGCCATAATACATAAAAAAAGTAAGTAATGCTGCAAGTAAGAAGGATACAATCTGGTTTGCGGTGACACTACTACAAAATACACCTATCGCGGTATAGGTGGTCGCCAGTAAAAGCGCACCTAAATAACTTGCGACAGTGACGCCATAGTCTATGTTAAACGGAATCTCGCCTAACACACTTAAACTGTAAACGTACAATACCGTTGGAATAAGCGCGATGCATATAAGAGCGAGCGCACCCAGATATTTACCTATGATAAGTTCCAGTATTGAAATGGGTCTGGTTACAAGCATTTCTAGGGTTCCTAAATTACGTTCGGTTGTAAAGGCACGCATGGTAATCGCAGGAATTAAAAACATAAATAACCAAGGGACCAACAAAAAAAATGGTGCTAAATCTGCAAAGCCAAAATCTATTAAATTAAAATCTCCTTCAAAAACAAAAAGAAACAACCCACTTAAAACAAGAAAAACCCCAATAACCAGGTACCCTGTAAAACCAGTGAAAAATCCACGTAACTCTTTTAAAAAAATTGCTTTCATAGTAAACTGTGCATTTTTCTATACGATATTGCCACCGCTGGCTGGTAAAACATTGCTTTGGTCAACGGCCAGACTTCTTTAAACAGTTGTGAATATCTGTAATTATTTAAATCATTGACGCTTTCCCAGTAGCTGTAGGTGCTAAATTTTTGTGGGTCATCGATATCTTGATAAAGTTCTAGCAACAAGCATCCCGGCTGATTTCTTATAGCCTCCTTTTTTTTGTCAAAAAGGTCTTTAAACAATTCTATGGCATCAACTTTAAAAGTCATCGTCACAATACGTACAATCATAATTTATTAAATGTTACTATTACCGGTGCGTCTATTTGCAGTCCAAATAGCGTCACCGCGCTACCCACTGTTAGGGGATTAGATTTATAAGTCGCAAGTTCTAAATGGTCTGAATTATTATAGATAGCAACTGCTAGCCCATGTGCGTCCTGTACCTCGTGCTCTTTTTTACCATGGATGATGTCTGCATATCGATCGTACACGGTTTTAAATTTTGTACTACGCGCTTCTATGATAAAAGAACGACTCTTACCTACCGTTTTAATCAGGTCTCTCGTGATATTTGTTACTGCGTTTCCATAATTATCTATGTAAATAACTTGTCCATAGATGGTTAAATCGTCATCAGCATGTTTTGCAAGAATACTAGCGATTGCTTTAAGATTTTCAATAGGCTTGCCCACAAGTTCTAGTTTGCCACCACGCGCGATGTGGCAAGCGGTATTTACAAAAACATCTAGGGTTGTTAAATTGCGTTCTATATGATCATGGATATTAATTTCTACCATGACCTCAGGTTTTAATTTATTTACGATTAAAGATAGCACACCATTATCTGCGCAAATAAAGTAGTGTTTATTTAAAAGTACGACTACATGCCTGTTATAGGGTGTTAACTCTGTGTCGACACCTATAATATGGATGGTGCCGTCTGGAAAATTATGGTAGGCATTTTGTATCACATAGGCAGTTTCTGCAATATGAAACGGAGATATTAAGTGCGAAATATCTACAATTGTTGCGTCTTTAAGCTGCTTATAAATGGCACCTTTAACTGCACCCACATAAGGGTCTTTGAGTCCAAAGTCAGTCGTTAAGGTTATTATAGGCATAAAAAACACTCACAAATTGTTAAATAAAAAAATAGCTTTTGCTGGTCATTATAAAAAATGAGTTTAACTTACAGCGTGATTTAAAAGCCTTTTTTAGTTTCAACAAAACTATTAAATTATCAACGTAAACCTTCATTTAATTTATTGCATTTGAACGAACTTATCATAGACCTGTCCGAGACGAATCCCAGCGACTTTTTTGGGGTTAAAAACACAAACCTTACCTATTTAAAGGAACGATTTCCCAAACTTAAAATTGTAGCTCGCGGTAGCCAGATGAAAGTTTATGGAGATCAAGAACAGTTGTCACAGTTTGATGCGCGCATACAGGTGCTGTTAGAGCACTTTGCAAAGCACAATAAAGTAAATGTACACGATATGGATAGGGTTTTAGACAATTCGGGCAGTACGCAAACCACCAGCGCTAGGGCAGGTGAAATTTTAGTCCACGGTCTAGGCGGTAAGATTATAAAAGCCCAAACGCCCAATCAATTAAAGTTGGTGGATTTGTGTTTTAATAACGATTTAGTCTTTGCGATAGGGCCCGCGGGTACCGGTAAAACCTATATGGGTGTAGCCATGGCGGTGCGCGCGTTAAAAGAAAAACAGGTAAAGCGCATCGTTATAACGAGACCTGCCGTAGAGGCTGGTGAAAATCTAGGGTTTTTACCAGGGGATCTTAAAGAGAAACTAGACCCCTACATGCAGCCTATTTATGACGCCTTGCGAGATATGCTGCCTGCCGAAAAGCTTGCGCAATACATAGAAAATAACACCATACAAATTGCACCGTTAGCCTTTATGCGCGGTAGAACATTAGATAACGCCTATGTGATTTTAGACGAGGCGCAAAATACCACGCATGCACAAATGAAGATGTTTTTAACACGCATGGGCGTGAATGCAAAATTCTTTATCACTGGCGACCCCGGGCAAATAGACTTGCCGCGCAGCGTGACCTCGGGTCTTAAAGAGGCGCTTCTTATTTTAAAAGATGTAGAGGGCGTGGGCATGATGTATTTAGATGATAAGGATGTGATGCGTCACAGGCTTGTAAAACGTGTGATCGCGGCCTATCGTGCCATAGAAAACAGGAATTAGCGCAGGATGATTTTTGGGAATTTCGCTTTCGCGAAAGCGAACTATTTAAACACCCTAGTGCATTAAAATGTCTTAAATGCACGAGTAACCGATGCTTTATTTCTCAAATTAAACGACCAAATATTTTTAAATCAGGCGCGACTACTTTTATATGATATGTAGTATTTTAGCATTAAACAGTTCAAACGAAAATGACAACACCTAATACCCTAGATTCAACAAATTTTAATTTCCCAAATCTTAAATCTGTTTATCGCGGCAAGGTGCGCGAGGTTTATAATATCAACGACGATTTACTCGTAATGATTGCAAGCGACCGGCTTAGCGCATTTGATCATGTAATGTCCAAAGGAATCCCTTATAAAGGACAAATTTTGAATCAAATAGCAACCCAAATGATGAAAGATACCGAGGATATCGTCCCTAACTGGCTTATCGCATCTCCTGACCCAAATGTTGCCATAGGGTATATGTGCGAACCGTTTAAAATAGAAATGGTTGTGCGTGGGTATTTAAGTGGCCATGCAGCACGAGAATACAGCCTGGGCAAACGTATGATTTGCGGTGTCCCGATGCCCGATGGAATGAAAGAGAACGATAAATTTCCTAATCCTATAATTACCCCAGCAACTAAGGCAGAAATGGGTGACCATGACGAGGACATTTCTAAAGAAGAAATTATAAGCCGCAACATTGTCTCTAAGACTGATTATACATTGTTAGAAAAATATGCGCTGGATTTATTTAGACGAGGTTCTAAACTTGCCGAAAAACGCGGACTTATTCTCGTTGATACAAAGTATGAGTTTGGAAAAACCAAAGAAGGAAAAATAGTCCTTATCGATGAAATCCACACACCAGATTCATCGCGATATTTTTATGCTGAGGGTTATGAAGATAGACAGCAACGTGGCGAGCAACAAAAGCAATTGAGTAAAGAGTTTGTGCGGCAGTGGCTTATAGAAAGGGGTTTCCAGGGTTTACAAGGACAAACGGTACCGGTAATGAGCGACGAGTATGTGCTCGAGGTGAGTGAACGGTATATAGAGTTGTATGAACAAATTACAGGACTAGAATTTCAACCTAGCGATACTACAGATATTCCAGCACGCATTAATAGCAATGTCCTGGACTGGTTTGAAAGTAATTTTATGTAACCTTTCATCGCGCGGTATTACCGACGATTTGAAGCAATAAAAAAAGAGCAACTTTGGTAGGTTGCTCTTTTTTTGTTGTTCTTTGAAGTGTTTTATATTTTTAATGAAGGGCGTTTGCCAGCGTTTGCTAGTTCCCATGCTGTTACAAAAACCAGTTGCGTGCGTTTTTTGTACAATTCATACTCAATTTTATCGGGCGTATCGGTTGCCTTGTGATAATCCTCGTGGGTACCGTTAAAGTAAAAGATAACAGGGACATCGTTTTTTGCAAAATTGTAGTGGTCTGAACGGTAGTAGAAACGATTCGGATCATTTTTGCCGTTGTACTTGTAGTCTAAATCCAGGTTTATGTATTTTTTATTTGCGGTTTCTGAAACGTCATGTAAATCTTGGCTTAATATGTCGCTACCTATAAGATAAATATAGTCCGACTTCTTTTCTCTTTTAGGATCTATGCGGCCTACCATATCGATATTAAGGTTTGCAATGGTATTTGCTAATGGGTACACTGGGTTTTCAGCGTAATATTTGCTACCGTAAAGTCCTATTTCCTCGCCAGTTACATGTAAAAACAAGATAGAGCGTTTAGGTGGAAACCCATCATCGGCAGCTTTTTTAAAAGCCTCAGCAATTTCTATAAGAGCGATAGTACCGCTACCGTCATCATCGGCCCCGTTAAAGACAACTCCATTTTCCATCCCTACGTGATCTAGGTGCGCACTAATCACTAAAACTTCATCAGGCAGTTCCGATCCTTTTATAAACGCCAACACATTTTCTGACGTTAAATCTGGCTTTTTAAAATAAGAACCTGGCACCGTTTGAAAATATTCACCGTTTTGCATCCCACCAGGAATATTCATTTTTTGGTAAAGTCCTTTTAGGTACTCTACGGCTTTTTTCTGTCCGGGTGATCCAGTAAATCGACCTTCCATTTCATCACTTGCATAAAAATATAACTGCTCTTTAAGCTCGTCCACAGTTATGGTGTTTGCATAACCCATGACATTGGCCTTGCTGTAATCTACAACACCTTTAATACTCGCATTTGGATTTGAACCACCAGAGGCGGTTTTTGTGGGCTTTGCACAGGAAATAGTCATTGCCACGATGACCACCGCAAATGATTTAAAATTTAATAGAAACATAGGATTTTGGAATTATTGATTTCGTTTAAGAACTTTATATTGCTCGTAGCAGCCGCTTATGGCGTCCAGGATTTGTAAGTCGTTTGAGTTTTCGATAAACTGTTTAGAGTAATCGCAGTTTCTCAGGATACCTTCAATACTTACTTTATCCAGTTGCAGTAAGTTTACAAGTGTTTCTCGGTCAAACTTAGATTGCAACAGCACGCGCAATTCATCTTGTTCTTTAATCTTGCGCAGTTTACGCATAGACGTGCCTTTTTTACTAAAAACATTATATAAAAAATCTGCTGGATTAAAAATGGAACCTAACACCCGTGTAATAGCTGTTGAACTGCCGTCACCAGCCTCATATGCCTGTGGTAATCCGCTAATACTGTAGCGTCTGGTCGTGTAGATAGGCGCACGCTTTGCATCAATTTCTAGGTAGCCAGTAAGCTTGCTTTCGTTTACTACCACTTGTTCTAGAGCAATACTGCGTTCGGTCATTGCAATAGTGACCTCGCCAAACTTTAACCAGTCGGCCGTGACAGGAACGTTAATCGTCTCAAAACCTAAATAGGATAAAAAAAGCGTATCATTTACAGCAGCGGTAATTTTAAAAGCCCCCGTGTTGTTAGAGACAGACCCTTTAAGCTGGTTAAGGTTTACAATGTTTACATTATTAAGCGGCAAATTATCTTTTGCATTAACGACTATTCCTTTTACAAAGGTCCCAGCCTCGTCGTTAGCAGTTTTTACGACCCCTTGCGCGGTCATTAAACTAACAGAAGCAAAAAGCAAACATGTAAATACGGTTTTCAGGCTTTTCATATTAAAATGCTAAATTACGTCTAGTTCGTGAATACACCATTTTTTTAAGACTGTTTTATATCGAGCGACAAATATTCTATAAGTTTTTGAAGTGCTTTTGCGCGGTGGCTTACGGCTCCTTTTTCGGTCATAGACATTTGTGCAAAGGTTTTATGAAATCCATCGGGCACAAATACAGAATCATACCCAAAACCCATCGTACCTCGTGGGTCTTGTGTGATTGTGCCATCACACACACCTTCAAACACACAATCGCCATGTGGTGTACTCAACGCAATAACCGTCACAAATCGTGCTCTTCGGTTATCTATATGTTTGAGGTTGGACAACAACAACTCGATATTTTTATGATTGTCCTTTTGGTCACCTGCATATCGGGCGGTATGTACACCTGGCTCGTCGTTTAAAGCAGCAACCAGCAATCCTGTATCGTCTGCAAAAACAGGAAAATCTATACGGTCGCGTACATATTGTGTTTTTAAAACTGCGTTAGCGGTAATGGTATTTGCAGTTTCTGGAATGTCGTCATGCAAACCAACATCGGTAAGACTTAGCAGTTTTACAAACGCTGGCATGAGCATTTGTACTTCTTCTAACTTGTTTTTATTATGTGTCGCAAAAATAATTTCCATAATATGGATAGTGAATTAAATGGTCTCGGCTATTTTTTCTAGTAATGTAACGGCGACCTCGTGTTTAATATTGGGAGTATGTTGTTCACACGCCGTGCCGAAAAGCCTCTTTATTTTATTTTTTTCGGTTTTTATGTTTTCGTCATTGATATATTCGTCTTTCAAGCCAATGATGTGGATAAATTTTCTGCCATATTTTGCAAAGTGCATGGCTGTTCGGTCATCAAACTCGGCTGGTAAGCTGCCACTGTGCATAATCAGCGCTTTAATGGGGAAGTGGTATTGTGCAAAAAATCGGGTAGCAATAGAAACACCTTGCGAGTAACCTAGCAAAACAAGGCGTGGGTCTGCATACACATGCTCTTGATTTAAAACCTCGTTAACGTACCTTAGGTTATTATCCATTTCTTGTGTGGTATCTACTCGAGTTAGCCAGCATGCGCCTACATGTTTAAAATCGGTTCCTAGATAGTGTTTTGATGGTGCCTGTAGTACAATAACAGCATGTTTATTTGGGTCTAGGCCTGTAAAATACCGTTTAAAATATTGGGCTAAATAGCCTAAACCGTGAAAACATAGCCATATATGTGTAGTGTGATCATGAATTGGGTTTAGGACCTCGTATGTATTTTGATGTTCATACCGCACTGTTTTTATCATCGTATGCTATTTGGGTTGTATTTTTGGTAAAGATATGGACAAACAAAAGACCCTAGACCTGTGCAATGCACTATGTAAAAACACACTCATGGAGACCCTAGAAATCTCTTTTATAGATGTTGGTACCGATTTTTTAACGGCTCAAATGCCCGTCACACCGCGTGTGCATCAACCAGATGGTGTGTTGCACGGTGGGGCTAGTGTAGCTCTTGCCGAGTCTGTAGGGAGTGCTGCAAGCTATTTGTTTTTAGACACACAACATTTTGCAATACGTGGGTTAGAAATAAGTGCTAATCACACGCGATCCATGAAAAGCGGATTTGTATATGCAACCGCACGTTTTTTGCATAAAGGTCGCACAACGCAATTATGGGAAATAAAAATCACCAACCAGGATGGCCAGCTCGTTTCCATTTGTAAACTTACCACCATTGCACTACCCATAGGTTCTTAAATTTTTACACGATTGAGTACAGAATTAGTTCAACACCTTGAATTTTTAATAGAAAATGAACTGCCGTTTATGGCGTTGCGTCAGTCTGATAAGACTTCGGTTTTAGTGCTGTCGCAACAAGATAATGTGTTGCATTATAAACCACATGACACGTTGTCACACGCTGTGTTTTCAAAATTTCAAAACAAAGGTAATCAGTTTTTTATACACGGTGATATGATTAAAGACTTTAGTTTTATCAGCCTTAAAAAAACATTGGTTACTCCTCAAAACGATTTGTCTGTTATTGCTCAAGAAGGGTATAAAGCGCTTGTTGAAAATGCTATAAACAGTCTTAAAAGTTCGCCTGACTTTAAAAAAGTAGTGCTTTCGCGAAAGCAAACATTTAACAATCACATTGCACCCCAACAGCTTTTTGAAAAACTATTGCACCAGTATTCGAGTGCAAATAGTTACTTTTTTTATCATCCAAAAGTAGGGAAGTGGATGGGCGCCACTCCAGAAATTTTAGTGAAATTAGAAAACGATGAGCTCACAACAATGTCGCTAGCAGGCACGGCATTATGGGTTGATGGCGAACATCACACATGGGGTGCAAAAGAGTTAGAAGAACAAGAGTTTGTCACAAACCATATTATCGATGCGCTATCGCAGTCGGGTATAGCTGATGTTATTGTAAAACCACTAGAAACCGTGCTGGCGGGCAGTTTAATACATCTTAGGACCATGATAACTGCCACAGTCGCCTATAGCGATCACGCACAAATAGCCGCTGCGTTGCATCCTACACCAGCTATTTGTGGTATTCCGACAAGCGTGGCGCTGGACTTTGTAATCCAAAACGAGGGGTATGATCGCTCGTTTTATACAGGATATCTAGGTGTTATCCATCCACAGGAAAAAGCAGCATCTTATTTTGTGAATTTAAGATGCATGGAGTTGTTAGAAAATGAAGCGGTGGTATATGTCGGGGGTGGTATTACTGCAATGAGTGATGCTCAACTAGAACTTGATGAAACTATCTATAAATCTCATACAATGAGTTCGTTGCTAAAATAAAATAAAAACAAATTTAAAGGTGTGAAGGATAGAACCAGCAAATCTAACGGGTTATAAAATACTCCTAAAAGCCGTGCGCAATAAGGTTAATTTTAGGTCACTGCTTCTAGGTTTTATGCTCCATGTATTGGGTGTGGGTAATGGTTTAAAAAAAACTTTAAAAACTCTAGGAGTTGCTTGAATGAAAATCGCTGTTTGATATGCAATCACAAAAGAGAAATAGATGATGTATTTAAAGATCTTCATGCGTTCTAGTTTAATAGTTTAAATATCTAACTTATTTTTTAAATATAAAACCTTTGGGTCACAAAAAGTACAAATTAATTTTTAAAAGATGCTTTTAAGTTCATAAAAGCAAAATTATGATGCGGTTTTTGTTGATTACACATTTTAGAAGCAGCTAGACAAGGTGCCGCGACGACAAAATAGTTGATAGTGCCTGTGGTTATTTTACAACGAGTATCGATTAAAAAAGCAACGGCTTTAGGAAATATTTAAACATCCTTTATCACAGGATTATAAGCGCTAATTGTACTTTTACCAACACTTATGAATTATCCAGAAATTCTACATGCCCAGCAGTTGGTTTTGCTTTTTATAGAGCATGGCGTTAGGCATATCGTTATTTCGCCTGGTAGTAGAAATGCGCCACTGACTATAGGTTTTAGCGAAAATCCATATTTTACTTGCTACAGCATTGTAGACGAGCGTTGTGCGGCTCACGTGGCGCTAGGTATGGCTCAACAATTACAAGCTCCTGTGGCTGTTTTATGTACCAGTGGTAGTGCCTTGTTAAATTATTATCCTGCAATTGCCGAAGCATATTATAGTGAAATACCGCTTATTGTATTAAGTGCAGATAGACCTAGCTATAAAATCGACATAGGTGACGGCCAGACCATTAGACAACAACATGTTTTTGCAAACCATATTTTACATGACACACATCTAGAGATCACTAAAGAAAGTAGCGAGAGCGAGAAAATTGCAACAAACGAGCGTCTTATTAACAAAGCGCTTACAGTTGCTCGCCAGCAAAATGGACCAGTACATATTAATATTCCATTTGAAGAGCCCTTGTACAAAACCGTGCGACAACCTGGTGTTACCGTAAAATTTATAGAAACTGTAGAACAAGAGCGACCTATTGTTCCCGATTTGTTTCTTGAACAATGGAAAACAGCGACCCGCAAACTCGTTATTCTTGCCACTCTTAACCCTCCTGTCTTTAACAAAGAAGACCTGGACGTACTCACAAGCGACCCTAGTGTGCTTGTAATGAGCGAGGTAAGCTCAAATACTTTCCATGATAAAATAATCTGGGGAATTGACACCCTAATTGCACCTATAGAAAATGAAGACGACCAGATAGCAGATTTACAACCTGACATGGTGGTTACTATTGGCGGTATGATAGTTTCTAAAAAAATTAAGCAATACCTGCGCAAATTCCGTACAAAAGTGCACTATCATGTGGGTAAAAGACGAGCAAATGATACATTTTTTAAACTAAACAGCCATATAAAAATTCCACCTGCACAATGGGTGGCTGCCCTGCCTAAAGAATACAATCATTCAAATTACCAGCAACGATGGCTCGATCATTTTAATGGTTATTTAGAAAAGCGCAAAGACTATTTTAATAACATGCCGTGGTCAGACTTAAAGGCGATGCAACTTATTTTTAATGCGTTGCCCAACGATATCATGCTGCAATTGGGCAATAGCAGCACGATTAGGTATGCACAACTTTTTCATATGAATCCCACGCACACTGTTTTTAGTAACCGTGGAACTAGCGGTATAGACGGCAGCACGAGCACTGCGATAGGGGCGGCGATTGTGCAACAAAAACCCACCATATTCATTACCGGTGATTTGAGTTTTTTTTATGACTCAAACGCGCTTTGGAATAAATACATACCTAAAAACTTTAAAATAATTGTCATCAATAACAGTGGTGGTGGTATTTTTAGGATTTTACCTAGCGATAAAGAAAGTGCTTCTTTTGAAACATTTTTTGAAACCGTACACCAGTTAGACGCCAGTCATTTGTGTGCTATGCATGGATTAGATTACCACCGGTGTGATGATGAGTTCGCTTTCGCGAAAGCGTACCAAGCACTACAAAATAACAACACAAGGCCGCAGTTGTTAGAGATATTTACTCCCAGACTGGTTAACGACAGCGTGTTGTTAGACTATTTTAAATTTTTAAGATAGGCTCTTTTAATTTTGCGTAAACTCGTATATTTAGGACATATTAATAATCCTTTAAATAAACAATTATGAGCAAATTTGATGAAAGATTAGAAAAGTATGTAGCCGCATATAAGGAAAAAATAGGCGGCGAGCTGGATGCTGACCTTCTAGCAAAAGTTACTAAAGGTTTAGGCCCATCTATTTACAATAGAGATGCAGAAACGGTAAGTGCAGAGCCGTCTGAAATGCAGCGAGTTGTAGATAATTACCTTGTTAAAAAGTTAGGTCTATCTGGTGACAATCTTCTAGACGCTGTTGCTGCGGTTATGGAAAAGTATGGTAAAAGCGAGCGAGCTAAATACCGTGCGATTATTTATTACTTGCTTTGCGTTCATTTTAAAAAGGAGTCTGTTTATAACTAATATATTCACAATACGTACGGGCTAAATATCGTTTTAGCATCGTTTACTTGTTTTTACATAAATGCTACCAGTGTCCCACGGCGCTAGGTAGCTTTTTTTTTGGAAAATTCTTTGTCGAGTGGTTGTTTTAGTGAGAATCATTAAGATTTTATATCGTGTGCATTATTTTCAAATATTTTTAAGAATCGGCTACAGGTGGTGTTGTTTCTTTGCAGCAAATTTTAGGCATGAAATCATTGCGGCTTATTTTAGGGAATAAACAGTATTTTGCACCTGCAGCAGTTTTTGCATCGGTCAATGTGCTGATAGGTACATGGATTTTGTACTTGCCACACATTAAAATGAAATTTGCCATAGACGACGCACAGGTGGGCTTTGCGCTTTTTTTTACCGCATGTGGACTTCTTATTTCGATTCCATTTGTGCCCTTTGTCAATAAAAAATTAGGCACAGGAAAATCTACTATGGTCGGGATTATAGGGCTTGCGGTACTTTTTAATTTGCCACTGCTTGCATCGTCTTACAGCGCACTTTGTTTAAGTTTACTTCTAACCGGAATTTTTTCAGGCTTTACAGGTACTTCTATGAATGCGCTTGTATCTATTATCGAGCGCCGCGATGGGCAGTATTTCATGTCTGCTGCGCATGGTTTTTTTAGTCTAGGGGGCTTTATCGGTGCTGGTTTGGGCAGTTTTTTAATAGTATGGTTTGCGGTGCCTGTTTACCACATGGTACTAGTTTCTACATGCATTGTTCTTATTACCATCCTACTTGCTCACAATTATGTGCATGTTGTGGAGCCGGTACAAGAACAAAGTGTTGAAAAGCCCAGTATTTTTAAATACTTTAAACCCATGTGGGGGCTGTCTATTATTGCATTTATCATCATGTTTAACGAGGGTGCTGTAGAGCATTGGAGTAACCTGTTTTTATTTGATATTGTGCATTTGTCAGAAAACCAGGCGGGATATGGTTTTGTGGTTTTTTCACTAACGATGACCTTAGGCCGATTTTTGGGCGACGGGTTGAGTGCAAAACTAGGTGCGATAAAAACGATAAGTTTTGGTTGTGTGATCGCAGTTGCCGCCTACCTATTTATTTTAACAGCAAATATGTACTTGAGTATTTTAGGTTTCGGTGTATTGGGTTTAGGAATTTCAGTACTTATTCCAGAATTATTTAGACTCGCTGGTAAAACTAAAAACATGAACACCTCGGTAGCAATCTCGGTTGTTTCTGGTATTGGGTTTACGGGGTTTTTAGTGGGACCTGTGCTGCTAGGTTTTATTTCTACAGCCAGTAATCTGGTAATGAGCTATGTCTTTTTGTTACTGCTAGTGGCAAACGCTTTTTTAATCATCCATTTTCACTTGCGTGCAAAGTTTAAGAATGATTAAAAAAGAATAGAGGCATTAGCTTTAGCGCCTATCCAAATGTTTCAACACATCTCAATGCTAGGTTTTTTTAAAAATTTGACCCATCGATAAATTTACAGGCATCTCAAAATTTTAAAATTCTTTCTTACCAAATTCACTATCAATAAACTTGCTACTGTTTTTACCATTTTTAAAAGTATAGGACAGGTTTAATAAAATCATGTCCACTTCATAAATATAGTTTGTTGTGGTAAAAAACTCATTTGCTCTAAAGGTTGTGATGCGCTGTTCGTTTGTATCCAGAAGTCCTAAATCCATATGTTGCCATTGCAACGTTGCCTTGAGCCTATCATTTAAGAATGATTTTTGCAGCGTGAGGTTAGGGGAGTAAAACCTAGAATCCTCGCCCTGCGCAGTGACTGTTTCAGACAAATAATTAAAAGTGAATTGCAACGTGGCGTTTTTCCAAAAGCTGTACGTCGAGTTTAAATTAAGAGAATAAATCGTCGCTTGTTGGTCGATTCTGCGATTATCAAATTGGCCGTTTAACTGATAGTTATAAACATTTGCTCCTATAAAATTGTTCCATTTTTTAGAGGCCTTTAATTCTACACCTAGTTCTAGACCTAATGCCTGCGCGTTGCCCACGTTAGAGTAAATTCTATTGAGTATGGAATCATTAAACACTGTGTTCACCCGATTCACAACATTTTCAACATGTCTATAATAAGCTGTTGCATAAAAAGAATGACCACCTTTTAAGTTTTTAGTCATACCCAGTTCTACTAAATCTATAAACTCTGGTCGCAATTCTGGATCTCCTTGTTCTAGAGTTTCACTGTGCTCGCGCTCAGGAAAAGGATTCATTTGGAATGTAGATGTGCGTTCTACACGCCTGCTATAAGCCGCTTTAAATGTGGTTTTATCATTTTTTGCATATTGTACAGAAGCCGATGGGTAGAGTTTTACAAAATCATACTCAAATGTCTGGTCTATCGTATTTGCTTTATCTTTTAATTCTAGCGTACGATCCATGATTTCAAGTCTCGCCCCAGCCGTGTAATCCCATTTACCGCTTTTTCCAGAAAACTGACCATAGGTTGCGTGAATAATTCTTTTTAAGTTTACCTCACTAGAAAATTCTGGAACTAGTGCAAAATCGTCGTCAAAACTTGTGCGTCGCTCATATAAAAAGTCACCGGTATGATCCAGGTATCTAAATTGATAACCCACATCTACAGTGCTCGACTCGCTAGGATAAAATTGATAATCTACTTGAAAACGTGTCCCATAAAGGGGATTGTTGTTTGTGTTGAATTCATCCTGAAAAAGTATGGATGTGTCGGGAAATCCCAGGTTTTGATTCACCGTTGGGCCACCTAACAAGGTATATTCATATAAAATAGAAGCATTTAACGTGGAGCTATCTGTAAAAATATGCGCATAGTCTAAACTTCCTAAAGCAAAATCACTTTGACGTTCGCGCAAATTGTGGTTAAAATATTGAAAAGTATAGAGCCTGTTGTCGCTATCGGCTGGCGACACCGCGCGGTTGTCAAAGTAAACAATGTCTGCAAGCCTGTCTTTACTGCGTTTACCAGCAAATAACCCTAGGGTAAAAACATTTGTAGAGTCGGGTGTATAATCTATACTCAATCTACCGCTGTAGTTAATCTCGTCGGTACTGCGCTCGCCAGTAGATGGGAATTGTGTTCGTACATCATCTATAATGGTAAAGACGTCGCCCTCACGCCGCCCACCTATATCGTTGCGCTGGTAATTTGCATTTAAAGAGACGTTCCATTTATCGTTTTTTATATTATATGTAGCATCTACACCATATCGCTGATGCGCTTTATCGTTACCATAGGTTTCCATAGATGGCAGTCCGCCTCGCACATTTACCTGACCGTATGCTCCATTTGTAGCACCTTTTTTGGTAATAATGTTCATAATGCCGGCTTTACCCTCAGGGTCATATTTGGCTGACGGTGCAGTGATGATTTCTACACGTTCTATGGAATTTGCTGGTAACTGCGCGAGTAATGCACTTGCGCTCCCTTGTACCTGTTTACCATTAAGTAAAACCATAAATCCAGTACTGCCGCGCACGCTTATTTCTTCCTGGCTGTTGATGCTTACCGCCGGTAGGTTTCTTATAACATCTATTCCCGATCCACCTTGTGCATTCTTAAATTTATCAGCATTAAAAACTTGACGATCTATCTTATTACGCACGGTAGCACTTTCTGCTTTAATCTCAACACCCTCCAGGGTATTGTTAAACGAAAGCTGTAAAGCGCCTAAATCTTTTAAAGCATTGGGTCCACTTACCTCTATGTCGCTCACGATTTTTGTATCATAGCCTATAAAAGATACTTCGAGTTTGTAGATACCTTTTTTAACGTTTGCAATAAGAAAGTTTCCATCTACATCGGTTATAACACCAGCAAACAACTCATTATTTTCTTGTTTAAAAAGTGCAGCGGTGGCATATTCTAGTGGTTGCCCTAATTCATCTACGATTTTCCCCTTAACTTGTGCAACAGCAACTGTGCTTATAAAAGTGGTTAAAAGGCTCAGCATTATGTTTTTGGAAAAGGTCATGTTTGCAATTGTTTGTAGGTACATTTAAGTGTCTAAAGAACGTCTTTCATGGTTGAAATATAGTTTGTATACCGACCAAAATAGTGCGATTACACTACTTTTAAAACCTTGCAAGGCTGTTTATTCTTAAAATTATGTGTAATATAAAATTGGGGTTGTTTTGGTTCGCTTTCGCGAAAGCGAACACTTTAAAAACACCGCGTTTTATGAAGTACATCTAAAACGTTAAGTCATTGCTCGTGGGCGCCATTTTCACTTAAAATATTTATTGTACTTTTGCAGCTTCTTAAAAAGAACGTGATCAAAATATATTCTACATATTTATTGCCAGGGGTTACACCGCCATAGATCTAATATAGCACACCAGATTACTACCTCAGGTAATTACTCTCACAAAATAAATTTATTAGTTTAAATCAATCAGGATGCTGATTGAATCAATCAATATTATGAAAAAATACGCACGATTATACCGTCAAAAATCAAAAAACGAATACCAAAAAGTTATCAATTTATTCAGCAAAGGCTCTGAAACAAGCGCAAAAACCGAAATTTTATCTGGACTCACGGTCGCAATCGCATTAATACCTGAGGCTGTTGCATTTGCGCTTATTGCAGGGTTGTCGCCGTTAACAGGACTGTATGCAGCGTTTGTCATGGGATTAATCACCTCTATTTTTGGTGGTCGTCCAGGAATGATTTCGGGTGCCACCGGCGCCATTGCCGTGGTCATTGTTGAATTAGCATTGTCTCATGGGGCAGAGTATATTTTTGCCACAGTGGTGCTCGCGGGGATTTTACAAATGCTCGCCGGAATTTTAAAAATGGGTAAGTTGATGCGCCTCGTGCCACATCCTGCTATTTTTGGTTTTGTAAATGGTCTTGCGGTTATCATCTTTATGTCACAACTGGACCAGTTTAAAGACGATTCAGGTAACTGGTTAACTGGGCAATCGTTGTATTTGTTTACAGGATTAATATTGTTAACCATACTTATAATTTGGGGATTACCTAAGCTTAATAAGGTTATTCCAGCCTCTTTAGTCGCGATTTTGGTTGTTTTTGGCGTTGTTGCTGGCTTGGGTATTGATACAAAAACAGTAGGCGATATCGCTTCTATACAAGGTGGCTTCCCTCCATTTCACCTTCCTAGTGTTCCATTTACGTGGGAAACGTTAGTACTCATTTTTCCGTATGCAGCAATTGTTGCTGGAGTGGGCCTTATTGAAAGTTTATTAACGCTAAATATCGTAGACGAGCTTACCGAGACTCGCGGTAATGGTAATAAAGAAGCACTTGCGCAAGGTGCTGCAAATATCTTATCAGGTGTCTTTTCGGGCATGGGTGGTTGTGCCATGATAGGACAAAGTCTTATTAATGTTTCTAATGGTGCTCGCGCGAGACTGTCTGGTATTGTTGCCGCGGTGGCACTGCTACTGTTTGTGATGTACGGTGCTGGTCTGATTGAACAATTGCCCATGGCGGCACTTACAGGACTTATGATCATGGTAGCGCTAGGCACCTTTGAATGGGCGAGTTTAAGAACGTTTAATAAAATGCCTAAATCCGATGTTTTTGTCATGGTCGTTGTAACGCTTGTTACAATTTTTTTACACGATCTAGCGCTCGCTGTTATCATAGGTGTTATCATTGCTGCATTGGTTTTTGCATGGGATAATGCAAAACGCATAAGAGCGCGCAAGTCTATAGATGAAAATGGTGTAAAGCGTTATGAAATTTATGGGCCGTTGTTCTTTGGGTCGGTGACGGCTTTTAACGAAAAGTTTGATGTATTAAATGACCCTAAAGAAGTGATTATCGACTTTACCGACAGCCGCGTCGTAGACATGTCGGCCATTGAAGCACTGCATAAAATAACCGAGCGTTATGTAAAAGTGGATAAAACAGTACACTTGCGCAACCTCAGCCCAGATTGCCAGCGATTACTGCAAAATGCCGATAAAATTATTGATGTAAACGTGATAGAGAGCGAGCAGTATAAGGTGATTATTGATTGATAAAGCTCCACATCTACAGACCTGTAAAGTCTGGCGTTTATTTTTTTAAATCGTTTAAAAATCGCAGTTCACTTTCTTGTAAAACGGAATAGCTTAAACACTGCGAGTTTTACTTTTTAACAGCCTTCACCTCTTCTAGGGTGACCATTTTACCTTTATTCCAGGTTTGAATGGTGTAATTCATCACATCTGCAATTTCCTGATCATCCAGTCCTTGCGCGAGCATGACGTTGTCATAAGCTTGTCCGTTGACCTTTATGGGACCTTTAAGACCATATTTCAGCGCGTGAATACTCTCTGCTCTTTTCTCGGTAAGCCAGTCCGACGGATTTAGTGGCGGGAAAGCACCGGCAACACCCTTACCGTTATTAAGATGGCAGGTGACACACAACTCACTGTAAACAGCCTTACCACGCGCAACGCTTTGCGACAGCGGGTCTTTTGCTATATTTTCAACTACCGTTGATGCGCTTGCCGCCGTATTCGTTTCTTTTTTTGCGTCACCACAACTAGCGGCAGTGAGTATCGCTAGAAAACCGATGCTTTTTTGAAATATATTCATTGTTTAAATTTTATGTTCTAGTAATCGTATAAATTCCTTTGCCTTCTACACTTATATGGATAATACCATCGGGGCTAATTTTAACATCGCGCAATCTACCTAAGTTTTCAACCAATTTTTCTCGTTTTATGACGCCTGTTTCATTAACTGTAAGCATTTCTAGGTACTGAAACTTAAGAGAACCCACGAGATAATTACCATTCCAGTCGCCATAATCGGCATTGTCTATAATCGCAAAACCACTAGGAGCAATGCTAGGCACCCAATAGTAAAATGGCTGTGCCATGCCTTCTTTTTGCGTGTTTTCTGCAAAAACACCACCGCCATATTCCTCGCCATAGCTTATGACTGGCCAACCGTAATTAACACCTGCTTTTATTATGTTAATCTCGTCACCACCCTCTGGACCGTGCTCGTGCGCGATGATGGCTCCCGATTTAGGATGCACGACCATCCCCTGCGGGTTCCTATTTCCATAGGTATAAATGGCCGTTTTAGCTCCTTGCTCTTTTACAAAAGGATTGTCGGCAGGTATGCGGCCGTCATCGTGAATGCGATAAACCTTACCGTTGTCTCGGGTTATATCCTGTGGGTTTATATCGCGTTCTCCACGCTCGCCCATAGTAAAATATAAGAAACCGTCGCGGTCCCATGCAAACCTACTGCCAAAATGGACGCCGTTTTTAGTGTTGGGTGTTGCCTTGTAAAGTACTTGTAAATTTGTTAACGCGTCATTCTTTAACACCGCTCGTGCAATAGCCGTATTCCCACCGTTGTTGTCACCTTCGGGGCTGGCATAGGATATATAAATCAGGTTATTTTCTTTAAAGTTGGGATGTGTGGTAACATCTAATAAACCACCCTGACCGCGGGTGTAAACTGCCGGTACATTTTTAATAGGATAGCTTTTTGTGCCGTCATGTCGGTAAAGTGCGCCCTCTTTTTCGGTATATATCAGGTTGCCGTTGGGCAACCAGCACATTCCCCACGCAATGGTTAAACCTGTTACCACGGGTGTCACGGTGTATTGTTTTTGATCGGCAATTAACGGTATGTTTCTAACATTAGGGACTTTTTGTAAAGTTGAAGCGTCGCCCTGTTGCGGTGTTGCAACTGGATTGTCCTGTGTTTGTTTTGTACCATTGTTGTTGCTTTTGCAACTTATTGATAAAAAGATTGTTAGTGTTAGAAAAAATACCGATTTCATAGTCCCGCGGTTTGGTCTAAAAATACTACTTTGCCCATGATTTAAAGTTATTAAAAATAAAAAAGACCCGCATACTTTGCAGGTCTTTGGGGCTTATTCAAATAAATGGTGCATTACCTGTGGCGATAACGTCTTTTTGCGTTCCATGCATCGGCATAGGTTAAAAGATTGCTTATGCGGTTTCCTGTTTGTTGATCTGCGTTTAAAAATCCTGCGTTCGTTTTCATAATGGTTGTTTTTAATTAGTGTTAGTTTATTTTAAAATTTCGTTTGTGCGACCTAATACCAAATCATTATAAGGTCTTATGCGTATCACATGATTTGTGTAATGATAGCTTGTCGATTTGTTTGTTTTCATGACTTCTGTTTAATGGTAATATCCATATGACGTGGCAGTGTTTATTTTGTTACACTACTATGTAAAACAAAGTAGTGTTTTTAGAATATTTTTCCTCTATTTTTTGTAAATAATTGAAAGTAAGTTCATTGAGTTAAATAGATAAGTTGGATTTTGTGGTTGGTTATTTCGCTTTCGCGAAAGCGAGACACCTCCAATTTAAAAATCCATTTAAAAATAGTGCATAAAAAAAGGCAAACTGATTGGAGTTTGCCTTTTTTAATAGTAAAATTTTTTATTTGACTGTAAAAACGATAGGAAACGAGTAAATAACACCTACTTTTTCTCCGTTTTCCAACTCTGCAGGAATAAATGTAGGTAACAGTTCTATGACTCTAATCGCTTCTATTTGAAGTTCTTTGAATTTTGATTTTGCGATGATATCTTCTACGTTGCCCTCATTGTTTATTTTAAATTGTACCGCAATGAAGTGCCTATCTTTTAAATCTTTTGAAAGAATACCTGTGTTAAAATGCTCGTTGACATGTTTAGAAATTTGATCGTTCACACATTTTTTTATTTCATTGATTTCGTTCATTTTTTCAGAACATGTTTCTAATAAAGGCACCTTATAAACAACATTAAAAGGAACATCTGTACTAATTTCAGTAGGAATTTTATTAGGTGGTATAACTATTTCGGGTGCTACAAATTTGTTAACGTTGTTGTTTCCTTCGGTGCTGAAATGACTTTCCATAACTTCAATCATCTTCTCTGAAATTATAAAATCGCTTAGTGGCTTGTCACGTTCTATTTGTCTTAGAACAGCTCTATATTCCAAATTGCTCATGCCTTTTTTAAAGTGCTTTCCTAAACTGCTCGTGGATGTTGATGACGACACTAATGTCTCGTGAATCTCGATCAGATTATTTTCACCTTTATCATCTCTAACGACTGTAAAACCGTTAGCAGACATAATACTTGCAAATTTTGAAACTTTAAGAGATTCTGTAGAGTTGATGTACTTTCTAAATTCATCACGGTGCATTATTTCATTCAGTTTTTTTCTGTTTTGATACAACTCAAGCTCTTCTCGTGTGAGTCCTACTGTAAAATCAATCTTGCCATACTCAAATTCTGACAATTTAGGATAGTCTTGCTGTAGCTTGTTCTCAATGGTCTTTTGTTGGGACATAGATGTGTTTGCGGGAGCAGTTTGTCCCACTGCATTATAACTTATTGTTATCGCTATTATAGGAAGTAAGGCGACAAGTTTAAATATTCTGTAAAGCGGACTGTTGGATTTTTGTAACATGGCAAGACGATTTTTAATGAAAGAAGATTTGTAAAATGAGTTGGTTAAGGCATATTCTGGACAATTCATAATAGACTGTATCAATTGTATTTTGTAAGTTGTGACGTCAGGACTTGCAAGCTGTTGATCAACAATAAATTCATGCGTTGTTTGTAAATCGCGATGCGCAAACAGTAGCAGCGGATTAAACCAAAAAACCACACGCACACATTCATGAATTATCAGGTCCCAACTGTGTCGCTGTCGTACATGTACAAGTTCGTGGTTGATAATCATTTTATTGAAATTGTAGTTAGTATTTGGATTTATAAAAATCATATCTAAAAATGAAAAGCCACCCTGTACCAGATTACTTTCCATAATGCGATAGCCTTTTTTATAAATAGGAGTGGATTTTTCTACAAATGTGGCAATGATCGCTAGTTTGTAACACCAAAAAACAAATGCACAAATCATCCCTACTAAGTAAAATCCTATGATGACATTATCCCAATTAATTGGAGTGGTTATGTGAATGACTCCGCGATTTTCTAAGACAACAGCTTCTGTCATTATGGTTTCTGCGGCAGTTGTGTACACTTTATTGTTTGCAGCTGTAAAGAACTCAACAGGTGGTTTTAGAGGTAATTGCAATAACGGCAACAGCAATGCTACAAACGGGATAGCAATCAGGTAAAATCTGTTAAATTGAAAAAAAGTTTCCTTTTTAAGAAATAGCAAATAACAGCCGTAAAATACGGCATAAAGCAAGGTGCTTTGCAGTGCGTGTATTATCATGACTTCTTGTTTTTAATTTCGTTCAATAATTCTTCCAGGTCATTTACCGTTAGGTCCTCTTGCTGCATAAAAAAGGACACCATGCTTTTATAAGATCCTTTAAAATAATCACTTGCAATTTTATTGGTCGTCGCTTTGGTATACGCTTCTTTAGTGACTTTTGGGAAATAAATATGCCCACGACCTTCCTTGCGATAGTCCACAATTTCTTTAGATTCTAGGATGCGTATAATAGTAGAAACGGTATTGTACGCTGGTTTAGGCTCGGGCAGGCGGTCTATAATGGCTGCTACATTTGCTTCTTGTAACTTCCATAGTACTTGCATGATTTCTTCTTCGGCAGTGGTGAGTGTTTTCATTGTAACTAATTTATTAGTTCAAATATAACTAATATTTTAGTTTCAACTAATTTTTTAGTTTAAAAAATTATAAAAAACTAAATGTTTATTAAAAAACCTTGTAAATCAGTGATTTGTACAAATAAAAATTAGCTAGCGATACGCCCCCATAGCTTGTCACTAGAAAGCCTAAAACTACCTGCGTGCTCCCAACTGCATTCGGCTGGTGCGATGACCGATAAGAAGTGGCCACCCTTGCGGTCTATATAGAGGTGATAGGTTTCACCCACGATGGGTTCAAAAGAAAATTTAGCACCATATACCAGCTGATTATCCTCGTACTGACTGGTCATCGCCTCGTATTGCGCTTTAAGCTGGTCAAATTGCGATTTAATCTCGTGGTTTACGCGATTGATATTATTTTGCTTCCATGATGTGATGTCAGGCGTTGTGATTTTAGGCGCTGCCACCCCGCTAGAATAGGGAAGAAGTGCGGCGTTGTAGGTGCCACTTTCCTCGTCATAAACAACCGAGTCCGGTTTTTTCTTTTCACTCATGCGGTAAAATTACGACTTGGCCACCGTTCTTGTGTAACATTAACATAAAATTGTTCAACAAAATTTTTGAAACTGCCAATTCGTTGTCATAGGTATCATGTTTATTCCCTGCCGTTTATTTGTAAATCGCGGGGTTGTTATTGCTCGCTTTCGCGAAAGCGTAACATTTACAAGCCAACTGCTACTAACGTTGCATGACTAGTAAACTACATTTTATAGATTTTAAACCCGCCGTAACCACAAAAAAGTTTTGGACGGGTAATGAATTTGAACCTACAACTGTTGTTTTAGAACGAGCTAACGACTGGATTAGATCAAATTACAACAGGGAAATTATAAACGTAGAAACGCTACTCCTTCCCATGACCGACGTGAATGCTAAAAACACTAGTGCACAACGTATCAACATGCACAGCGGTTTTGTGTACATGTTGCAGGTAATACGGGTGTGGTATAAATAAGGCAGCGTATCTTTGAAAACCAAAATGGAACCCATGACAACACCCGACTGGAAAACAGCCCTGCAATTTCAAGATATAACATACAAAAAATGCAACGGTGTCGCCCGTATTGCCTTTAATCGTCCCGAGGTACGCAATGCTTTTAGACCACAAACCGTAGCCGAACTTATTAAAGCGTTTTATGACGCGCAAGAAGACCTGTCCATAGGTGCAGTAATTTTAACTGGCGAGGGACCCTCGCAAAAAGATGGTGGCTGGGCTTTTTGCAGCGGTGGTGATCAAAATGCCCGTGGTCACGATGGTTACAAGGACGATGCTGGAACGGGTCGGTTAAATATATTAGAAGTGCAACGAATGATACGATTTATGCCCAAAGTTGTTATTTGCGCTGTACCAGGCTGGGCAGTAGGTGGTGGTCATAGTTTGCATGTTGTTTGCGATTTGACACTAGCGAGTAAAGAACATGCCATTTTTAAACAAACTGATACCGATGTTGCCAGTGTAGATGCAGGTTATGGCAGTGCATATCTGGCCAAAATGGTAGGCCAAAAAAAAGCAAGAGAGATCTTTTTCCTAGGTAAAAGCTACAGCGCACAAGAAGCGATGGATATGGGAATGGTTAACGCTGTAATCCCGCACGAGGAACTGGACGCTACTGCATTTGCATGGGCACAAGAAATTCTAAAAAAATCGCCTACCGCTATTAAAATGGCAAAATTTGCCATGAATGCGACCGATGATGGTATGGTGGGGCAACAAGTTTTTGCAGGTGAAATGACCCGATTGATATACATGACCGACGAGGCACGCGAGGGTCGCGATGCTTTTTTAGAAAAGCGCAAACCACACTGGGGTGACAATAAGTATATTCCATAAGGTGATTCAAGTTTTAAAAATCCAACCACTTTAAGTTTTATCTATGAAAAAAATTCTTACAATCCTTGTACTATTTTTAGTAACCTTAAGTGTTCGAGCGCAGGAAACTGAAATCGACAATGCACTCCTGTGGAAAGTAGAGGGTAATGGTATTGCCACCAGCTATATCTATGGAACCATGCATGTGTTGTGCGACGCCACGCTCCCCGAAAAAGTAGAGGAAGCACTCGCTAACACACAAGTCGTGGTACTTGAACTAGACATGGACAGTCCAACATTACAAGCCGAGGTCATGAAAGGCATGATGTTGCCAAATGACGAATCTATTTCAAAGTATCTGACTGATGATGAGGCGGCGTTATTAAATACCTACTTAAAAACTCACATAGACATGGGGCTAGCGCAGGTAGATAAAATGATCCCGCTTATGTTAGAAAGTTTACTGATACCTGCTTTATTAGATTGTCCGGTACAATCTATTGAGGCAAATTTAATGGCTCACGCATCTAAAGAAAACAAAGAAATTTTAGGCCTAGAAGAGGTAGATGCCCAGCTATCGGCATTTAACAAAATACCATTAGAAGAGCAGGTTAGAAATTTTTTAAAAAAAGCAATAGACGGCATAGAAAAAGACAAAGCCTTATTTGTACAAATGCAAAAAGTCTATCAGCAACAAAATGTTACCGAGCTAATGCATATAATGCAGGAAGATTTTGCCGACCTGATGAACCATAGTGATGCAATTTTACACACACGTAACAAGAGTTGGATCCCGCGTATTGCAGAAATTTCCTCCAGACAACCAGCATTTTATGGGGTGGGGGCTGCGCATCTTGCAGGTGCAAGCGGTGTTGTCAATTTGTTAGAAGAGCAAGGGTATGAGGTTACCCCAGTTTTTAACGATTAACCTATTGCTTTAGAACTTTTTACCACATCCAGGATCGTTAATTGCAGATGCTTAGGCAGTAAATTATCTTTAGGTAAAACTGCTAGATGTCTATCCTCGTTAGAATCGTACACTTGTTTAAGTAAAGGAAATGGAGTCCCTAAATAACTACAAATGTCACTTATTAAATCCATGTGATGCACCAGGTCATTACTACCTAGATGAAAAATCCCACGGCGACGTCTATTTATGATATAATGAACTTGGCTGGCTAACTTATCTATAAACGTAGCGTTTAAGACCACATTTGGGAAAACTTCTATCGCTTGACCTCGTTCTAAGTTTGTTTTTATTTCTTTAATTCGAGGAGAGTTATGCCCATAAATCATAGGAATCCTACAAATCACATATTTGTTAGGTGCCATGCTTAAAAGATCGTTTTCTATTTTAATTTTTAATCGACCATAGATGCTTTCAGACAGTGTTTTGTCGTTTTCATAACTGGGGTAATTTGTAAACCTGTCAAAAACATTTGCGCTAGACATAAAAATGATACGGCTATCGTTAAGGTTACTCCAGTAAATAAGCCGTTGGTGCAGCGCAATCTGTGCATTTGGGTTGCCTCGTACTGCGCTTATAATAAATTGTGGTTTTAGGTTATCTAGTAAAATAAACACATCCTCGGTTTCCATGTCAAATTCATGGAAATGCATATTTTTCTCAAGTTGGATTGCCGCGTTGTTGTAGGTACAATGCACATTATAAAAAGGTGACAATTCTTTATACAACGCGCCGCCTACAAATCCACTACCACCTAAAATAAGGATACGATTCAAAAAAGGGGAGTTTAACTTTTATAAAAAGGTAATTTCACAACCGTCGCAGGAATTAAGTTTTTACGTATTTGTATGTAAATGGTGCTGCCAGGTACTGCATTTGCTGTGGGTACATAGCCCATCCCTATTCCTATATTTAACGATGGTGACATAGTGCCGCTCGTTACCATGCCCAGATCCTGTCCTTGCTCGTTTTTAATTTCATAACCGCCTCTAGGTACAGCGCGCTCATTCATTTGAAAGCCAACGAGCTTGCGATTTACAGCATTTTCCTTGTGTTGCAGCAGCTGCTCGTGGTTTACAAAATCTTTTGTAAACTTTGTCACCCATCCTAATCCAGCTTCAAATGGAGAGGTCGTGTCGTCTATATCATTACCATACAAACAGTATCCCATTTCTAATCGTAAAGTGTCACGTGCAGCTAGACCTATAGGCTTGATACCATAGGATGCACCCGCTTCAAAAACGCGATCCCATATTTGTTGTACATCACTATTCTTGCAATAAATCTCAAATCCGCCTGATCCAGTGTATCCTGTTGCGCTTATAATAACACCTTGAATACCAGCGAATTTACCTACTTCAAAATGATAAAATGCAATATCGCCCAAAGCAACATCTGTTAGCGATTGCATGGCTTCTACCGCTTTAGGACCCTGTATCGCTAGCAGCGAGTACTCGTCAGATAAATTTGTCATCAAGGCATTCATGGTATTTTGTGCGGTAATGTGCGCCCAGTCCTTATCTATGTTAGATGCGTTAACCACCAGTAGGTATTCGTCTTCTTTTAATTTATAAACAATCATGTCATCTACAATACCACCGGTGGCATTTGGCATATAAGCATATTGTGCTTTACCTACTGTAAGATTTTGTGCATCGTTAGACGAGACGCGTTGAACCAGGCTAAGTGCGTTGGGTCCAGATATAAGAAACTCACCCATGTGTGACACATCAAAAACGCCTACATTGTTGCGCACCGTTGCGTGCTCTGCATTTACGCCTTCATATTGTACTGGCATATTAAATCCTGCAAAGGGAACCATTTTTGCGCCTAGCGACGTGTGTGTATTTGTAAGTGCTGTGTTTTTCATGGACGTTTATCATTAATAAGTGCAAAGGTACTTCAATAGCTTTTTAGCCTAAACATTATCGTGGTACAATTGCCTTAGGATGGTTAAAATTATGCAATTTGCTTTTTTCTAAAATGCATGTGTAGGTAAACAGGGCGTAGGTAAGGATCTCGCTTTCGCGAAAGCGAACACCTCACAAACCTGCATTTTTAAATAGTGCTCCATGGCACGAACAGCTTATTGACTGGTATGCAGCCAATTATTTAACACATGACTGCGGTATATGAAGACCTTTTACAATAGACGTATCGTGATATAACTGTGGCAATTCACTTTAAGGGCACAAATAAAATCGGTTTCCCAGGTGCAGAAAGCGCCGCACTGTGTCGTATTGCGATTGATTATGCCTAATTAACGTATCATTGCATAACTTTTATTTATGCACTATGCACCATGTAATTAATCGTAGGGAACTGCATTTAAACGATTTACTTATTATTTATCGCCAAAAGGTGCAACTATCTTTATCGGTAGAGGTTAAACAGGCCATTCAAACATGCCGTAGCTTTTTAGATGATTCTTTTAGCAAGCCAGATAGCGAGGTTGTCTATGGTGTCAATACTGGGTTTGGTAGTTTGTGCAATACGCATATAGATCATACACAATTAGAACAGTTACAATATAATTTGCTGGTGTCACATGCGTGCGGGACAGGTGATGTAGTTCCAGCACATATCGTGCGGCTTATGCTGTTTTTAAAGATTCAAAGTTTATCATTTGGACATAGTGGCGTGAGTCTAGAGGTGGTAGAGCGTCTTGTTTTTATGTTTAATAACGATATCCTGCCGGTGGTTTTTGAGCAGGGTTCTTTGGGTGCTAGCGGCGACCTAGCGCCTCTTGCACACTTAAGTTTGCCACTAATAGGCGAGGGCGAGGTGTATTTTAAAGGGAAACGTTGTGCAGCTGCTGCCGTTTTGCAAGAATTAAGGTTGGACCCCATTAAATTAAAGAGCAAAGAAGGACTTGCGCTTATCAATGGTACGCAATTTATGCTGGCTTATGGCGTGGCTCAACTATTAGAAGCGCACGAGTTGTGGTATTTGTCTCACGTTGTTGCTGCGATGTCATTAACAGGTTTTAAATGTGATATGGCGCCTTTTGACGAGCGTATTCATCTAATACGTCCACATGTGGGACAGTTGCGCAGCGCAAAACTTATCAGAACGCTTATTCCACATCTTAAAACAACCAGCGGTAAAAACGAAAACGTACAAGATCCCTATAGTTTTAGATGTATACCACAAGTCCATGGTGCCACGTGGGATACCTTACAATTTTTTACAAACACCATCCTAACCGAAGTAAATGCTGTAACCGATAATCCAAATATTTTCCCACAGTCGGGAACAATCATAAGTGGTGGAAATTTTCATGGACAACCACTGGCGCTTGGGCTGGATTTTCTTGCTATCGCTCTAAGCGAACTAGGCAATATAAGCGAGCGTCGCACATTTCAGCTATTAAGTGGTGGTAGGGGTTTACCGTCCTTCTTATCTAAAAATCCGGGTTTGCATAGCGGTCTTATGATTTTACAATACACAGCCGCAAGCATTGTTAGCCAAAACAAGCAATTGTGCAGCCCAGCGAGCGTGGATAGTATTGTTTCTTCTAATGGTCAAGAGGACCATGTAAGTATGGGCGCAAATGCGGCTACAAAAGGCCATCGCGTCTTAGAAAACACATGGAATATTCTTGCTATTGAGTTGCTTGCGGCGGCGCAAGCATTGGATTTTAGAGAGTTAGCTTTGTCAGGTAGTGTTGCATCGTTCTATAAATCATTTAGATTGCATGTTGCTACCCATGACAAGGACAGGGTGCTGCATGACGATATTTTAAGGGCGTACTCTTTTTTAAAAAACACACCATTAGAACCGACCTCGCTGTTTCATTAAGCATGGATTTATCTATTAAAAAACCGTTTTAAGTAGCAACTCAAAACGGTTTTAAAAAATAAATATAGAGGTTTTTACTCCGTTGTTTTTTCTTCCTGTGATTTTTCTATTTTAATGGCTAGGGCATCTTTCTCCTTGTCAAAATCCATAAAAATAGTATCGCCTTCTTTTATTTGACTATTGACAATCTCTTCGGCAAGGGCATCTTCCACATATTTTTGAATGGCTCTTTTTAAAGGTCTTGCGCCGTACTGTTTGTCAAATCCTTTTTCGGCAATGTAGTCTTTTGCTTCATCAGATAGGCGTAAATTATACCCCAGGCCGTCTATACGTTCTACAAGTTTCTTTAATTCTATTTGAATTATTTTCTGGATATCCTCGCGCTCTAACGCATTAAACATAATAACGTCGTCGATACGGTTGAGAAACTCTGGTGCAAAGGTTTTTTTAAGTGCTGCTTCAATAATACCTCGTGAATCTTCTTCGATTGCACTTTTTTTAGCAGCAGTTCCAAAGCCTAGACCGGTACCAAAATCTGTCAGTTTACGTGCCCCGACATTAGAGGTCATGATGATGATGGTGTTTCTGAAGTCAATTTTGCGACCTAAACTATCTGTTAGATAACCATCATCAAGCACCTGTAGCAACATATTAAATACATCTGGATGTGCTTTCTCTATCTCGTCTAATAATATCACTGCATACGGTTTGCGTCTTACTTTTTCAGTAAGTTGACCACCTTCTTCATATCCTACATATCCCGGGGGTGCACCTACCAATCTAGAAATAGCAAATTTCTCCATGTATTCACTCATATCTATACGTATGAGCGCACTATCGGTATCAAAAAGTTCTTTAGCAAGAATTTTTGCAAGTTGCGTTTTTCCTACACCTGTTTGTCCTAAAAAGATAAAAGATCCTATGGGTTTATTAGGGTCTTTAAGTCCAGCACGATTGCGCTGAATAGCTTTTACAACCTGCTTTACAGCTTTTTCCTGACCTATAACTAGTTTGCCAATGGTCTCATTAAGGTCCTTTAATTTCTTAAGTTCCTTAGTAGCTATTCTACTCACGGGTATACCACTCATCATACTTACCACTTCGGCCACGTTGTCTTCGGTAACTGTATCGCGGTGCAGTTTAGATGCTTCTTCCCAGGCAGCTTGTGCGTCCTCTAGGGCTTTTTCTAGTTTTTTCTCATCGTCGCGCAGTTTTGCAGCCTGTTCATAACGCTGTTTTTTAACAACCTCATTCTTTTGCTCTCTAACATCTTCAAGTTGTTTTTCTATTTCTAGAATTTGTTTAGGGACAGCGATGTTATTTATATGAATACGCGAGCCCGCCTCGTCTAGTGCATCGATTGCTTTGTCTGGTAGAAAACGGTCGGTCATGTATCTGTTTGTTAGTTTTACACAGGCTACAATAGCCTCGTCGGTATAGGTGACGTTGTGGTGCTCTTCGTACTTGTCCTTAATATTGTGTAAAATGGTAATCGTTTCTTCTTCCGATGTTGGTTCTACGATTACTTTTTGGAATCTGCGTTCTAGGGCACCATCTTTTTCAATACTGTTGCGGTACTCGTCTAGCGTGGTTGCACCTATACATTGTATCTCGCCGCGCGCTAGTGCCGGTTTAAACATATTTGAAGCGTCTAGAGAGCCAGCAGCACCTCCAGCACCCACGATGGTGTGTATCTCGTCTATAAACAAGATGACATCATCATTTTTTTCAAGTTCATTCATTACGGCTTTCATGCGTTCCTCAAACTGGCCGCGATATTTTGTTCCAGCCACGAGGCTTGCAAGGTCTAATGTTATAACCCTCTTGTCATACAAAATACGAGACACCTTACGCTGAAAAATACGTAGTGCCAATCCTTCAGCAATGGCGCTTTTACCTACACCTGGTTCGCCTATAAGTAATGGATTGTTCTTTTTACGACGGCTTAAAATTTGGGAAACTCGTTGTATTTCTTCGGTACGACCTACCACGGGGTCTAGTTTGCCGTCTTCGGCCATTTTTGACAAGTCCCGACCGAAGTTGTCTAAAACTGGTGTTTTAGATTTCCGGTTGCCTTTTTTCTCAGCGCTTTGCGAGAATAGGTTATCACCGCCGTCATCACCCCCCTGGTCGCCGCTATCGTCATCTCTATAGGTGCTTGCGCTAGGCTCGTCGTTTGTGAAACCGTTTTCTTGTGAAAGCAAAGCCTTAAATTCCTCTTTTACATTGTCATAGTCCACGCTCAACTTGTTAAGCAGCTTTGTAGTAGGGTCATTTTCGTTGCGCAGGATACATAACAATAGGTGTGCAGTGTTTATAGAAGTGCTTTGAAATAGCTTAGCTTCTAGAAATGTTGTTTTAAGCGCACGTTCAGCTTGCCTGGTTAAATGCAAGTTTTTCTTTTCGTTTAATGCAATGGTAGTGGTGCTGTTTGCAGGAGATAAAATCTCGACTTTGCGTCGCAACACATCTAAATCTATAATGAGTTTAGAAAGGATAGCAATAGCCTTACCATCGCCGTCTCGCAGTATTCCCAGCATCAGGTGCTCGGTCCCTATAAAGTCATGCCCCAACCTTAACGCTTCTTCTTTACTGTAGGCAATGACGTCTTTAACTCTTGGTGAAAAATTATCGTCCATATTTTTATCTTCGTTAGTCGAAAAGTACAATTTTATTTTGGACAAAAAGCATTCCATGTTTAAAATGTAGGATTATGGGTTGTTCGCTTTCGCGAAAGCGAACTAAACACAGTCTTTTTGAAGCAATTAAAGCATTGTTAAACTTATCCACACACAATGCGTTATAATGTTAATAAAATCGCTAGTTATGTGTCGTGTAACCCCTTCTAAACATACAAATTTTCTTACTTTGCGATTAGATTTTAAATATTCTAAAAAAGAACTATAAATGGCAGATGGAGAGAAGTTAATCCCAATTAATATTGAGGATGAAATGAAATCGGCTTACATCGATTACTCGATGTCGGTCATAGTGTCACGTGCCCTGCCAGATGTGCGCGATGGTTTAAAACCTGTGCACAGACGGGTTTTATACGGTATGTATGAGCTAGGGGTGATGTCTAATCGTGGCTATAAAAAAAGTGCAAGAATTGTAGGTGAGGTTTTAGGTAAATATCACCCGCACGGTGACACATCGGTCTATGATACCATGGTGCGTATGGCACAAGAGTGGTCGTTGCGATATATGATGGTAGATGGGCAGGGTAACTTCGGCAGTGTAGATGGTGATCCACCAGCGGCGATGCGTTATACGGAAGCGCGCATGCGTAAAATTTCAGAAGAAATGCTTGCCGATATCGATAAAGAAACGGTTGACATGCAGCTTAACTTTGATGATACGCTAAGCGAGCCTACCGTATTACCTACTAAAGTCCCTAGCTTGTTGATAAACGGTGCGTCGGGTATAGCCGTGGGTATGGCTACCAATATGCCACCGCATAATTTAACTGAGGTTGTTAATGGGACGATTGCTTACATAGAAAATAATGACATAACCATTGATGAGCTTATTACACATATAACTGCACCTGATTTTCCTACCGGTGGTATTATTTATGGATATGATGGTGTAAAAGAAGCAATGCATACAGGTCGGGGTCGTGTTGTCATAAGAGGTAGAGCTCGCACCGAAGAAGTAAAGGGACGTGAATGCATTATTGTGGACGAGCTGCCATATCAGGTCAACAAAGCCGACATGATTAAAAAAACGGCTGACCTTATCAATGATAAAAAACTAGAAGGAATATCGACGATACGAGACGAGTCTGACCGCAATGGAATGCGCATCGTTTACGTTTTAAAGCGAGATGCTGTACCTAATATTGTACTTAATAAATTGTACAAGCACACGGCGCTACAATCTAGTTTTAGCGTGAACAATATTGCGCTGGTCGCTGGTAGACCGCAAATGCTTAATATTAAAGAAATGATCCACTATTTTGTGGAACACAGGCACGATGTAGTGGTGCGCCGCACCACCTTTGAGTTGCGCAAAGCAGAGGAGCGTGCACACATTTTAGAAGGCCTTATTATCGCAAGTGATAATATCGACGAGGTGATTGCGATAATAAAAGCTAGTAAAGATGGTGAACAAGCACGCACACGATTAATAGAACGTTTTACACTTTCTGAAATTCAAGCACGTGCGATCGTCGAAATGCGATTGAGACAACTTACAGGTCTTGAGCAGGACAAACTGCGTTCAGAATACCAAGATTTATTGTTGCTTATTGCTGATCTTAAAGAAATTCTTGCAAGTAAAGACCGACGTATGGAAATTATTAAACAAGAGTTGTTAGAGGTTAGAGATAAGTATGGCGACGATCGCAGGTCTACCATAGAGTATGCAGGAGGTGATTTTAGTATGGAGGATATGATTGCAAATGAACAAGTAGTCATAACTATTTCTCATGCGGGTTACATAAAAAGAACCAGTCTCACAGAATATAAAACACAAAATAGAGGTGGTGTAGGTCAAAAGGCAAGCAACACGAGGGACGAGGATTTTCTTGAAGATTTGTTTGTGGGCACAAATCACCAGTACATGTTGTTCTTTACACAAAAAGGAAAATGTTTCTGGATGCGGGTTTACGAGGTGCCCGAGGGATCAAAAACATCTAAAGGACGTGCAATCCAAAATCTTATTAACATCGAGCAAGATGACAAGGTGAAGGCCGTTATTTGTACGCAAGATCTTAAGGATGATGATTATATTAATAATCATTTCCTTATTATGGCAACCAAAAAAGGAATTGTTAAAAAAACAACCTTAGAGCAGTACTCGAGACCGCGTACAAATGGTATTAATGCGATAACAGTGCGCGATGGTGACGAGTTATTGTCGGTTAAGTTAACAACAGGCGATAGTCATGTGATGTTAGGGTTGCGCAGTGGTAAGGCTATACGATTTGACGAATCTAAAACGAGACCTATGGGTAGAAATGCCAGCGGTGTGCGTGGAGTTAAACTTGACGATGATAATGATGAGGTTATAGGGATGGTTGCTGTAAATGATAACAGTTCTAACATTCTTGTAGTGTCTGAAAATGGTTATGGAAAGCGCTCGGAATTTGAAGATTATCGTGAAACCAATAGAGGCGGTAAGGGTGTTAAAACGATATCGGTTACCGAAAAAACGGGCGGTCTTGTGGCACTTTTAAATGTAACTGATGAAGATGGTTTAATGATTATTAATAAATCAGGAGTTGCAATACGTTTAAATGTAAAAGATTTGCGTGTGATGGGTCGCGCTACCCAGGGAGTAAGACTTATCAATTTAAAAGGTAACGATAGTATTGCGGCAGTAGCTAAAGTGGTAAACGACGAAGAAGAGGTAGCGGATAGCGAACTTGAAGTTGGAGAGGTTGATGAACGTATTGAAGAAGATCCAGATTCAACCCCTGCAATCGATGATAACGAAGAATAACCAAAGTAAAACAATTTAAAATATACAAGATGAAGTTTAAAATAGCCTTCTTATTTTTAGTAATATCCAACATTGCTTTAGCTCAAAAAAAGGAATTGAAAGAACTTGAAAAAGCTTTGCAAGGAAAGAAGTATTATGAAGCAGCCACCATTTTAAAATCTATTGATGAGAACGCTGTTGAAGAAAAGTCCAAAGCTGACTATTATTACTTCAAAGGAGAAACGTTAATTGGCGATGCTGCAAAAAGTAAGGCAACTGAAGATCAAATCGCTATAGCAAAACAAAGTTTAAGGACAGCAGTATCCTTAGACAGCAAACGTAAAGCAGGCGCAGACATTTTAATTTCTACTGCAAATAATCGCCTGTATGCAATTGTGCAAGAGTTGGCAAAAAATGGAAAGCTTGTGGAGGCAGCTGGGCTTTTAGACATTATATACGAAGATGATACATCTAAATTAGATATTCTTAACATTGCAGCTTCTTTGTATTATCATGCAGGAGAGTTTAAGAAGGCGACAAATCATTTTGAAGTATTGTTTGACAAGGGTTTTACCGGGGTTAAATCTTCTTTTTATGCCGTTGAAGTCGCTACGGGTGAAAAAAGAATATTCCCTAATTTGAAGTCCCGCGATATAGGAGTTATTTCTAAAGAATATGTGAAACCAACCAATGAAGATTCACCGTCTGAAGTCGGTAATATTGTTCTGAGTCTCGTATGGCTTTATAAACAAGGGGGTGACCTACAAAAAGCAAAGGACTTTTTTGAAAGAGCCAAAGCAAAATTCCCACAAGATGAAAGTTTAAAGTTGAAATTTGCCGATATCTACTTGACTCTAGACATGATGGAAGAATATGAAAAGGCATCTTTAGAATTAGATAAAAATGTAAAAGATCCAAAAGTGTATGACAACCTTGCACTTGCTGCACAAAAAACGAGTAACTGGGATCAAGTTATTAAATACTACAAAAGCAGCTTAGCGTTAAATTCAGAAAACTTTGCCGCTAATGTAAATATTTCAAATGCTTATATTCAAAAGGGAAATGAAGAATCCACAACGGCAGCAGATCAAGAAGAGTTTTATAAGTCAGCATTGGGTTACCTAGAAAAAGCAAATACAATGAAACCTGAAGATGATGGTGTGCGTAACACGCTTATTCAAATATATAAGATTTTTAAAATGGATGATAAAGCGGCATTACTTGAAAAGAAATAGGGTAATTATCCTCTTATTTCAACAAAAAAAACCTTCGTTAAGAAGGTTTTTTTACGCGATTATTTTTTTTATAACTCTTAGTTTGTGAGTATGTTTTTTTGACTCTAGATTAAAAATTCCACTTTGATCAATCATGTCGATACGTACTTTTCCGTGTGCATGAAGGATATAGTTGTCGTTTATGATGATGCCGACGTGCGTTATTTTGCCCTCGTTATTATCAAAAAAAGCTAGATCCCCACTTTCTGCCTCTTCAATAAAACTCAATGGCTCTCCTTGTGTTGCTTGTTGACTAGCGTCTCTTAAAAGCTTTACATGTGCCAGTCGATATACCAGTTGTGTTAAGCCGCTACAATCGATGCCTAATGGCGACCTACCTCCCCACAGATAGGGGCTATTAAGCAAGAGTAATGCAGTTTTTACCACAATAGCCCGCTCATTTTCTGAGTCTTTAATAGGAAGCGTAACTTGGTCTCCCAAAAAACTCGACGTAGATAATTGCGCTCCAAGAGTTAATAAACTTTTTGTATTGTTTTGATGGGTTACATAAGAGATTAACTCTGTTTGATATATATCCTTACCCTTATCCAAGGTGTGATATGCCTCAGCTTCAATTTCTGTAAATTGCTTATTGTCTATCCAACCTTCATACGAGTCGTGGGCCATTCTTATTTTAGACCATTTTAATCTAGACTCGGTAATTTTAAAGTATTCACCATAAAGCATTTGAGAAACCATTGCACTAGTGTCATTTGCTTCTAACCTTAGCGGTGCGATAGAAATGGAACAAACCCCGTATTTCATAGTTTATTATATCGCTTGTAGTACAATTGCACTAGCACCGCCACCGCCATTACAAATGGCAGCTGCACCTATTTTACCATTTTCTTGCTTAAGTACGCTTAAAAGTGTAGTCACAATACGGGCACCACTACAGCCTAATGGGTGGCCTAGTGAAACCGCCCCGCCATATACATTAGTTTTCTCATTTGGAATATCTAAGAGTTTCATATTAGCTAATCCTACAACGGCAAATGCTTCATTAAGCTCAAAAAAATCTACGTCATCTTTTGAGAGTCCTGCTTTTGCAAGTGCAAGGGGTAATGCCTTGGCAGGCGCAGTCGTAAACCATTTTGGCTCTTGAGCAGCATCAGCATAACTTCTTATGTACGCAAGTGGTTTTAAATTCAGTTCTGCGGCTTTTTCTTCACTCATTAGTATAAGAGCAGCGGCACCATCGTTTATTGAAGAAGCGTTTGCAGCTGTCACTGTCCCATCTTTTGTAAATGCTGGTCGCAGGTCTGCTAGCTTATCAAAATTAACATTTTCAAATTCCTCATCAGTGTCAATAATTAAATCAGGACCTCGTCTTTGTGCAACTGAAACTGGTACAACCTCATTGTTAAATTTTCCTGTACTCCACGCTGTTTTGGATCGTGTGTACGATTGTTTAGCAAAATTATCTTGGTCCTCACGTGAGAATTGGTGCTCATTAGCACATAAATCAGCAAGGACACCCATCGCCTGCTGGTCATATACGTCTACGAGCCCATCGCGTTGCATCCCGTCTTCAAGACTTGCAGGACCAAATTTTTGCCCCTGTCGCATGTGCACATAATGGGGTATCATGCTCATATTTTCCATACCACCGGCGATTACAACATCCCTGTCTCCAACGGCAATGGCTTGGGCGGCCATCATGATAGCTTTCATCCCGCTGGCGCATACTTTGTTTACTGCAGTACATGGCACATTTTGCGACAATCCAGCACTTAGTGCAGCTTGTCTAGCAGGTGACTGGCCTGCACCAGCTTGTACAACCTGGCCCATGAGCACTTCTTCTACTATAGAGGGGTCTAAATTTATTTTATCTAATGCACCTTTAATAGCGATGGCTCCTAATTGTGTTGCAGGGGTAGAGCTAAATTTTCCTAAGAAGCTACCTATCGGTGTGCGTGCATAAGAGACAATTACAACTTTTTTCATTCACTTAACTTTATTGCAAAAATAAGGTTTTGTAAAGAATTGGCATTACATCGATTTTTTATAATCAGCGCATCTATCTGTTTTTTGAGGTGTGAAACAACGTTGATACGTTTTTATAAAAAAAAATGAGGTGCTTTTTTCTTGTATGTATGATTTTTGAAATGTAAACATTTAGAAATGAATTTATTACCTTTATTTTTTAAAATACGCTCCCAAATCTTTGTGTAAAACTAAAGTTATGCTATTTTTGCATCCGCTTTTAGAAATAGAAGTTACGTTCAATAAGAATAGAGGAGAGGTGCCGGAGTGGTAACGGAGCAGATTGCTAATCTGTCGATGGGTAACCGTCGCCAGGGTTCGAGTCCCTGTCTCTCCGCAATTTTTTTACAGTAGTATTTTAAGTTTTTTACTTGATAAACTATTGTTCTGGGTGTAGCGTAGCCCGGTCATCGCGTCACGCTTGCAGCGTGAAGGTCGCATGTAATTAGCTAGTCAGTACGAACTGACTTAAATAAAATTCGGGGTGTAGCGTAGCCCGGTCATCGCGTCACGCTTGCAGCGTGAAGGTCGCATGTAATTAGCTAGTCAGTACGAACTGACTTAAATAAAATTCGGGGTGTAGCGTAGCCCGGTCATCGCGCCTGCTTTGGGAGCAGGAGGTCGCAGGTTCGAATCCTGCCACCCCGACAAAACCAGTCCATTAGGACTGGTTTTTTTTATGATTATAAACGAACCAACCATGCATTACCTTTACTTTTTATATAGCGAATCACTAAGTCAATCGTATTGTGGTGAGACGCAAGATTTAACGGACCGTATTTTAAGACACAATGCAGGTAGATCTAAAAGTACCAAACGAGGAATACCGTGGGAATTAAAAGGTTTCGTTCAACTTGAAAACAGGGCATTAGCTAGGACATTGGAACAACAAATCAAAAATAGAGGCATTTGTAGGTGGATTGCAGATAACGGTCATCGCGTCACGCCTGTGGCGTGAAGGTCGCTAAGCCCGATGCTTGACCACCCCGACAAAACCAGTCCTAATGGACTGGTTTTTTTATGATTATAAACGAACCAACCATGCATTACGTTTACTTTTTATATAGCGAATCACTAAGTCACTGGTATTGTGGTGAGACGCAAGATTTAAAAGATCGTATTTTAAGACACAATGCAGGTAGGTTGAAAAGTACCAAACGAGGAATACCTTGGGAATTAAAAGGTTTCGTTCAACTTGAAAACAGAGCATCAGCTAGAGCATTGGAACAACAAATCACAAACAGAGGCATTTGTAGGTGGATTGCAGATAACGGTCATCGCGCCACGCCTGTAGCGTGAAGGTTGCCTCACCAGGTGGGTGACTACCTTGAGAAGGTCTTATATAAAAACTTGCTTAGGTTTTTGTATTTTTTAAAATGATGAAACTTTTGGGATTAAAACGACATCTGCTGGATGTGTTTGCATGCCATATCATTTTAAATTGTATTTTTGAAATGTTAAAAAGTATTAGAACGAACCACTTAATTATGTTTGCGATATTTTCAACCTACAAAACTAAAAACCTTCCTATGAAAAAATACTTCATACTTTTAATCATTGTGACCTTATGTTTAGGTTGTCAAGTAGAACCACTAGACCCTAGTTTAAGAGCAAATTTGCCCGTAAATGGAGTCACTGCCTCTAATATCATAGGCTCATGGGATTTTGAAGATTATGAAGTTACAAGTACCGTTACCGCGACCATTTTAGGAAATACAATTACGCAAACCACGGTTACCAGTCTAGTGAGTACAAATGCCGTGATTACTTTTAATGCCGATGGTACGTATGTAGTGACAGGTAACGCAACTGTTGAGTTAGAAAGTGACGGCACCTCCCTCGGGAATCAATCTGTTCCAGTCAATGATACAGGTAGATTTGTTGTAAATGGTAACAGGTTAGAAATGACATCAAACTCGCCAGGTAATGCCGGTGCACGTCTAGGATCGGTCTCAAACCAAATGATTACGGTACTCACAGCTACCGATTTACGAATAACGGTTGATTTTGAAGCTAACGAGAACGTGGCTGGTGCAACTACAAGAACCGAAATCAACGGCTTTTATGAATTCACTAGACAGTAATTCATAGTAATCTTTAGGTATTTCGCTTTCGCGAAAGCGAACTACTCCAAAACATAATTAAAAAAAACCGCCATGCGTTGTAAAAACATGACGGTTTTTTGATTTTTGAAAGTTATCTCTTTTCTATTCTTAGTCAAATTGATTGCGAAAAACCAACCTATTGTCTATCGCATCTATAAGAATGATACTGTCTTGCATAATTTCTTGGGCGAGAAGCTTTCGCGAAAGCGTATTAATCAACTCCTTTTGAATCAATCGTTTAACGGGTCGTGCACCATATTGCGGGTCGTATCCCATGCGCGCTAACAGGTCTATGGCAGCTGGTGTTGCGTCTATAGTTATTCCTTGTTTTGCAAGCATTTTAGAAATAGAACGCAGTTGTATGGATACAATTTCATGAATATTTGCGGTGGTAAGCGGCAAAAACATGATGATATCGTCTATGCGATTAATAAATTCTGGACGCACATGCTTTTTTAGGACTTGCAAAACTTCTTTTTTTGTGGATTCAACAACACTTTGCGGGTTGTTCAATGCTTTTTCAAATCGTTCTAGAATAAGCTCTGATCCTAAATTAGAAGTCATAACAATAATGGCATTTTTAAAATCTGCAAGGCGGCCTTTATTATCTGTAAGTCTACCCTCGTCAAGCACTTGTAGCAAAATGTTAAATGTATCTGGGTGGGCTTTTTCTATCTCGTCCAGTAGTATCACTGAATATGGTTTACGTCTTACAGCCTCGGTAAGTTGCCCGCCTTCTTCATAGCCTACATAACCCGGTGGGGCACCTACCAGCCTGCTCACGCTGTGGCGTTCCTGATACTCACTCATGTCTATGCGAGTTATGGCGTTTTCGTCATTGAAAAGGAAATCGGCTAGGGCTTTTGCAAGTTCTGTTTTACCTACACCGGTGGTACCTAAGAATAAGAAAGACCCTACGGGTTTGCGTGCGTCTTGTAGGCCTGCACGACTGCGTCTTACTGCGTCACTCACGGCAGCAATAGCCTCGTGCTGTCCTACAACACGTTTACCTAGTTCTGCCTCTAGGTGCAGTAATTTTTCACGGTCAGATTGCAACATTTTTGTGACGGGTATTCCTGTCCATTTTGCGACAACCTCGGCAATGTCGTCATAAGTAACTTCTTCATTAATTAGGGTTGCCGTTTTATCGGTAGTTGCGGCTTTTTCTAGTAGCTCGTCCAATTGTTGTTGTGCTTCTTTAATTTTTCCATAGCGCAACTCGGCAACCGTGGCATAATCGCCGTCACGCTCGGCACGGTCGGCCGCTTGTTTAAAATCTTCTATTTGTTTTTTAAGCACTTGGAGTCCATCTATTTGTTCTTTTTCACTGCTCCATTGAGCGTTTAGTTCGTTGCGCGATTCTTTAAAATTTGCAAGGTCTGCCCGCAAGGATTTAAGTTTGGTTTCATCATCTTCGCGTTTAATGGCTGCGATTTCTATTTCTAGCTGCATGATTTTGCGGTCTAAAACGTCTAGCTCTTCGGGCTTAGAATTCATTTCCATACGCAATTTTGCAGCAGCCTCGTCCATCAGGTCTATGGCTTTATCTGGTAAAAATCTATTGGTAATGTACCGTTGTGATAAAGTAACTGCACCTATAATAGCCTCGTCCTTTATGCGTACTTTGTGGTGTGTTTCATATTTATCTTTGATACCACGCAGGATGGATATGGCACTTTCGGTGTCAGGTTCGTTTACGACCACACGCTGAAATCTGCGCTCGAGTGCTTTGTCTTTTTCAAAATATTTTTGATATTCATCCAGCGTTGTGGCGCCTATTGCGCGCAATTCGCCGCGGGCCAGTGCTGGCTTTAAAATGTTAGCGGCATCCATGGCGCCCTCGCCACCACCGGCACCTACCAGCGTGTGTATCTCGTCTATAAATAAGACAATATCACCATTGCTGTTTGTTACCTCCTTGACTACCGCTTTTAAGCGTTCCTCAAACTCACCTTTGTATTTTGCTCCAGCAATAAGGGCCCCCATATCTAGGGCATAAATCTGTTTTGATTTTAAATTTTCGGGAATATCGCCAGATACGATACGCTGCGCAAGTCCCTCAGCAATGGCAGTTTTTCCTACCCCTGGGTCACCCACTAGCATCGGGTTGTTTTTAGTGCGTCTAGAAAGAATTTGTAAAATGCGACGTATTTCCTCGTCCCGACCGATTACCGGGTCTAGTTTTCCACTATTTGCAAGTTCGTTTAAATTCTTTGCGTATTTGTTGAGGCTTTGATAGGTCTCTTCGGCACTTTGTGAGGTCACCCGATCGCCTTGACGCAATGCGGTGATGGCCATTTCTAGCTGTTTTGTGGTGACGCCTTGATCCTTGAGCATTTGTGACGCTTTACTTGTACCTTTTATAATGGCTAGTAGCAGGTGTTCTACAGCGATAAATTCGTCTTTCATCCCGTTGGCAATGCTAGTTGCATCGTTAAACAACGTGTTTGCTTCTAGCGAAAGCTGTATCTCGGCACCTGTTACCTTCGGATATGATGCAATTTCACTATCTAGCACTTTGCTTACAAGTGGCAGATTGATACCTACTTTGTTAAATAAGAAGGGGACCACATGTTCGTCTACGGTAATAATCGCTTTAAGGATATGTGCAACTTCTAGTAGCTGTTGTCCATGATTGTGTACAAGCTGCTGCGCAAGTTGCACAGCTTCTTGTGATTTTGTTGTCAATTTATTGTAATCCATCTTTTTTTTTAAATGCTGTTGCTATAAGTGTACCTATCTTAATTAGATGACATTTAGGCATATAATTCGCTGTAAATAAATGACATTATGGCGCTTATATTTTATTCTTAAAATAGCTGAAATGCTTATATATTTGCATGTGTATTGCGGGTTAATGGTTTCTAACCACCGTTTACATCTACTACTATTTACTATGGGATTCTTAGACCGTTTTTTTAAATCAGATTCAGCAAGTGCTAGTGACACCGCTCGCAGTGGTATTCCTTGGGAAATGCTGGAAAGTGTAGAGCAACTGCAAAATGTTATTAGAAATTCTGCAAAAAAGCCAAAGGTGATTTTCAAGCATAGCACGCGTTGTGGTATTTCTAGAATGGTTCTTAAGGACTTTGAGCGTGGGTATTCGTTAAAGGGTGGAGAGGCTGGCTTTTATCTTTTAGACTTGCTAAATCATCGTGATGTGAGTGATGCAATTGCCCAAAAACTATCGGTAACACACCAGTCGCCACAAGTTATCGTTTTAAAAGATGAGTTAGTCAGGCACACTGAGAGCCATCACGGCATAGATATACGTAAAATAGAAGAGTTAATTTTAAATAATAACTGATATGAAAATCAATAAAGTCGTATTATTAAGTATCGTTTTTATATTGTTTTCTTGTAAAACAAATGTGTTTACTGGCAAGAAAACGCTCAATTTTATGCCCGATAGCCAACTCTTTCCTATGGCTTTTAGTCAGTACAGTTCGTTTTTAGCCGAGAATAAAGTAGTGACTGGTACTAAAGACGCACAAATGATTACGACCGTTGGTAATAAAATTAAAACTGCCGCACAGCGCTGGCTTAATGCCATAGGTGAGGAAAAATATTTAGAGAATTATCAGTGGCAATACGCGCTTATAGAAGATCCAACAGTAAATGCGTGGTGTATGCCAGGGGGTAAAATTGTTTTTTATACAGGCATTTTACCTATTTGTAAAAATGAAACAGGTGTAGCAATCGTCATGGGTCACGAGGTGGCTCACGCATTAGCTAACCATGGTGGCCAACGTATGAGTGCATCGCAAGTTCAGGCGCTGGGCGCAGTGGGCGTTGCAGTGGGTTCGCAAGTTGGTGGATTGAGCCCGCAAACGCAGGCTATTTTAAATCAGGCTTATGGAATTGGATCGCAAGTAGGTGGCATGTTACCATTTTCTAGAGCTCATGAAACCGAGGCCGATAAAATTGGTCTTTATCTAGCCGCTATCGCTGGGTATAATCCGGATGAAGGTGCAAAACTATGGGAGCGCATGAGTGCTAAAAGCGGTGGTCAGGCACCACCACAATTTTTAAGCACCCACCCGTCTAACGAGTCGCGAATCGCATTTCTTACCAAACTAGCACCTGAGGCGCGCAAGGAAGCCGCAAAATACGGTGTTACCTCGTTTAAGTAGAGATTTTAATTAAAAGTAAAAATCTGCTCTTTTATGAAACGTATATTACCAAAAGGGCATAAAAAACTTTTAAGTGCATGGGCATTCTATGATTGGGCAAACTCAGTTTACAGCTTAGTCATTAATAGTGCAATCTTTCCGATTTTTTACAGTGCGATTAGCAAGAAGGCATTTGAGACAGGTAACGTTCCAGATGTCTTTAAAGGTGCTAATAACGAGTCCATTATCATTATCACCACCGCCATCGCTTTTTTAATAGTGAGTATTATATCGCCCATACTTTCGGGTATTGCCGATTACTCTGGTAAGAAAATGCAATTCATGAAATTCTTTTGTTACATGGGTGGGTTAAGTTGTATAGCGCTGGCATTCTTCTCGTTTGATTATTTGTGGTTAAGCTTATTAGCCTATTTGCTTGCACTCGTAGGTTTTTGGGGTAGCTTAGTCTTTTACAACTCATACCTTCCAGATATTGCCTATCCCGAGCAGCAAGATGCCGTGAGCGCACGAGGTTTTTCAATGGGGTATATAGGTAGCGTTATTTTACTCATTTTTTGTCTGGTACTTATAGAAGGTGGTTTTTTTCCTAGTGATAGTTTATTACCGGTTCAAATTTCTTTTGTGCTCGTGGGGTTATGGTGGATCGGTTTTGCACAAATCACGTATGCATATTTACCGCAGGGAACTAAAAAGGATCGCAGCGAGGTGAACAGCATCATCACCAGCGGGTTTAAAGAATTACAAAAAATTTGGAAACAACTGCGCGAGAATATGCAAATGCGACGCTACCTGTTGGCTTTTTTTACCTACAGCATGGCCGTACAAACAGTAATGCTCGTTGCCACCTATTTCGGTACCGAAGAGGTTACCTGGCCCGAGGGTGGAGCAACTACCGGGCTTATTATTTCTATTCTCATGATACAGCTCGTTGCAATTTTAGGCGCTTATGTGGCTAGTTCGCTTTCGCGAAAGCGAGGTAATTTAACCGTATTGATAGGTATTAACATTATTTGGGCGGCGATATGCGTTTACGGCTATTTTGTAACGACACCTGTACAATTTTATGTAACCGCAGGCGCGGTCGGTTTTGTAATGGGTTCCATACAATCACTCTCTCGCAGTACCTATTCTAAAATGATACCTGTGGGCAGCCTAGATACTGCGTCATTTTTTAGTTTTTATGACGTGGCAGAAAAAGTGGGAATTGTCATAGGGATGCTATTGTTTGCCGTGGTCGGCGAGTTAACAGGCTCTATGCGAGGCAGTATCCTTTTCTTAGTAGTGTTTTTTATTATTGGTGTGCTCTTGCTGCTTAGAGTTCCTAAGATTACAAAGGCATCATAATTTAATCGCTTCTAAAGATGGTCGTTGTTTACTGGGATTTTACAGGGATCTTACATTTATCTAGAAGTTATTAAAAACACCAACAGCCGCATTTTATCCATGCGGCTGTTGGTGTTTTGCGATTAGAGATGTTACATTTTAGTAATATCGCCGCTACCAGTGATTTTTGAGGTGAATTGTTTTACGTTTCCTTTATAACGTATATCGCCGCTACCAGTCACGCGGGCATCTAACTCACCACCAGCGCAATAAACGCTTATGTCGCCACTGCCTGTCACGTTTGCATTGATATTATTTGCCTTGAGATCATAGGCTTTTAAATCACCGCTGCCCGTAACACTTCCTTCAAGATTTTCTGTACGACCACGCAATTCCATGTCGCCGCTACCGGTAACCGATGCTTTTAAATTTGCAGATTCGACGGTCATTTTTAATTCTCCGCTACCAGAAACCTTTAGGTCTAACGTGGCGCTTTTAATAAGCAAGTCACTTTTAATCTCGCCACTGCCCGACACGGTCGCGCTACTTATTTTTTCTACAGGAACTTTTATTAGAATGCCTTTGGTGGTTTTGATATTTGCATTGCTTCGGGTGGTAAGTAGCAATTTACCGTCTTTTACCTCGATTTTTAAAAGGTCCATAAGGTTAGATTCTGCCGTCACGCTTATCGCACCTTCTTTGCCAGCAATTAGTTCTACATCCATAAATCCGGTAAGGTTTATAGCATCATAATCACTTGTGGTAAAGGTTTTTGTGATAAGTTTACCGTTGCCCTTTGTGGTTTTAGAGCCGAACAATTGTGCTGTCGAGAATTGTGCATAAAGTACTAAAATACTGATTGTTACTATTTTTTTCATGGTAGGATGGTTTAGTTATGTTGATTTTAAGGCAATTGCAACATAGTTTTTCAGTCAACTATTTACAAGAAATTTATATTTTGAAGTAAGATGCGTAATTGCCAAAGTTTGTTACAATAAATGGCATTGAATTTGAATTTTTAGTAATACATAGTTTGTGTGGTGCACCCAAAAACGGCATCATTACAAACTGTATGTAATACCTATATGTTTGATAAATAGTGCTATAGACATGGTGATTTCGCTTTCGCGAAAGCGAACTTTTAACAAACTAATCATGAACTAATAAATCACATGCAATACACGCATTGTGAATATGCCATTATGGCTTTAAAATAAATTATGAACAAAACAAATAAAGTGATCATAGACAACCTGTCATTACAAGATCTGGACCACGAGGCAGAATTTATTCCATTATTAAGTGCCGAGGAGGAGGAAAAAATGTATCATGAGGACGTGCCTGTCATATTACCCATTTTGCCATTGCGCAACACGGTGCTTTTTCCAGGTGTGGTGATACCCATTACTGCAGGTCGCGACAGGTCGATTAAACTTATAGAAGCTGCTGTAAAGGCTGACAATGTGATAGGTGTAGTCGCTCAAAAAAACGAGGATATTGAGGAACCTACCGCCAGTGATTTGCAAGAAATAGGCGTTGTTGCACGCATACTTAAAACCTTTAAAATGCCCGATGGTAACACGACTATCATTATTCAAGGTAAAAAAAGATTTAAAATGGGCGAGGTGTTGACCGAGCAGCCTTATATCACTGCGCATGCTCACAATATTCCCGAGGGGCGACCTGCAAAAGACGACGAGCAGTTTAAGGCAGTGATTGAAAGCATTAAAGACCTAGCGTTAGACATTATAAAAGAAAGCCCCAACATCCCAAGTGAGGCATCGTTTGCGATTAAGAATATCCAGTCCGACTCTTTTCTAGTCAACTTTGTGTCGGCAAACATGAATCTAGAAATTGCAGATAAGCAAGCGCTTTTAGAAATAGACGACCTGCACGATCGTGCTATGGAAACCTTGCGATATATGCATTTAGAATATCAAAAACTAGAACTTAAAAACGATATACAGTCCAGGGTTCAAAGTGATTTAAATAAGCAGCAACGCGAGTATTTTCTTCAACAACAAATGAAGACAATCCAAGAGGAACTGGGTGGTGGTGTGAGCTCGCACCAGGAACTAGATGATATGCGCGTGCGAGGTCTTAAGAAAAAATGGGACGCAAAAACTAAGGAACACTTTAATAACGAGTTATCTAAGTTGCAACGCATGAATCCGCAGATGCCGGAGTACAGCATACAACGCAATTATTTAGAGTTGTTTTTAGACCTGCCTTGGAATGAATATTCTAAGGATAAATTTGATTTAAAACGCGCGATGCGCATCCTGGATCGTGACCATTTTGGCCTGGAAGATGTAAAAAAACGCATCATCGAATATCTGGCTGTTTTAAAGCTGCGCAATGACATGAAGTCACCTATTTTGTGTTTATATGGTCCACCAGGGGTCGGTAAAACCTCTCTAGGCAAAAGCGTTGCAGAATCGCTAGGAAGAGAATACGTGAGAATATCGTTAGGAGGTTTACGCGACGAGGCCGAGATACGGGGTCATCGCAAAACATATATTGGAGCTATGCCTGGACGCATCTTGCAAAGCATTAAAAAAGCAAAAACATCAAACCCTGTATTTGTGCTGGACGAGATTGATAAATTGAGCAACTCGCACAACGGTGACCCGTCGAGTGCCATGCTAGAAGTGCTAGATCCTGAACAAAACAATTCTTTTTATGATAATTTCCTAGAAATGGGATTTGATTTAAGTAGGGTCATGTTTATTGCCACGTGCAATAGTTTAAATACCATACAGCCCGCTTTGCGAGACCGCATGGAAATCATCAATGTTACAGGTTACACCATCGAGGAGAAAGTAGAAATCGCAAAAAATCACTTGTTGCCTAAACAACTTAAGGAACATGGATTAAACAAGGAGCACTTAAAAATAGGAAAGCCCCAACTAGAAAAAATTGTGGAAGGCTATACCCGCGAAAGCGGTGTGCGTGCGCTGGATAAAAAAATCGCACAAATGGTGCGTTATGCTGCAAAAAACATCGCCATGGAAGAGCCCTATGACCTAAAAGTAACAAATGATACCCTTGTAGAAGTTTTGGGCGCACCGCGGTTAGAACGAGATAAATACGAAAATAACGATGTCGCGGGTGTTGTTACTGGACTGGCTTGGACCAGTGTAGGTGGAGATATATTGTTTATAGAATCGATACTTTCTAAAGGTAAAGGCAATCTAACGATTACAGGAAACCTAGGGAATGTGATGAAAGAAAGTGCAACCATTGCCATGGAATACATAAAAGCAAATGCCGATTTATTGAATCTGGATCCGGCAGTGTTTGCTAATTACAACGTTCATATACACGTGCCCGAGGGCGCAACGCCTAAGGACGGTCCTAGTGCTGGTATCACCATGCTTACCTCGCTGGTTTCCCTATTCACGCAACGTAAAGTTAAAAAGAGTCTAGCCATGACTGGTGAAATAACGCTGCGTGGTAAAGTATTACCCGTAGGCGGTATTAAGGAAAAAATACTCGCTGCAAAGCGCGCACACATAAAAGAGATTTTGTTGTGTGAGCAAAACCGTCGTGATATTTTAGAAATTAAGCAGGATTACTTAAAGGGACTCACTTTTCATTATGTGAATGACATGAGCGAGGTGCTGGAAATTGCACTGACTAACCAAAAGGTAAAAAACGCAAAGGAGCTAACAGTTCATGTTGTGGATAATACCATAAACTAAAAAGTAACCGCTGACCCATTTTTGTGACATGACTGTGGTCGTTTCTTTCAATTAGGTTGTAATAACCAAGATTTTCCCGTAATAAGGAATATGCGATTGTTTATTAGCGGATATTTTTTTATTATGTGAATTGTGATCGTGATAATAAGTACAGCGGTAGCATAGTTTTGAAGCTGTTGTTAAATTGGTTTGATTTTGAAAATCATCTTCGAGCTTTTCTTTTTTATCACATCTAGATGTTAACCTGAGCGTTAAGCACGGGCTCATTGGTGAGAACAATTATTAGTGGATATTATAGGTCTTTTTTAATACCTAATTGAAAGCAAATAGCTTCAAAAACTTGATTTTGAATATTTTGGGAAATTATTTTACCGTTTTTTTTGACAAACGAGCTTTATCAATCGTTCTGATTTGATGGCACAGTGCTATAGATTCTTTCTCTAAACCACTAATCTCAATTGGTAAACGAACTTCATTCGGGTAGATAATTCGGCCTGGTTTTCGCGAAGTAATCGGTACTATGTTGACAATATTAAGTAATTCGTTTATGTCATCTTCGCTTATTACTAGGACAGGTCGAGATTTTCCTTGTTCAGAACCGATGACAGGATCAAGGTTTGCTCGATACAAAGTCCACTTACTAACCTTCATTTCAATTCGCTATCAGAATTGCTAAAGTCGGCAACAATTTCAGAAATATCAGATAGAAATAAGGGGTCGCTAACCGCATTTTTAAGCAGTGAGATTTTTTCTTCTCGGCTTTCATCAATATCTTCGATGGTAACGCTCACCTTCTTTTTGGAACGAAATCTCTCAGGCAAATCGATTACTAGCTGGTTATTCTTTTGAACATCAAATGTTTTCTTAAAAGTCATATTGTTGTTTTAAGTAAAATTACAAAATGTTTTTTGAAGTTCGATTTTTTCGCGTATGGAACCTTAAGGTTTTGTCAAACAGTTAAGCAGCCTTCAAAAACCTAGAATACATATCTTATTGGCTCATTTACCCTACAAATTTCTATGGAAACCCTTAAAAATAAATTAAACTTGCAGTCGTTATCTTAACAGCTTCCTGTAAAAATCCTACATGCGTTATTTTGTACTTGCTATTTTGTTTTGCGTTGCAGCGTTGCAGGAATCTCACGCACAAATAGGAGGGCGTGCAACGTACCAGTTTCTTAATCTTATTTCGGGGACTAAACAGGCAGCACTAGGGGGTCGCGTGCTCACCGCCGTAGATTATGATCCAACGATGGCATTATTTAATCCCGCAACCATCAATCTTAAAATGAATAATCAGTTGCAGGTAAATTATGCAAACTATCTGGGAGATGTAAATTATGGCACCGCAGCTTATGCTTACACGTGGGATCGTCATGTACAAACATTTCATGGTGGGGTTACTTACATTAATTACGGTAGCTTTGACGGGTTTAATGAGCAAGGAGAATCTACAGGCACCTTTGGCGGGAGCGAGGTTGCGGTAAGTTTAGGATATGCATACAATATTCCGTATAGTGATTTGTATGTAGGTGCAAACGTAAAATTTATCTCGTCGCGACTAGAACAGTACAGCTCGCTAGGTACCGCCGTAGACCTGGGTTTGCTGTATTATAACGAGGACAAGGCCATACGCGCCGCACTTGTTATACGCAATGCAGGGACACAACTTACCGCTTATAACGAGGTGTTTGAGCGGTTGCCGTTAGAAATAAGTGCTGGTTTTTCTAATACCATGCGCACATTGCCTGTACGGTTGCATGTGACCCTAGAAAATTTACAGCAGTGGAATATTGCTTTTGTAAACGAGGCAAACGCGCAGACCGATCTGGATGGTAATGTGATACAGGACGAGCCAGGTTTTATAAATAATGCTTTGCGGCACACGGTTATCGGGGTCGAGTTTTTTCCCGAGACTGCTTTTGAAATACGTTTGGGGTACAATTTTAGACGTGCCGAAGAATTGCGCATAGAAGACACTCGCAGCTTTTCAGGAATTAGTGCAGGTTTCTCGCTTAAAGTAAATAACATGCGTTTTAGCTATGCCCACGCACGATATACACTAGCAGGTAACAGTAGTTTTTTAGGTGTTAACATAGACTTGCAGTAAATGAATAATAAAAAGATAACCATTGCTATAGACGGTCACAGCAGCACAGGAAAAAGCACAGCAGCTAAACAGCTTGCAGCAAAACTGGGATATATTTTTGTAGACTCGGGTGCTATGTATCGCGCGGTTTCTTTTTTCGCTTTAAGCGAAAACTTAATCACTCACGGGCAGTTAGACAAACAACAACTTATCAACAGGTTAGACGATATATCCATCACGTTTAAGCACAATCCCGTAACTAAAAAGGCCGATGTTTATCTAAACGGCAACAATATTGAAAGCCACATACGGTCGCTAGAAGTGAGTGCTGTTGTGAGTCTTGTGGCCGAGGTGAGTGCGGTACGAGCAAAATTAGTCACGCAACAACAAGCTATGGGCAAAGACAAAGGCCTGGTCATGGACGGCCGTGATATAGGAACAGTCGTTTTTCCCGATGCTGATCTTAAAGTATTTATGACCGCAAATCCTGAAATACGGGCACAGCGCAGGTTTAATGAGCTTGTCGAAAGTGGCCAAATTGTCGATTATGATCAAGTATTAAAAAATGTACTCGAGCGCGATTACATAGACAGCAATCGCACAGACAGCCCACTGGTGCAGGCGGCCGATGCCCTATTGCTGGACACGAGATACATGACACGCGAGCAGCAATTTGAATTGCTCTACAAATGGGCGATAGAGAAAATTTCGTCCTAGCTACTTTGTATAACTACTCATTGATTTTATGTGTGTTCGCTTTCGCGAAAGCGAACTCTTTAAACACTTTACCCCTATTTTAAAAGCCCTGTTTATAGATGCCCGCGGCTGCTTTGTTATCTTTGCGGTCTAAATAGTATACCATGTCACAAGAAGTACGATTGCAGGAACCACAAGCCATTTGGAACCATTTTGCTGACCTAAATGCCATTCCTAGACCCTCAAAAAAGGAAGTAAAAGTTCGGGCTTTTATGGTTGATTTTGGAAAGCGTTTGGGACTTACTGTGGTAGAAGACGCCATCGGTAACGTGATTATTAAAAAACCAGCCACCGCAGGTATGGAAAACCGCAAATCGGTGATTTTACAGTCACATCTGGACATGGTGCATCAAAAAAATAATGATACCGTTTTTGATTTTGACGAGCAAGGTATAGACATGTATGTGCAAGGTGATATTATCAAAGCGAGAGGCACAACACTGGGCGCTGATAATGGAATAGGCGTTGCAGCGATTATGGCGATTTTATCATCTACAGACATTGCGCATCCAGCTATAGAAGCACTTTTTACCATCGATGAAGAAACCGGAATGACCGGTGCTAAAGAGCTTGATAAAAACATCTTACACAGTACTATTTTACTAAATCTTGACACCGAGGAAGATGACGAGATAGACATAGGTTGTGCGGGAGGCATAGATATAACCGCTGTAAAAAAATATGAATTAACACCCGTTAATGAAGGTTTTATGACAAAAACAATAACTGTAAAAGGCCTGCAAGGTGGCCACAGCGGTATGGATATTCATAAAGGACTGGGAAATGCTAATAAAATCATCACCCGGTTGTTAGATGCGATGTCTAAAAAAGGAACGATTCACCTTGCGAGCATGTCTGGTGGTAGTTTGCGCAATGCCATACCTCGAGAGGCAGTTGTCACCATTGCTTTTAACAACCAGGCAGCGGCTCTTGAAAAATTCCATGCGTGCAGTAACGCTATTTATGCGGAGTTTCAGTCCACAGAGCCAAAATTAGAAATCGCCATACACGATGCGCAAGCGACAAGTGTTTTGTCTACCGCGCATAGCACACAAATGATTCAAGTATTACTGGGGATACACAACGGTGTATACCGCATGAGTCCTGATATTGCTGGTCTGGTAGAAGCTTCTAATAATTTGGCGCGGGTAATTTTAGAAGACGGTGTTTTAGAGATTGCATGTCTCACACGCTCGTCTGTAAACAGCAGTAAAGATGATTTATCACGTACCGTCGCAGCGGTAATGCAATTGGCAGGTTTAGAAGTAACTTTATCTGGCGACTATCCCGGCTGGAAACCTAATCCACAAAGCCCAATATTAGCAATTGCCAAAGAAAAATATACCGAACTATTTGGTAACCATCCTCGAGTAGTTGCGTGTCATGCAGGTCTAGAATGTGGGATTTTAGGAGAGCGTTATCCTGGATTAGATATGATTTCTTTTGGTCCCAACATACGTGGTGCGCACAGTCCTGACGAGTGTGTAGAGATTAAATCCGTTCAAAAGTTTTGGACATTTTTACAAGCGGTTTTAAAGGAGATTCCAGTATCTTAATGAAAGGATGTGTTACAACCTCTTCAACTTATCTGCTTTTCTAAAAAAGTCTTTCTTTTGGATATTCTTTTCAAAATGTGCTAGCAGCTGCGCAGCAGACTTAAATTGGCCGTTGGGTAGGGAATCGTTTACCTCGTAATAGGTAAAAGCTCTTTTATTCACTTTATAGCCATAAAACGAATGATTGTTTTCTTTATGGACGAGCGTTAAAATAGGGCGGCCTTTTATGTTTTTAGTATATGCCTGTATCTCTTCAATAGAATCTCCCTCAATCAATCTTAAAGTGTACGTATAATCCGTTCTTTTTAAAAATTCCATAGACCAGTGTGGTTCTTTTTTATTACCCCAGCGGCCTAATAATTCAGGATTAATTTGCTCATCATTAGGTAATCCAAATTCTGATTCTAAGGTACATCCCACGAGCATAAGTGCGGTAAAAATGTAAACAAGTACTTTTTTCATAGGTTATTCACTGATTACTTAAAAAATTTACCACAAGTAAATATAGTGGAAGGGTTATATCAAATCTTTTCTATACGTGCGTCTGCGTTTATGCAAAATTGGGTTATAATTTTTCCAAGATGCCTGTACCGCGAGGTTGTCTTCTAACTCAGGATTTGTCTCGCATTCGGTAATGCCATAATTGATAAAATTGACAGTCATGTTTCTAAACATCATCGCAGTAACACCCTTTCCTTGATAAAACGGATCGATACCAATTAGGAAAAAGGCCGCTTTATTATTTTTCTTTTTGGCTTTCAATAAATGAAAAAAACCAAATGGAAATAAACGACCGTTTACTTTTTTAAGAGCTTCAGAAAATGACGGCATGGTAATCGCAAAACCGATGAGCTTTTTTTCTTCGTTAATAACCAGTTCGATGAAATCTGGATTTAAGTAAGGCAAATACTTTTCTTTATAAAGATCTATCTGGTATTGTTGAATAGGCACAAAAGTTACAAGACTAGAATACGTTTTGTTAAGTAAATCAAACATATCATCTACATAAGGCACAATCTCTTCCACTGTTTTAAACTTCAGGCAGGTAAGTTTATAGCGCTCGGCAACGATGCTGGCAAATTTGTCAATTTTTTCAGGAATCGGGTTGGGCGGTACAAACTTAAATTCTACCCATTCGGTCGCTTTTACATATCCTAACTGTTCCATGTGATGCATGTAATACGGGTGGTTGTACCAGGTAATCATCGTATTGAGCTCGTCAAAGCCATGAATCAACATACCAGCCTTGTCCATATTAGAAAATCCCACAGGACCTTCCATATATGCTAGTTTATGGTCGATACCTATTTTTTGAACCTCGTTTAACAATGCTGTCGTCACTGCGATATCGTCAATCATATCTAGCCATCCAAAACGCATTTTTGCTTTTTGCTGCTCTTTTATTTCGACATAATTAATGAGTGCAGCAACGCGACCTACAATTTCGTTGTCTTTGTAAGCTAAAAACAGCCAGCAGTCAGCATTTTTAAATACCTGATTTTTTTCTGGATTAAAAATATCCTGTTCTTCTTTAAAAATGGGTGGCACATAATACGCACAGTCTTTATACAGCTCATGCTGAAAAAGAACAAACTTTTTAATATCCTGTGCGGTAGTGATTTGTTTAACGGTAATCATTTAAAAAGGGTTGCGGTTAAGTAAATCAAGTATAACAATTAAATCGTATTAGTTAAATAATCCATGTTATTTTCTACCCTTGTCAAAGTCAAAACGATAACTCATGCCCACATTTACTTGAAAAACAGTAGGTGTGTCCTTGAAATTTCCGGTAACCGATGCGTCTGCTTGCCAGTCTTTGGATATTAAATAAGCCACACCACCTCGAGCTAGGTCATCACTGTAAAAATCTGACTTTAATCCTTGGTATTCGCCAAAAATCGCCCACTTGTTATTGAAACTGTGCGTGACTGTTAAAAACCACTGATAGGCCATGACATCGGTAAGCAAACGGTCTCCCACAATATTTGTTACCACAACCCATCTCCCTAAATTGTGTTGGGTGATTAACTCTACTCGAGGCGAGATTGTAGGGTTTAATACAGGGAGCAAAGGATTGTTTTCACTAAAATTCAAATTGGCTCCAGCATAAACAGATACCGCAGGAATAAGGTCTAACCAATCTAACTTTTTGTTAGCATGGTAACTGTATAGGTTTACTTTTTTACTTTCAAAATGTTGTTCGGGGTCAAAGACAAGATATTTTGCGCCCAGTGTACTTCTAGACAAATTTGCATAATTAAAACTGCGAGAACCACCACCGCTTACATCGGTTTGTGTAACCCGGTTGTAAGTGCCTGTATAAGAAATTTCTAAACGTTCTAAAAACGCTCCATAACGCAATTGAAAATCGGCACCGCGATGACTGCGCTCATATTGCAACAAGCTGTGATTTTCTTGTAAACCGAAAACAGAACCTTCTATTTGAGCAATATTTTTTCCTACCGAAAACGCTCCCTGCGAAAACCCTGGTTTGTTCGTATTGATTGTTTCGGTATACTGCGCATGCATGATACCTGTGGTAAAAGTGGCAAGCAGTGCAATAAGTGACCTGCGAGAATGACGCTTTATTGTTTCCATATGTTCACAAATTTAAGATTTATTAAAGAGTAACATGAACCTAACACATTAATTTTGTTTTTCAATATATTAAATTGGGGTTTTTAAGGTTTTTACTAGTTGTACTTGTTTTTATAATTGTCACCAGGCTTATTTTCAGGTTTTTTGGCAAGTATATCATGGCGTGGTTGGGTAAAAAATTAATGCAACGCATGCAACGCAACTTTAGCGCTCAACAAGGTTTTTCTGGAGACGACCCTACTGCCTCCACACAAAATAACGTCAATACAAAGCACAAAAATGCGTTCTCAAAAACTCGTGAAAAGAAAATTGTAGGGGAGTACATCGACTTTGAGGAAATTGATTAATTTTCCTTTTTTCACAGATGCACTTGCCACATGAACTTTGATTTTAAAAAATTACTTCCCCACTTAGTCGTTTTTATACTTTTTATAATTGCCTCGCTCACCTTTTTTAATCCCATATTAAGTGGTAAAGAGTTGTATCAAAGCGATATAGTTCAATATAAAGGCAATGCACGGCAACTTATAGAAAACCGAGAAGCCACTGGCGAGGAGATATATTGGACCAATAGTGTTTTTGGGGGCATGCCTACATATCAACTCGGTGCGCGTTATCCGTATGACTTTATAGACGGTCTAGATCGGGCGATACGGTTTTTGCCACGTCCAGCCGACTATCTTTTTTTATACCTCGCCTGTTTTTATGTACTCATGCTGGTGTTGCGTGTTCCATGGAAAATGGCGTTGTTAGGGGCGCTGGCATTTGGATTTTCTACCTATCTCATCATCATTATCGGTGCAGGTCACAACAGTAAAGCACATGCTATCGCATACTTTCCATTGGTTTTAAGTGGTATTTTGTTGGTTTTTCAAAAACGGTACATTGTAGGATTTTTGCTTACGGCCATCGCAATGGCTCTCGAGTTGCAAGCTAATCACCCCCAAATGACCTATTATTTGCTTCTTGCAGTGGTTATTTTAGGAATCGTTTACCTGATAGACGCCATTAAAAAGAAGGTTTTACCGCATTACATTAAATCGATAGGTATTCTTGCAGCGGCGGTTTTATTGGCTTTAGGGACAAATGCGGGTAATTTATTAGCAACGAGTGAATATTCTAAAGAAAGTACACGCGGCAAATCCAGTTTAACTATTAACGCTCAAGGCGAAAGCGTAACTCCTAAATCAGGATTGGACTATGATTATATTACAGAATATAGTTATGGGCTATCTGAAAGTTTTAACCTCATTATTCCTCGGTTTGCAGGTGGTGGCAGTGGTGAACGCCCCGATGCCGACTCTGAAACGGTTGCTTTTATTGAAAAAATAGGCGCCCCTAAAGAAGACGCCATACGTTTTGCAAACGAAAATGTACCCCTTTACTGGGGAGACCAGTCTATAGTAGAAGCTCCTGCTTATCTAGGTGTTACGGTTGTGTTTCTTGCAATTCTTGCATTATTTTTAATCAAGGGTCGCCTGCGCTGGTGGTCTATCGCGGTACTTGTTTTAGCACTGCTGCTTTCTTACGGTAAAAATGCAGCGTGGCTTACAAACCTTTTTATTGATTTTGTGCCTTTTTATAGCAAGTTTAGAGCTGTTACCTCTATACAAGTACTTATCGAATTAATTGTTCCCATGCTTGCGGCTTTGGGTGTTTACCATTTCTTCAGTAGCAAGCACGAGGTCAATGCAAAACATAAGGCATTATTCTATTCCGCCGTGATTTTAGGTGGTTTGTTGCTGGTATTTGCTGTATTAGGAAGTTCTTTATTTGATTTTGCGGGACCTTATGATTCTTACTTTCGCGAAAGCGAGCAACTGGGACAAGGATTTGTAGACGCTATACGGGCAGATCGTGCCAGCGTGATGCAGGCCGACGCGTGGAAAGGATTTTTTATGGTTGCCATTATTGCAGGATTGCTTTTTACTTTGCTTAAAAACAAACTTAATGAGCATGTTGTGCTTGTGGGTATAGGCGTTGTGGTGCTTTACGATCTAATTAGTTTTAACTTAAATTACATTACCGCAGATGATTATGTGAGCAAAAGTGAGTACGAATTTGCTTTTCAAAAATCACCTGCCGACGAGCAAGTGCTGCAGGACAAAGGCTATTTTAGGGTGTTTGATTTACTGGCCAATCCCATAAATAGTGGTCGCGCACCTTATTTTCACAATGCATTAGGCGGTTATCACGGGGCAAAACCTGCACGATTTCAAGAACTATTTGATTTCTACATGACCACGCAAGACGGGCGTTCCAGCGGTGTCACCCAAGAGAATATTGAGATTTTAAGCATGTTTAACGTTAAATACATTCTAGACGTAGAAGACAATAATACGGTTGCAAGAGAAAACCCCTTAAATATGGGGCCTGCATGGTTTGTCAATCAGGTAAAAACCGTTAAAAATGACAACGAGTCCATCCTGGGCTTGAAAGACTTGCGGGCCGATAGCCTCGCAATTATCACCAAAGAAGAAGCTCAAAAAATCGCGTTTAAATCAACAGCAACCGATAGTACAGCACAAATTACATTGATAAGTCACAAGCCCGAGCAACTTATTTATGAAAGCACAAACAGTCAGGATGCGCTCGCTGTTTTTTCTGAGGTGTACTATCCACATGGCTGGATAGCGACAATAGACGGTAAACAAGAGCCTATAGCCCGTGTAAATTACACATTAAGAGGTCTTAACGTACCAGCGGGAACACATAAAATCATCTTTACATTTGATCCACAGGTTGTTAAAACAGGCAGTACGGTCATGTTTGCCAGCAATATTGTCTTACTTTTATTGTTACTAGGTGGTGGTTATGTGCTGGTTAAGAACCGTAGTTAATGTCTAAAAATGTATTGATTATTTGTTATTACTGGCCACCTGCGGGTGGTCCCGGGGTGCAACGGTGGCTAGGTTTTGCCCGCCATTTGCCCGCCCTCGGTTTTCAAGTAACAGTGCTTGTACCTGAGAATGCAGATTATCCTGTCATCGATAAGAGTTTAGTAAGAGCGGTACCGCAAGGCATTACCGTGTTAAAAGTTCCCATAAAAGAACCCAGCCGTTTAGCGAGTTCGCTTTCGCGAAAGCGAACAAAACAACTACAAAAAGGTGTTATTAACAAAAAATCGTCGCTGGTACAAGATGCGTTGCTGTGGTTGCGCGGAAACTTGTTTATACCCGATGCACGTGTAGGGTGGAAACCCGCGGTATTGCAAGCTGTAAAGCAGTATTGTGCTGTAAATGAATATTTTACGGTGATTACAACCGGACCGCCACATTCGGTTCATTTAATAGGACGTGCGCTTAAAAAACAACTAAATCACATCAAATGGATTGCCGATTTTAGGGACCCGTGGACGACCATAGGATATCATAAAGATTTAAAGTTAACGGCACGTGCAGCACAAAAACACGAGCGACTAGAGCAAGAAATCCTGAATTCGTGCGACGCACTTATTGTCACCAGCCCACACACCGCAACCGAATTTCATTCAAAAACTGAAACGCCTGTCCACGTGATTACAAACGGGTATGACATTGCAATGAATACACAAGACAAGCAGCCCGCCGGATTATTTACCATTGCGCATGTGGGTACCCTGCTAGCCGATCGCAACCCACTGGTTTTGTGGAGTGTATTGTCTAAAATGCTTAAAACCATTCCCGATTTTAAAGACCATTTTAAACTTATTCTTACGGGTAATGTTGCAAACGAAATTAAAGAAAGCATCACAACCCATCAATTAGATGGTTATGTAGAATTTACAGGTTATCTTGCGCACGATGAAGCGGTTAAAATAATGTTTAACAGTCAGTTACTGCTGCTTATAGAGATAGATGCGGCAGTGAATACCGCCATTATCGCTGGTAAAATATTTGAGTATCTCGCCAGTCGCAGGCCTATAATTGGATTAGGGCCGCGTGATGCTGCGGTAGCCACGATTCTTAGTGACAATCGGGCGGGAGATTACTTTTTGTATGACGATGCCACGCGACTTTATGACTACCTTTTTGATAAATTTAATGCGTATAAAAATCAAAACAACACCGCTATCATCAATCAAACGTTACTGCAATACAGCCGTGAATCTTTAACTAAAAGCCTTGCGGCCGTAATCCACAAACAATGGGAATTGTAATACGTAATGCTGCATGGAATCTGGTCATCACCGCTATAGGCTTTGTGCTAGGTGCCGTTAATGTATTGATACTGGCGACAACCTATCTCGAGGATCAATATTATGGTTTGTGGGGTTACATTCTTTCTATGGGTTTTTTACTGTTCCCGTTTATGTCTTTTGGAATACATAATACCATTGTTAAGTTTTACAGTTCGTTTAGTAATAAAGCCCAACGCGATGCTTTTTTAATTAAAATGCTGGTTTGGCCGGTGTTTGGTATTATTCCGTTTGTGGTTGTTTTTTGGGTTATACAAGAACCCGTTACTTCTTTTTTGTCTAGTAAAAATCCCATAGTCGGTGGTTTTTTATGGCATATTCTAGCGATAGCTATTTTTGAAGCCTATTTTGAAATTTTTTATGCATGGACTAAGGTGCATATGAAAACCATAGGCGGCAACTTTTTAAAAGAGGTTTTTTACAGGGCAGGAGCGACGGTTGCCTTGCTTTTACTGGCCGTAGGAATCATAGACCAAGTAATTTTTATACACAGTCTGGTCCTTATTTACGGATTGCGTTTACTGTTTATGGCAATGCTTGCGCTCAAAACGTATAAGCCGGCATGTGTCTGGCAACCAATAACACAAAGACGCGAAATCGTCATTTACAGTTTGTTAATGATTTTGGCCGGCTCGGTAGGTTCGGCATTGCTCGATCTGGATAAAGCGATGATTAATAATTATCAAATCTTAGATCAGATTAGTTATTACAACGTTGCTGTTTTTATTGCAGCTGTTATTGCAGTCCCTGCGCGTGGCATGGCGCAAATTACAAATCCGTTGTCAGCAAATTATTTAAATAGTAAAGATATCCCCGCGCTCGAGGATTTGTACAAACGCAGTTCTTTAAACTTAAGCGTGATTGCAGGCTTTTTACTCATCATAATTGTTTGTAATGTCAAGCAGTTTTATGTGTTTTTACCGCCATCATTTGCCGTTGCGATACCAGTTTTATTTTTTATCGCTGCTGTAAAGTATGTAGAAAGTTTATTGGGCAGCAACAACGCCATTTTGTATAACTCAAACCTTTATAAAGTGACGTTGTGGATGGGACTGGGTCTTATTTTAGGCGCCATTGCGCTTAATATGTTGCTTATACCGCTTTACGGTCTCACCGGTGCTGCTATGGCTACTTGTTTTGCCTACATCAGTTATTGTTTTATTAAAGTATGGTATGTGTATTACAAAATGCGCATACACCCGTGGACTAATAAAACCTGGTTGTCTATTGGGGTTATTGTACTTTTTATTGCGGTGTTTTATTTTTGGGATTTTGGCTGGTCCCCTGTAGTTAATATAGGACTAAAAAGCACACTCATCACGATCATGTACGCACTAGTCGTTTATACAGGTGCTATTTCTGTAGAAATTAATGCTTTGGTATATAAGTGGTTAGGAAGGTAGATTTATTTGTTTTTAGCTTGCGTTCATCGCCTGTAACCGCTGCTGTAAACTAGGATGTGAATAGTTCACAAAGACATAAGCCGGGTGCGGTGTGAGATTACTTAAACTACTTTTGCTCAATTTTTTGAGGCCAGAAATGAGTGCTTCTTTACGGTATGTTTGTGCTGCGTAGTGGTCTGCCTCGTATTCATGCTTTCGCGAAAGCGAACTCATCACCATCCCCGTGCACGTAGAAATGGGAGCGAACAAAAAACCAAATGCGATTAAACCTATATGAAACGAATGTATTCGTACGCCAAGCGCTTGAGACAATAAACTGCTGTCTACCACTAGCGAAAAAAGCCAAAGGGTGATACCTGTGGTGATAATTCCTAAAACCAGGTTGTACATGATGTGATGCTTTTTGTAGTGACCTACCTCATGGGCGAGCACGGCTACAATCTCGTCTTCGGTAAGTTTTTCTATAAGCGTGTCGTACAGCGTGATGCGTTTTTGTTTTCCAAATCCACTAAAATAGGCATTGGCCTTTGTGCTGCGCTTGCTGCCATCGATAACAAAAATATTTTCTAAGGCAAACCCTACTGCCGTCGCATACGTATAAATGGCATCTTGCAGGCTACCAGCAGCTAATGGCGTTTGTTTGTTAAAAATGGGAACAATGATTTTTGCATAAAACATATTCATTAATACTGAAATAATGGTCACAGCAATCCACACGTACCACCAAAATGACGCACCTGCCCAGCCATAGCACAGGATGACGAGTGCAAGCAGCCCGCTACCTAGAACGATTCCTAAAAGCAGTCCTTTTATTTTATCGAGTACATAGGTTTTAATTGTGGTCTTGTTAAAACCAAACCGTTCTTCTATAACAAACGTTGCATAGTAATCAAACGGCAGGTCCATGAGGGTAGATGCGGCACCAATTATTCCAAAAAATACAAGTGCGATGACTATGGGATTGTTTGAAAAACTGCGAGCGAGTTCATCTACAAACGCAAAACCGCCAAAACTTAAAAAAGCAATCATGATTACAAACGAAAACGTACTGCTCCACAAACCGAACTTATAATTGGTGCTTTTATAATTTTGGGATTTTACATACTCGTGAGCGTCATAAATATCGTCGAGTCCTACTGGAATAGGTTTTTTATACCACGTAAAATTGAGGTAGGACAATACACGCTCAAATAAAAAATGTGCCGTTAGGATAACGATGATGCTGTAAAATATAATCGTAGGTGTCATATTTAAGTTTAAAAACCACGCTGGCGTTTTGCCTCAAAAATAAGGATAGAAGCACTTACAGACACGTTCATCGAGTCGATTGCGCCTTGCATGGGAATGATAATGTTTGCGGTGGCTGCCTGTCGCATTTCGTTGGTAAGTCCAGTCGCTTCGGTGCCCACCGCAATAGCGGTGGGTCCGGTAAAGTTTGTCTGGTAATAAGGCTTGCTCGCTTGCAGGGTTGCTGCAAACAGGTTTATTTGTTTATCTTGTAAGTAGTTAACAAGTTGGGCAGTCGTACAAACTGCTATGGGGACCGTAAAAACACAACCGATACTGGCACGTATCACATTGGGATTGTACACATCGCTTAATGCATTTGTTAGGATAACGGCGTCTACTGCAGCGGCGTCGGCGGTGCGCAATAAGGCGCCTATATTGCCTGGTTTTTCAATAGATTCGGCAACTAGCAGCAGCGGGTTGTCACCTAACTGCAACGATTCTAGTGTTGCGTTTTTGCTTGTGACGATGGCCATGCAGCCTTCGGTTGTGGTCCTGTAGGCTATTTTTTCATAAACGGTTGTCGATACCGTGATGATTTCGGGTTGTTGATTTAGTTTCAGGTTTCTGTCGACTTCTTGTGCTGTTACCGTGGTTTCACAGTTAAAAATAGCGGGGCAAATAATCAAGGATTGGATGACAAAACTGCCCTGATCACATAAAGCAACTTCTCGCTTACCTTCTACGACAAACGCGTTTTCTAGTCTGCGCGATTTGCTTTTACGTTGCAATTGCTCGATGCGTTTAATCAGCGGATTTTGTAAGCTATCGATATGTTTCATGGTGCTGGGATTGACGCCTTGCTGTTTTTACGAATCGCAAACCTACTTAAAAATTGTAGGTTATAGCGATGTGCTTGGTTGCTTATTTAGCGAGCTAATTTACCTTTTAAATGCGGCGCTGTTACACTTTCTTTGCTTTTTGCAACTTCTTCGGGTGTGCCGCTTGCGATTAGTTTACCGCCATTCACGCCACCCTCAGGTCCCAAATCCAAAATATAATCGGCACACTTGATAAGATCCATGTTGTGTTCTATAATAATGACACTGTGGCCTTTTTCTATCAGGGCGTTAAAACTGTCTAGCAGTTTATTAATATCATGAAAATGCAATCCGGTAGTGGGTTCGTCAAAAATGAACAGCGTCTTATCGGCACTGGTACCTTTTACTAAAAAGCTAGCGAGTTTAATGCGCTGCGCCTCGCCACCAGATAGTGTGGAGCTGCTTTGTCCTAACGACACATATCCTAATCCTACATCTTGCAGGGGTTTTAGCTTGCGGGTAATTTTAGTTTCCCCGTGCAGGTTAAAGAAATCTATAGCATCGTTTATGGTCATGCTGAGCACCTGATCGATGTTAGTTTCTTGAAAAGTGACTTCTAGTACCTCGCGTTTAAAACGTTTACCGTTACAATGCTCGCAAATCAGGGTAACATCGGCCATAAACTGCATTTCTATGGTGACCTCGCCGTCGCCTTTGCAGGTCTCACAACGGCCACCCTCTACATTAAACGAAAAGTGTTTTGATTTGTAATTGCGTATTTTACTAAGTTTTTGATTTGCAAATAAGTCCCTGATATCGTCATAGGCTTTTACATAAGTCACAGGATTGGATCTAGAACTGCGACCTATGGGGTTTTGGTCTATAAATTCAACGGTTTTTATATTTTCAAATTTGCCCTCGATACTCGTAAATTGCCCAGCTTTAGCGCCATAACCTCCCAGACTTTTTAAAATCGCAGGATATAATATTTGTTTTACAAGTGTGGATTTACCGCTACCAGAAACGCCTGTCACCATCGTGAGCACACCTAATGGAAAACGGGCATCGATATTTTTAAGGTTGTTTGCACGTGCTCCTTTGATGTCTATGTAATGCTTGTAGGTTCTACGCTTTCGCGGAAGCGGAATTTCCATCCTGCCGTCTAAATATTGCGCAGTCAGGCTGTTTGTTTTTAAAATCTCGTCCAGGGTTCCTGCGGCTACTAAAACCCCACCATGTGTACCAGCCTGTGGACCGATGTCTAAAATGGTGTCGGCTGCCTGCATGATTTCCTCGTCATGTTCTACAACGATTACTGTATTGCCTAAATCTCTTAAATTTTTGAGCACTTTTATAAGTCGTTGCGTGTCTTTAGGATGCAGCCCGATACTGGGTTCGTCTAATATGTACATACTGCCTACAAGGCTACTGCCCAGCGATGTAGCGAGATTGATGCGTTGGGATTCGCCACCAGAAAGGCTGTTGGATTTGCGATTAAGGGTCAGGTAGTCTAAGCCTACATCGCTTAAAAAGTCTAATCTATTTTTTATTTCTACCAGCAGGCGCTTTGCAATAAGGTTGTCTTGTTCACTAAGTTTAAGTGTGCTAAAAAAATTGCGTAAATCCTTAATAGACATGGCGACAAGTGCTGTTAAGGCGACACCTGCGATTTTTATAAAATTCACTTCTGGACGCAAACGGGTGCCTTTACAGGTTTGGCATTTTGTTTTACCGCGGTAACGGGATAGCATGACGCGGTTTTGGATTTTATAGGCTTTGGCTTCTAATTCTTCAAAAAAGCTATGGATCCCTATAAAATATTGGTTGCCGTCCCAAACGAGTTGTTGCTCTTGGGGTGTTAATTCAAACCACGGCCTGTGAATAGGAAATTTAAATTTGGCTGCATTTTTAACAAGAACATCTTTATAATAAGACATCGTTTCTCCTTTCCACGGGAAGACGGCGCCTTCATAAATCGATAATGCGGTGTTAGGAATCACCAGATCCTCGTCGATGCCTATCACATCGCCATAACCCTCGCACGTAGGGCAAGCGCCGTATGGGTTGTTGAAACTAAAAAAGTGTACGTTAGGCTCGGCAAAGGTGATACCGTCCAGTTCAAATTTATTACTGAATTCGCGGCTTTTGCTACTTTCTAAATGTTCTATATAACAAATGCCTTTGCCCTCAAAAAAGGCGGTATCGACGGCATCGGCTAGGCGGTTAAAAAAGTCCTCGTCATCGCGTTTTATAATACGGTCGATCACGATTTTAAGCTCACTTTTTTTAGTAACCTTTAATTGCTCGTCGTCAATGCGATTTACCTTCCCGTCCACGGTAATACGTGTAAAGCCTTGTTTTAAAAGAACATCTAGTTGCTCTTTTATCTCTCGTGTGCCTTTTACAATAAGCCTGGTGGTGAGTAATAGTTTTGTACCGTCTTCTTGCTGTTTTACATAATCGATGACATCGCTTACCGTATCTTTTTTAACCTCGTCACCCGATATAGGGGAGTAGGTGCGACCTATACGGGCATATAGTAATTTTAAATAATCATAAATCTCGGTCGTTGTACCCACCGTGCTGCGTGGGTTTGTAGCGTTTACTTTTTGTTCTATGGCAATGGCGGGACCGATACCTTTTATGTACTCAACTTTAGGCTTGTCTAGTCGGCCTAAGAATTGTCTTGCATACGACGATAAGCTTTCTACATACCTGCGTTGACCCTCGGCATACAAGGTGTCAAATGCGAGCGATGATTTACCGCTGCCCGATAATCCTGTAATTACCACAAGTTTATTGCGAGGTATGACGGCGTTTAAACTTTTAAGATTGTGCAAGGCAGCGCCTTTAATCAGGATGTTTTTTTTGGGGTCTCGCTGGTCAATATCAGCAAATAAAATCTCGTCAGGCATAAAGGCAAAGATAAGTAGCTACCGTCTTGTTAAAAAAATACGCAAGGTTATAATTTAGACTTTCTATTGTGTTTGTGGTAACATATTGTAAAGGGTATGTTCTATTAAAAAGGGAGAACCTTACATCATGAAGTTGCCTGCTAAATATGTTTATTGTGTTAAGAGCGTTAATTTTTTTAATAGGTTTTGTTAATTAGAATAAAAGTTGTTTATTTGACTTTCATTTAAAAACCGCTCGTATAGTAAAACATTACTTTTTAACAGTTTAAAAACAGCCAGCTATTGCTGTTTACAAATTATTTAAAGTTGCGATACTATGAAAATTAATTTCTCAGAGCATGATGATGCCGTACTAGTAACCCAGTACGTTAATGGCAACGAGCCAGCATTAGAAATCCTAATCAACAGACACCAGCAGCGCGTTTACGGTTTTATTTATTCTAAAATAATGAACCGCGACGAGGCCGAGGATATCTTTCAAGAAACCTTTATAAAAGTAATACGCACCCTTAAAAAGGGAACGTATAACGAGGAGGGTAAATTTTTACCGTGGGTAATGCGTATTGCCCACAACCTGATTATCGATTACTTTAGAAAAAACAAACGATTGCCAAAGTTTCAAGCACGCAACGAGTTTGATATTTTTGACTTGTTGAGTGATGGCGATCAAAGTGCAGAACAAGAGATAATCAATTTGCAAGTTCACGACGACGTGCGTAAAATTATTGACGAGCTTCCAGACGAACAAAAAGAGGTGTTGATCATGCGCATTTATAAAGATATGTCATTTAAAGAAATTGCCGACGCTACTGGCGTAAGCATTAACACGGCATTAGGTCGTATGCGCTATGCATTGATAAACCTGCGTAAAGTGATAGACAAACACAATATTATTTTGACAAATTAAATTCACAAAAACTAACAATATTTTAAAACCGCCAGCGTTATTTTATCAAACCAATAAAACGCGCATCATGGCAAAACTTTACAAAAACTTACATACTGAAACTGTAAAACCTATCGGGCCTAAAGAAGAGACTTTAAAATTCCTTCTCAATTATTCTAAAGCCCTAAGTGTTACAAAGTATAAGGGAATGACGTTTGAGACACTTAATAACTGATTTTACAGTTTTTAAGCCCAATCTAAAAAGCTACTTAGATTGGGCTTTTTTTTGTACTGTTAGGGGTTTATTATTTCGCTTTCGCGAAAGCGAGCACTGCAACATACATCTCGTTTTAAACAAAATTCACGGTATTTTATAGCTAACTTGTTTGACATCAAACAACTACCTGCGTAGCATTTTAATGTTTTCTAGAATCAACGCAATACGGCTTTGCGCCACCGGTATGCTGCTACCAGTAGTTAATAATAGGCTGCCACCATCAGACTTGTTGTAAGATGCGATGAAGTTTATATTGACAATATATGATTTTTGAACCCGTATAAATACCTTGTTATCGCACAAAATGTCTTCAAAAGTCTTCAGGTTTCTACTGGCAACCATTTTTTCTCCGTGTGCTGTAAATAACTCAGAATAAGCACCATCACCTTTTAAATAAACAATGTTTTTAAGTTCTATAAAATGCAAACTGCTGCCCATAGGAATAGCTATTTTGCTCGCAGCGTCTCCATTGATTTGGTCTTTGAGTACATCGTAATTTTTAATCTTATTATTGTTTTTTTGAACACGTAGCACCGCATTTTTAAGTTGCGCAAGGTCTATCGGTTTTAAAAGATAATCCACCGCCGACAGTGCAAATGCGCGTATGGCAAACTCGTTGTAGGCCGTTGTGAATATGATGGAAAAAGTAATCTCGTCCTCATTAAAAAAATCGAGTAATTCTAACCCGCTATGTCCGGGCATCTCTATGTCTAGAAAAACAATCTCTGGTTTAAACTTGCGTATCGCTTTTACCCCCTGTGATAAGCTATCGCAATCTGCAAGAATGTGCACGTTAGGACAATTTTCTTCTAGCAAGAGCTGCATGGATAACCTGGCTCGTTTCTCGTCGTCTATGATGATTGCGTTCATGAATTCTTGTTATAAAATTTCTTTAAGGATAATAATGACGGTAGTTCCTTGTGCATGACCGTTTATATCAATGTGATCGACAAACTCAATACTTATTTCTTTATTGTCATCTTGGTTCATAATTTCCACGCGGTCCTGCAATGATTTGGTTGCAAAGGATTTGTGATTTTTTTTACGTGATTCATTTAAAATCATGCTTTTAGCACGGCCTATCCCATTGTCATTAATGATTATTTGAATTTTGTCATTAATTTTAGAAAATTTAATATGCAATTCTTTTACTCCCTTTTTGTTGAGCAGCCCGTGCTTCATAGCGTTCTCGACATAGGGTTGTAGCATAAGTGTGGGGATTTTCACAAAATCATCCTGCAATTCTGGGTGCACGGTTATGGTGTACATAAAAGTATCCTCAAAACGCTCTTTTTCAATATCCAGATAATTTTGTAATGCTTGTACCTCTTCTTTTATCGATATGCTTTCACGTTCTGACATGTCTAACATAGTCCTTGTAAGATTAGAGAATTTATTAAGGTAAACAAGCGCCTCTTTTTTCTCGTTTGCTAGTACATAGGATTGTAAGGTGTTAAGCGCATTGTAGAAAAAATGCGGATTCATTTGTGATTTTAGTGCCTTTAATTTTGATTTGTTAAGGTTTTTCTCAAGATTCACTTTATCCAACCGCAGTTGATTGTTGCGGTTTACACTTTTTAATTTTACGCGGTATAAAAAGTAACTCGTTATGAGTGCGACAGCCAGAATAAAAGCTAGAAAAATTCCTGTTTCCCAAAATGGCTTTGATATCGTAAAAGAAAAGACTGTTTTGCTTTTTGCGCTGTTTTCACCGGCTTTAAGTGTTAATGTGTACGTTCCTGGTGACAGGGATAAGAGATTAAGCTCGCGTGAGCTGGGTTCTAATCGGTTCCATGTGGAATTGTTAATCTGATAGCACAGTGCGTCTTTTTGATTGGGTTTTTCTGATAAAATGGAATAGGATATTTTAATATTGTTTTGCTCAAAATGTAGTTTTTTAGAGGTGGATAAATCAGTCGTTTTATCATTTACCAAAACCTTGTGAATGATAAGTTTAGGAGTGTAGTCAGGTTGGGATAACGTATTGCTTTTAATAAGCAAACCTTTAGATGTGCTAAAATAAATTTTATTATCTAAGGTTGTCACGTCGTTAATGCTCACGTCTTTATTCATCAAAAGCGCAGTTTTTACGTGCCTATTTTCTAGGTTAAAAGCCATAACCTCATCATTTGTAAATAAAAAAAGTGTCTGATTTAAAACTTTGATTTTCTGGATTTTCAGCGCTTTTAATTCATCAGGAAGTACAAAATCCTCAACATTATTGGTGGTATTGATTATTTGAATGGTTTCATCGCTTAGGAGCGCAAAAATTGCATTTTTATAAAGTTCAAGATTTAGAGCAAATATGGATGCACCGTTATCAAGAATCTCTTTTTGTACGTTTTGTGATTGCGCAAAAAGACCTTTGTTAGTAGCATAATAAATCGTTTTGTTAGAGGGATTGTAGGCAACAGCCTTTCCATTGCTTTTGGTTAAGGTGTTTTCAAAATGTATTGGTAGTGTTATTGTTTTTGAGGACTTTGTTTTTTCACGTACGTTTGGTAAATACGGGTTGTTTGTTATGATTCCAGAATTGTTAGTTGCAGCAAACGCAAGTTGATTATTATCTACACGCACCATATCTTTTATTGCCAATTTTTCCTGAAAAATGAGATTATCATTTTGCAAAACATGGAATTTAGACGATGTAAACAGGATAGATTTATCTTGGCCGTTTACAAACAAAGGGTTTACCACATGGTTTGTATTCCCACGGAAGAGGGTTTTGGACAGCTTTGTCGATGGGTTAAAAAGTAAAACTTCGTCTTTTTCGGTGCCAATAAAGATGTTGGACTTATCATGAGCCAGTGAATATGGGAGCGATGTTGTTACATAAAGTTGTGCTGTTAAATCTTCAACAAAAAAAACGCCATGAGATAAGGTTGATACCCAATAATTGTTTCTGCGGTCTTTTAGAACGTAAGAAACGCTGTAATCTTTAAATAAATGCTTCATGCTGTTTTTTTCGGGATTAAGTTTTAACACCCCATTCGGTGTACATACCCATACTTCCTCTCCATAAACAGCGCAATTTTGAATAAACCCAATATTATCAGGAATATCAAATGACTTAAAGGTGTTATTTTGATACACGTAATATTTAGTAGCATACTTAGAAAAAATAATAAAACCGTCTTTGTAACCTTCGATTATTGGGGATTCAAAGTTTTTATAAAATTCGCTAGGTAGTGCGATGGTTTTTTTTAAACCGGTTGCGTCTAGGCAATATATTTTATCATCCATCACGCAAAATGAATCTTTTGTAGAAAATGTAAATGCCACATTTTCAAACAAATTCTCATACTTTTTAAGCAGCGTTAGTTTTTTAAGATCATAAATATGTACACCATTTTGACGCAGTTGAAACAGTGTGTTATTTATAATGCCATACTTAAAGTAGCCATTACTATTGGAACCTTCAAATTGATGTAGCTTTTCATTTTCGACATAATAAAGTACACCGTCAAAATTCTCATACCATATGCGGCCATAATTATCCTCTCGAATGTACGAACCAGATTTTAACGATTGACTTTTACTAGCAAAGGATTTGATAATGGTACCGTCATACCTACATAGACCCTTGTTTGTAGCAAACCACACAAACCCCCGACTGTCTTGAAACACATCATAGACTGTATTTGCAGGTAATCCAGCAGTGCGATCTATAGCAACGTAGTAGGGGTCCTGCCCAAATGCGCAGGTGTAAAAAAGCAATAGCGCTAACAAAACAATGGCTCTATTCACAGCATCCTTTTAAAACAAATATACTTTATTTAACACCTCGTGATTGTGCCTTTTTACAAAAGGCTGTTATGGGTTTAGTAAGTGCGACAAATTGTATTAAATCCATAAAAAAATTGGATAAAATGTATTTTATGCGTTTGTTAAACTCAAAGTTCTATTTGGTGAAATGCTTTTAATTTCAATGATTTACAGATCTTAATATTGTTAAAATTTTTAAAATATGAAGACTATGAAAATAAAATTCCTTTTAAGTATCCTATTGTTAATTACTACTATAGGTTTCGCTCAAACAAATGTGACAACCGTAACTGGTAGCAGCTTGGGTGATGTTTTAGGGCCTCCTGGAACTGCTCAATTTTACGGTCCTTATGGTATAGCAAACAATGGGACAAGTGTCATCACCGAGTTTTTTACTCATAAATTGAAGAAGATACTTAATGATAACAATACTATTTTACTAGCAGGCGATGGTATGCCTGGTTTTGTTAATGGATCTGGGGCAGCGGCAAGGTTTAATCAACCAGCGGGAATGGCTAAAACTACAACCAACGATTTTTTAGTAGCAGATTCTGGAAATCACGCCATTAGAAAAGTTACTGATGCAGGCGTGGTTACAACAATTGCAGGAACAGGCGTGTCTGGTTTTGTAGATGGAAACATAGCCACTGCTCGATTTAATTCACCTTATGGAGTTGTTGAGAATCCTGCGAATGGCGATATTTATATTGCTGACACATTTAATCACCGAATTAGAAAAATTAGCGGTTCAACGGTGTCCACTTTTGCTGGCGATGGTGTGCGAGGTTATATTGATGGCACAGGAACCTCAGCTCGATTCGATAATCCTTATGCATTGGTGTTTGATTCCAGTGGGAATTTATTTGTTAGTGATGGCGCAAGAATAAGAAAAATCACACCTGCAGGCGTGGTCACTACCTTTGCAGGTGGCAGTACTGCTGGTTTCTTAGATGGGACAGGAACCGCTGCTCGTTTTGGAATTTTCAATAGTGGTCTAGCTATAGATAGTTCAAATAATTTATATCTCGCAGACATACAAAACGCAAGAATTAGAAAAATCACACCTGCAGGCGTTGTTACAACGCATGCAGGGACTGGTACTTTTGGTAACACAGACGGGCCTGGAACTGTGGCTACTTTTAATGGTTCTAGCGGACTTGCAATTAGAGTGGGAACAACCACGCTAGATGTTGTTGACTTTAATAGCAACAGAATACGTAGAGTCACCGAAGGTGTACCACCTACAGCACCTGCCATCACAGCAATTTCAATTACGAATATTACAACGAATTCGGCCACAGTAAATTACACATTAAATGCCAACAACGGGGCCACAACATCGGTGATTAATTATGGAACGAGTAGCGGAAGTTTAACAAGTAGTGTAAGTGGTTTTGGAGCAAATGGAAATGCTGCGACAGCCGGAAATGCACAGCTAACTGCTTTATCCCCCAACACGCAATATTTTTACAGGATAAGTGCTACAAATTCTGCAGGCACTACACAAAGTGCGGTTGGTAATTTTACCACAAACAGCTTGATTACCCCAACGTTTGCAGCCATTGCACCGATATGTTCGGGAGCGTCACTTGCGCCACTGCCTACCACATCTACAAACGGAGTAACAGGAACCTGGTCACCAGCGCTGAATAACACAGCAACAACGACCTACACGTTTACACCAGCAGCGGGTCAGTGCGCAACGACACGAACTTTAGTAATCACCGTGAACCCACCTGTGACGCCTAACTTCAATGCAGTAGCACCGATATGTTCTGGTGCGTCACTTGCAGCATTGCCTACCACATCCACAAACGGAGTAACAGGAACCTGGTCACCAGCGCTGAACAACACAACCACCACCACCTACACCTTTACACCAGCAGCAGGTCAATGTGCAACGACACGAACTTTGGTAATCACCGTGAACCCACCTGTGACGCCTAACTTTAACGCAGTAGCACCGATATGCTCTGGTGCGTCACTTGCAGCGTTGCCTACCACATCCACAAACGGAGTAACAGGAACGTGGTCACCAGCATTGAACAACACAGCAACAACGACTTACACCTTTACACCAGCCGCAGGTCAGTGCGCAACGACCCGAACTTTAGTAATCACCGTGAACCCACCTGTGACGCCTAACTTTAATGCAGTAGCACCTATATGTTCGGGAGCGTCACTTGCGCCACTGCCTACCACATCTACAAACGGAGTAACAGGAACCTGGTCACCAGCGCTGAATAACACCGCAACAACAACCTACACCTTTACACCAGCCGCGGGTCAGTGCGCAACGACGCGAACTTTGGTAATCACTGTTAATCCAAATGTGACGCCTAACTTCAACGCAGTAGCACCGATATGTTCTGGTGCGTCACTTGCAGCGTTGCCTACCACATCCACAAACGGAGTAACAGGAACATGGTCACCAGCGCTGAATAACACAACCACCACCACCTACACCTTTACACCAGCCGCAGGTCAGTGCGCAACGACGCGAACTTTGGTAATCACTGTTAATCCAAATGTGACGCCTAACTTCAATGCAGTAGCACCGATATGTTCGGGAGCGTCACTTGCAGCACTACCTACCACATCCACAAACGGAGTAACAGGAACCTGGTCACCAGCATTGAACAATACAGCAACAACCACCTACACGTTTACTCCAGCCGCAGGTCAATGTGCAACGACACGAACTTTAGTAATCACCGTGAACCCACCTGTGACGCCTAACTTTAACGCAGTAGCACCGATATGTTCTGGTGCGTCACTTGCAGCATTGCCTACCACATCCACAAACGGAGTAACAGGAACCTGGTCACCAGCGCTGAATAACACAGCAACAACCACCTACACCTTTACACCAGCCGCAGGTCAGTGTGCAACGACACGAACTTTGGTAATCACCGTGAACCCACCTGTGACGCCTAACTTCAATGCAGTAGCACCGATATGTTCTGGTGCGTCACTTGCAGCATTGCCTACCACATCCACAAACGGAGTAACAGGAACCTGGTCACCAGCGCTGAATAACACAGCAACAACCACCTACACCTTTACACCAGCCGCAGGTCAGTGTGCAACGACACGAACTTTGGTAATCACCGTGAATACAGCGCCAGTTCCTACGGGCA
>DAIRDE010000002.1:0-103249 GCA_036796335.1 Nonlabens sp.
CAATAGAAAAATTAAAATCAACTTGGCCTGTTGCACTTATAAGTTGATTTCAGCAAACTTCTTTTATAATTTCAAAAATATTCATTACTTTTGTATCCTAATGAATACAGGTTTGAATGATAATCACAGAAAAAACATCAGAATTTGATAAGTGGATTAGAAAGCTAAAGGATTTTCGAGCAAAATCTAAAATACTTTTCCGTATCCAAAAACTTGAAACTGATGAACATTTCGGAGATTGTAAGCCAGTTGGAAATGGAATTAGCGAAATGAGAATAAATTACGCTAAAGGCTATCGAGTTTATTTTAAAGAAAAAGACGATAAAATCGTTATTCTTTTAATTGGTGGAGATAAATCGACTCAACAAAGCGATATTGAAAAAGCAAATAAAATTTGGAATAAAATAAAAAATGATTGAAATGGAAACATCAAGATTTGACATAGCAGACTATTTAGACAGCGAAGAAATGATTGCTGAATATCTAAATACAGTTCTAGAAGACGGTGACAGCGATGATTTAATAGTTGCAATCGGACATATTGCAAAGACAATTGGTATGACCAAAATTGCGGAGAAAACAGGAATGAGTAGACCAAGTCTTTATAAAGCTTTGTCTGACGGATCTAAACCTCAATTTGGAACAATAATGAAAGTACTTAAAGCAATTGGTGGACAAATCAACGTGAAACCAATTTCAGCATAGAAAAACGCACCACAACAGCACCTACCCAAAAGTGGCGGTTCATTGGTTAAATCAAGCTTTGTGCTTCTATCAAAGTTTCTGCTTGGTTGACAGTGAAGTGCTTCGAAATCGCCACCTTCGAGTAGCTGCAAAACGTTAGCTCTCATTAAAAAGCCACACGTGTTTCGAAAATTAAATATTACACGTATATTTGTCAAAATTAATTGCATTATGAATACCAAATTAACTTTGACAATAGAGAAAAAAGTCATTGAAATTGCAAAAGAGTATGCAAAGGAAAAAGGACAGAGTCTTTCAGAGATGGTTGAAAATTATTTCAAGCTATTGACTGTCAATAGAATAGAAATAAGTGAAAAACAACTTTCACCAAAAGTTAGAAAACTCAGAGGGATTATCAAAACTGACGACAATTTTGACTACAAACAAATTTTAACCGAAGAACTTTCAAAAAAATATGGAGTATAAACTCTTTTTAGATTCGGACGTTGTCATTGACTTTTTTACTGACCGAGAACCTCATGCTAATCCTGCAAGTGAACTTTTTGAACTAAATGAACAAGGAGTAGTAAAAATATATTTGTCTGCTGTTAGTCTCAATAACATTTACTATATCGTAAGGAGGTTTTTAGGACATAAAAAAACTATTGAAGTTATTGAAACATTAACAGAAATGACCGAAATTATTGGAACAACAAAAAAGGAGATTATTCAAGCCTTAAAGAATGAATTTTCAGATTATGAAGATTCTGTTCAATACTCATCTGCCCTAACGATTAAAGATTTAGATGTAATTATTACTCGGAATATAAAGGATTATAGAAATTCTTCAATTGCAGTTATGACACCACTGAATTTCCTGAAGATGATGGAAAAAAACAAGAGCTAACAACACCTACCCAAAAGTAGCGGTTCAGTGGTTAAATCAAGCTTTGTGCTTCTGTCAAAGTTTGTGCTTGGTTGATCCCCCACGTGCGGGACTTCTAAATCGCCAAATTTTCATATACTAACCGTTGTGCCTCACCCTAAAAGACGACACGTCAAAAAATGAAGATTTATCTAACAGACCAAAAAAACAAGTTCAAACACATTCTTATTTAGGATCTAAAATAAGTGACACCCGCGCCATAAGATCTTCAAAATGATACCTGTTTACTGTATCGCTCGTGGCATTTCTTTTTGCTCGCAAAGTGCTTTGTAGCGCATTTAGTTCACCTCGCACCAGGGCCCGCACGTCGCTTTGTGCGATATTATAGCCTGCACGTGGCGCATCTTGTGTCATAAGATATTCCAGTCTATCCACATAGGCTCGTTGCAGGTTGCGTTTGTAAATATCGATACGCCCAGTATCAAAAATGCTTTTGCGCGTGTCTTGCATCATATCGAGTGCCGTGTAGTAATTAGTATCTATCGTTTCTGCATTGATAAGTCTACCCAGTCTGCCGAAGTCCAACAGGCTATTTAAATGGCGTACCTGGGCACTGCGCAGTTTTTCAAAATAACCCTCGTGGTCTATGTTTTGCAGTATGTTTTTGTCAACAAGCCAACCAGGAGTGTCAAACACATATTCCTTCATCCATTTCATGGATTCTTGCTGGATTGCCTTTGGTACGTTTGCATAAACCGTTCCTGCTTGCGCCGGTCTTTTTAGGTTTTCGTACACGCCGCCCACGTTACTCACCACATGCCCTACAAATCGGGACCATACGCCCAATAACTCACCATAAAGTTCTTCTAAATCATTATAGTCGTTTGTTTTATCTGACGTCCATGCAGGCAGGTTAGCTGCGACAATTTTTAAGTTCTTCATCGCATAAACTCCCGCTTTAACTGGGTCGTTACTTATGGCCTCGGTTTGCGATTGTGGGTCAAAACTGCTGCTTTGTTTACCGAATTTGTATCTGGGATCGCCCGCTTTTTCCATGATCCATGAGTCTAGCGTTGCAACCTCGTCTTGCGCACTTGTCGCTGCAGGTATCACTCGATAGCCCCAATTTACCGCATAGTGATCATAAGGCCCCATTTGACGAACAAATCGTACATCTTTATCACCTGGTTGTGCAATATAATTGTACCGCGCATAATCCATAAGGCTAGCAGCAATACCGTTTTTTTGAGTAAACTCACCATTTCGATAATCTTCTACATTATACGCAAAACTTGCTGCCATATTATGTGGAAATCCTAATGCGTGCCCTATCTCGTGTGCAATAACCTGACGCATCATTTCACCTATTTCGGCCTCGTTTGTATCTAATGTACGTGCACTAGGGTTTGCGGCACCTGTTTCTAATAAATACCTGTTTCGGTACGACCGCAAGTGGTTGTGATACCATATAATATCACTTTCTATAATTTCACCGCTGCGTGGATCACTTACACTAGGCCCAACCGCATTGCGTGTCGTACTTGCTACATAACGCACGACCGAATAGCGTATGTCTTCGGGGCTAAAATCTGGATCTTCTTCCACAGTTGGTGCGTCACGCGCAATGATGGCGTTTTTAAAACCAGCTGTTTCAAAAGGACCCTGCCAATCCTCTACCCCTTGTTTGATGTATTTCTTTAAACTTTCTGGTGTTCCTGGATCTAAATAATAAACTATCGGTTTCACGGGCTCTACTAATTCACCACGCGCATAGGCCTCAGGGTCTTTAGGCTCTAACCTCCAGCGTCTTATATAAGATTTACTATCGGCTTTAAGTGCCTTGCTTGCATAATCTATTTGATTTACTGTAAAAAAACCAACACGCTCGTCTGCGAGTCTGGGTCGCATAGGTATTTTAGGTAACAAAATCATCGACTGATTCATTTGCAAACTGATAGAACCTACATCGGTATTAGACGGTGCGTTACTTGCTGTGTATGTAAAATCTTGTTTGACCTCTATGTTTTCGGGAAATGATTTAATGGTGTTAATAAAACTACGGTCTTTATCTAGCCCGCGCACTTTATACTCGGTACGCATATTTGTACTTAAACCACTTATCGCAGGCACATCATCGCTAAAAAACTTTGTAACATCTATAACTGTAGCGGTAGAATCTTTGCTAAAGGCGAGAATATTAAATGCATATAAAATAGGTTCATAATTATTAACCTTCACCGACTTTGCGATCGCAGCCGTAGAATCACTTGCAACGGCGTTAAAGGATCGTACTTTAAGCAATATTTTATCCTGAAAACGCTCCCACACCACAACTTGCTCGTTTATGCTGCTACCAGCATTTACATAACCGCCACCCAGATCGGCTGGGATTTGTGCAATACGAGACACAAGCAACATGTCCTTTTTCAATTTATCGTTAGGAATCTCATAATAATAAGAATCTGCCACACGGTGCACTTTAAAAAGACCGTCGTCGGTAACCGCATCGCTGGTAATTACCTTATTATAAGGTTTAAACTTTGATGGTTCAGGCTTTGCGGTAGCTACCGGTGCAGCCGGCTTTTTGGGTGCAGCACAACTGGCGATAAGCGCGATGGCACATAAAAGTGTGAATCGATTGAAAAAGGCTGTCATAAAATGGTCGTATTTTAAAAGTTAGCAAATTACCTAAAATACAAAGCGTCTAGATAGGTCAATCTGTTAACATTTTGTAAAAATTTAAAACCTCGTTTTCTTGCCTTAATTTCAACTTCTTACAATCACGCAGCTACAAGCTTTTCTAAAAACACTAAAAAACTAATAAACAAAAGATTGATTCCCTTATATTCTGTAATTTTTTATACCTGTTAGCGTGTATGGTGTTCGCTTTCGCGAAAGCGAAATTCCCACAAACAACACATTTTTTTAATTGTAAATTTTAAGAAAGTACATTAAATTTACGTTTATGACCAAAGTGGAAATACAAGACGAAAACAAGAAAATTGCTGCGGCATACAAGGCGCTTTTAAAGGTGAGCTATCAGGCACTAACTGCCGAGGATAAAGTACTCATTAGAAAGGCTTTTGACCTGGCTGTAGAAGCGCATGCACCACAACGTCGCAAGTCTGGCGAGGCTTATATTTTTCATCCTATCGCAGTCGCTCGCATTGTCGCAAAACAAATAGGCCTAGACGCAACGGCAATTGCTGCGGCGTTATTGCACGATGTTGTAGAAGATACTGATTATACTTTGGCCGATATTGAGCGTCTTTTTAATAAGAATGTCGCTCGCATCGTTGATGGTTTAACAAAGATTGCTAATATAAAATCTGACGAAAACATCTCGCAACAAGCAGAAAATTTTAGAAAAATGCTGCTTACCTTAAATGATGATGTACGTGTAATTATCATAAAGATTGCAGACAGGCTGCACAACATGCAAACCATGGATAGCATGTTGCCGCACAAGCAAATAAAAATTGCTAGTGAAACCCTATATATTTATGCACCTATCGCGCACCGTTTAGGATTATATAACATTAAAACCGAGCTCGAGGATCTAGGTCTTAAATACACCGAGCCCGAGGTGTATTACAGCATTCAAAATGCTATTAAAGAAAGTAAAGAAGAACAAGACCAGTTTATCGCCGATTTTAGTGCGGTCATCGACAATTCACTCAAAAAAGAAGGGTTGAACTACCGCATTTATGGACGTCCTAAATCTGTTTTTTCTATTCACAAGAAAATGGAAAAACAGGGAGTTACCTTTGACGAGGTTTATGACAAGTTTGCAATACGCATTATTTATCAAAGCGAACGAGAGCAAGAAAAATTTATCGCTTGGAAAATTTATTCCATTGTCACCGACCATTTTAGGCCTAACCCAGTGCGTTTGCGTGACTGGATAAGCAGCCCAAAATCAACAGGTTATGAGGCACTACATATAACCGTTATGGGTCCTGGTGGCAACTGGGTAGAAGTGCAAGTACGTTCTAATCGCATGCACGAGGTTGCCGAAAAAGGATATGCCGCACACTATAAATACAAGCAAGGAACTGAAGAAGACGGTCTGGACGAGTGGCTTAACAGGCTGCAAGAAGCCCTAGAAAATAGTGAGACAAATGCAGTCGATTTTGTCGAGCAGTTTAAACTGAATTTATACAGTAAAGAAATATTTGTGTTTACCCCAAAAGGGCAACTTAAATCGTTGCCTAAAGGTGCAATGCCACTAGACTTTGCTTTTTCTATACACACCGAGGTAGGCCTTAAAACACGTGGCGCACGAGTAAATGGTAAACTGGTACCCCTTTCACACATTTTAAGCAGTGGTGATCAGGTAGACATCATCACATCAGACAACGCAAAGCCTAACCGCAACTGGCTTGATTATGCAATTACCTCTCGCGCACGTTCTAAAATAAAGAACGCTCTAAACGATGACCAAAAAGCAATAGCCGAGGAAGGAAAAGAAGTACTCGCACGTAAGTTAAAATCTCAAAGAATAAGCCTGGACGAAAACACCGTAAATCAAATGGTGATTTTCTTTAAGCTAAAAACAAGTCAAGATTTATTTTACCGCGTGGGCACGGGGTCTATAGACAACACGATGATAAAAGAATATGCCAGCAGCCGCAGCAATGTGCTGTATTCTTTTATTAAGAGTAAAATGAGAAAAGTAAAAGACTCGCCCGAGATATTTAAAGAAGAGGCGACCGAGCATTTAGACCAACTGGTTTTTGGTGTGGATTCTCAACAATTAGACTACACACTAGCCTCTTGTTGTAACCCGATACCCGGTGACCGTGTTTTTGGGTTCACAACAATTTCTGAGGGTATTAAGGTGCATAAAAATAATTGTCCAAATGCAGTAAGCTTACAAAGCAAGTATGAGTATCGCATCATGACGGCAAAATGGATAGATTCTAGTTTGCAAGATTATCGTGCAACCGTGCACTTAAAAGGTATAGATCGCATGGGACTCGTGCAAGAAGTTACTGCGCTTATTTCAGACAACATGCATGTAGACATTAAAAATATAAGCTTTAGCACAAACCACGGTATATTTACAGGAAGTATAGAAGTTATTGTACCCAATAAAAATTTGCTAAACGAGTTAGTACAAAAGTTAAACAAGCTTAACGGCATCGATAAGGTGACAAGAGCTTAAAAAATAGAATATTATCAATACACTAGAACAAGAACAAGCGATTGTAAGAGACGTTTTTACGCAGTTTTTAAGCGAAAAAAGCCATCGTAAGACACCAGAGCGGTATGCGATACTGGACGAGATTTATGCAAGCGACGAGCATTTTGACGTGGAAACCCTTTACGTAAAAATGAAAGAGCAAAACTACCGTGTAAGCCGCGCTACTATTTACAACACCATCGATTTACTTATCGATTGTGGGCTGGTAAGAAGGCACCAATTTGGTCAAAACCAGTCGCAATATGAAAAATCATTTTTTGATAAGCAGCATGACCACCTCATACTATCAGACACTGGCGAAGTTATTGAATTTTGTGACCCGCGCATAGAGTCTATAAAAAAGACCATTGAAGAGGTTTTTGATGTCAAGATAACCAAGCATTCTTTATATTTTTACGGCCTTAAAAATTCAACCACAAAAACAACATAATGGCAGTAGATTTATTACTCGGTTTACAATGGGGCGACGAGGGAAAAGGTAAAATCGTAGACGTTTTAACAGCAAAATATGATATTGTTGCGAGATTCCAGGGTGGCCCTAATGCAGGGCACACACTAGAATTTGACGGTATTAAACACGTTCTTAGAACCATACCATCGGGTATTTTTCATGAAAACACCGTAAATGTTATAGGAAATGGTGTGGTGATAGACCCCGTTGTTTTTGTCCAAGAGTTAGAAGGTCTTGAAAAATTTAATATTGACTATAAAAAGAAACTTATCGTGTCTCGCAAGGCACATATCATTTTACCTACGCACCGACTGCTAGACGCCGCGTCTGAAACCTCTAAAGGCAAAGCAAAAATAGGCTCAACCCTTAAAGGTATAGGTCCTACCTACATGGATAAAACGGGTAGAAACGGTATACGCGTGGGTGATCTAGAACTTGCAAACTGGAAAGAACGTTACCGCAGCCTCGCAAATAAACACGAGGCACTTATCGGTTTTCACGATGTACAAATACAAAACGACCTGGCTGAACTAGAAATAGAATTCTTTGCTGCAGTAGAACGCCTTAAAGAACTCACCTTTATAGATTCTGAAGAATACTTGCAACAAGCACAAAAAGCAGGTAAAACAATACTCGCCGAGGGCGCACAAGGTTCGCTGCTCGATATAGATTTTGGAACCTATCCTTTTGTGACAAGCTCTACCACCACTGCTGCTGGTGCCTGCACAGGCCTGGGCGTTGCACCTACACAAATAGGCGAGGTTTATGGGATTTTTAAAGCATACACAACCCGTGTAGGTAGTGGACCGTTTCCTACCGAGCTTTTTGACGATGCAGGGATTAAAATGGCGCGTATTGGGAACGAATTTGGTGCTGTAACAGGCCGACCACGTCGTTGCGGCTGGCTCGACCTTGTTGCACTTAAATATACCTGCCAAATAAATGGTGTTACCCAACTCATGATGATGAAAGGTGACGTACTATCGGGATTTGACGAACTTAAAGTGTGTACTGCTTACACCTATAAAGGAACTGAAATACACCACCTACCGTACAACATAGAGCCCGAAAACGTACAACCCGTTTACGAGACTTTTCCTTGTTGGAAAACAGACCTTACACAAATGACCCAAGAGAGTGAGTTCCCAGTAGAGCTCAACAACTACATCGCATTTTTAGAAAAAGAATTAGAGATTCCTATTAAAATCGTGAGTGTGGGCCCCGATCGCAAACAAACCATACAGCGCGACTAGTTTATAAACGAACACAGGTAGTGTCCCATAATGCTTTACCATATCGTTGTTTAACGTTACTAACTTTCAAAAGAATATGACTAGGAACAAACTTGTTTTTACCACTCTTAAAGGAATTCTTATGGGTGCGGCAGATGTTGTTCCTGGTGTTTCGGGCGGTACAGTTGCGTTTATTACAGGAATTTATGAAGAACTGATAGCAACCATAGACAAACTAGATTTCTCAATTTTTCAATCATTTAAAAAAATAGGATTTCTTGCCACTCTAAAACGCTACAATCTACCGTTTCTTCTCTCCTTGCTAAGTGGTATCGCCATAAGTATTTTAAGCCTTGCTAAGCTTATTACCTTTCTATTAGCTACCTACCCGATTATGGTCTGGTCTTTTTTCTTTGGGCTTGTGCTCGCCAGTGTGTGGTATGTATGTACGCAAATAAACTCTTGGAATACCACCGTTATTTTTACCATTGCGATAGGAACGGCTATTTCTTTTTACATCACCATTGCCGAGCCGCTAGGCTCGCCCGACAGCTGGTGGTATATTTTACTATCAGGATTTATTGCTATTATCGCGATGATTCTACCGGGAGTGTCGGGCGCCTTTTTACTGTTATTAATGGGCAGTTATGAAACCATACTGGGTTCTATAACTGGCTTAGTAGAACAACTGGTAGCAGGAAACTGGAGTGCCGCATTAAAACATGTAGGCACGTTATCACTTTTTGCGGCGGGTTGCTTACTAGGTATCAAATTATTTTCTCGGGTCCTTACCTATCTATTTCATAATTATAAAAATAACACGCTCGCATTACTTACAGGTTTTATGTTAGGCTCTCTCAACAAATTGTGGCCTTGGAAAGAAGTTTTAAAAACTCGCATAAATTCTAAAGGTGAAACTGTTCCTTTTTTAGAAAAAAGCATTCTACCTGAGCATTATGACGGCAACCCATTTATTTTGTGGGCTGTTATTTTAATGATAAGTGGCTTTTTACTCATATTTTTGCTAGAGAAATGGGCCTCTAAAAAACAGCACTAGTGCAACATCCTACACGCAGCGCGAGCGACAAATTTTATTTGGTTTTAAAAGGAATTGCCATGGGAACTGCTAATAAAGTTCCTGGTGTAAGTGGTGGTGTCGTGGCCTATATCGCCGGATTTTACAACGAGTTTATTTATTCTTTTCAAAAGCTTAATCTTAAAGCACTTAAACTGCTTTTTTCGGGTAAGTTTGCCCTTTTTTTTCAATACATCAATGGTCGGTTTTTAGGACTTTTATTTTTAGGAGAAATTATAAGCTACTTTACAGTAAGCCGAATTTTTGATTTTTTCATAAAAATAGCACCCATTATGGTCTGGGCGCTATTTTTTGGAATGATTCTAGGCTCTGTATACTACATATCAAAATCATTTGAAGACTGGACAAAGCGCAACATCGTGTTTTGCGTGATAGGCACATGTATAGGTATTGGCACGTCCCTACTCACACCCGCTGGTGATAACGACAACCTGTTTTTTGTGTTTTTTTGCGGTATGGTAAGCATATCTGGAATGACCCTACCAGGTTTAAGTGGTAGTTTTATTCTTATTTTACTAGGCAATTACGTCTTATTACTAGTGGACAGTATCAACGCCATTGCAAAAACATGTGTCATGTCACTTACAGGCAATTTTAGCTGGTGGAATGACCCCGTGCACATGAATTTACTCACCGTGCATTTTGTATTTTTATTAGGATCTCTTGCAGGCCTTATAAGCTTGTCACACGTTTTAGGCTGGACTTTTAAACATTACCGCAGCGAGACAAACGCAACCATTATCGGTTTTATTAGCGGTTCGTTGGGTGTTGTATGGCCATGGAAAAAAGAAGTTTTTAAACAAGACATTCATGGAAATCTTGCACAGGATATTCATGGCAATTTTATTTTAGAAAATTACACACGGTATGTACCAGACATGACATTATTAAGCAACTGGTTTGCTGTTGTGATGATTGTTTTAGGATTTATAACCGTTTACCTATTAGATAGATATGGAAAAAATGAATATACCTAAAAGCGTTTTTGGCCTTTTGGGCAAAAAATTAGACTACAGTTTTTCCAAAGCCTATTTCACCGAAAAATTTGAACGACTAGGTCTGCATGATCACGTGTACCGCAATTTTGAAATCCCTGATGTGGGTGATTTAGTTCGCTTTCGCGAAAGCGTAACCTACAACAGCACCGATAAAACAACAAACGGCGTGCATGAAATTGTGCGTGGTTTTAATGTGACTATCCCATATAAAGAAGTAATAATTCCTTTACTGGATTTTATTACCGATGAAGCTAAAACCATAGGCGCAGTAAACACCGTGGTGATAGAGGACAATAAATGGACTGGTTACAATACCGATGCTTATGGATTTGGCGTGAGCTTAAAACCCTATGCACCTATTACTCAAAACGCATTGATTTTAGGAACTGGTGGCGCCTCTAAAGCGATTGCCTACACGCTAGAAGCCCTGCAAATTCCTTATCTTAAAGTCTCGCGATCGGCTGCTGTAGACGATGACTACACAATAACCTATCCCGCGTTAAATAAAGAACTGCTCGCACAAGTAAGCCTTATCATCAATACCACACCACTAGGTACGCACCCCGACGTGCATCAATGCCCACCTATTCCTTATAAATATGTGAATAAGCAGCACTTGCTTTACGATTTAACCTACAACCCACAAAACACCCTGTTTATGAAAAAAGGCGCAGCACACGGCGCCCAAGTAAAAAATGGTGGTGATATGCTTATACATCAGGCAGAAAAAGCGTGGGAATTATGGAATATGTAGCCCAATATGCGTGCTCATTAACTAATAAACTTTTATATTGCCACCCTTAAACAATATCCATGAATACGAATGACAACCTGCAACAACCTGTAGACGGAGAGAACAACGACTCAAATGCCATAGAAAAAGCTATGTTACAAGAGTCTGCTAACACTAAAACCGAGCCACTACTAAGTGCCGAAGAAGAAGCTGAAGACACCGTAACAGCAAATCATGAGCCCGTAAAACCAGGCACAAACAAAATCACAGCGATATCTAATGAAGATACAAATCATGAAGATGCCATGCTTGCTGAACATGAGTCGGTTAAACAAGTCAAAGAACCTATCATCGTAGAATCTGAGGAAAAAGCAGAAAAAGCACAAGAAGAAAAAGAAGTAACGCTACCCGAAGCTGCCGCACCAGAAAAAGCCGAGTCACTTCCTGTAGCCGAAGCCGCCCAACTTGCTAGTGAAGATGAAGACGATCACGAGGAAGACCAAAATAAAGAAATCCCTGAAAAAGATTACAACACGCTAGACATGCCCGGCATTATTGCCGAGTTGCGACACCTGATGCAGGAATATCCCATAAATAGTTTTAGAGATCAGGCAGAACAACTTAAAAAGGCATTTGAAGCGGCAGACGCTGCTCAAGAAAAAGAAGCCCGTGAACTGTTTGAATCTCAAGCAGAACCTAGCACAGACCCATTAGCACCGGCATTTGAATACAAAAATCCACTTGCTAAAGAATTCTATGACTTACACGCCGTATATCGCAAACAAAAAGGAGAATACCAGCGACAAGTGCGCAAGCAACAAGAAGCTAACCTAGAAACAAAAAAGGCCATTATAGAAAGTATTAAAAACCTTATCGACGAGGAAGAAAATATAGGCACCACGTTCAAAAAGTTCAATAAACTGCAAGAATCCTGGAAAAATACAGGAAACATCCCGCATGACAGCTACAACATCGTGTGGGAAGATTATAGGCTGCACGTCCAAAACTTTTATGATTACATAGACCTGAGTAAAGAATTGCGTGACAAAGATTTTGAAAGAAACTTAGACTTTAGAAATCGTATCATCGCCCGTGCTGTAGAATTGAGTAAAGAAGAGGATATTCACAAGGCCTTGCGCGAGTTACAAGAGTTGCACCGCATGTGGAAAGAAGACGCCGGCCCGGTAGCAAAAGAGCACCGTGACCCTATATGGGAACAATTTAAAGATGCTACTAAAGTAATCCACGATAAACGTCAAGCCCACTATGACGAGCGCGATAAAATGGCAAGCACAAACCAAACGATTAAGCAAAACATCGTTGCCGAAATCCATAAACTAATTGCGCAAGGTGCCACAAACCATAATGGTTGGCAACATTTGCTTACCGAGATTAATGCCCTTAAACAATTGTTTACACAAACAGGGCCAGCGCCTAAAGAGGTAAACAACAACTTATGGGAGCAATTTAGAAATGCCACAAGAGCATTTAATAATGCTAAAAACAACTATTACAAAAGCTTAAAAGACGAGCAAAATAACAACTTAGCTAAAAAAATGGCCCTAATAGCCATCGCCGAGGAGCATCAAGAGTCTGAAGATTTTGCAGGTTCATTACAAGTAATGAAACGCATACAACAAGAGTGGAAAGAAATAGGTCACGTCCCTAGAAAAGAAAGTGACAAAATTTGGAAGCGTTTTCAAAAAGCGTGTAATGCCTTTTTTGAAAAGAAAACGTCACAACGCAAACAAGATACTAATGAAGAAGTAGCAAATTTTGAGGCCAAAATAAAAATTTATGACGCCTTAAAAAACATGGTGCCGCAAGACGATAAAAAAGCCATGAAGGCAACAATTACCGCACACCGCGACGCATGGTTTGCCATAGGTCATGTGCCGCAAGCAAAACGCCAAATTCAAGAAAAGTTTGAAAAACTAATCAAGGCAAAGCTTAAAGCTGCCGGGATGAGCGAGACCGATGCCGGGATGATGAAATACCAAGGCAAACTAGATAGCCTGTCTGACGGTAACGAGCGAGACTTTAAAAACGAGCGTTTTTACCTTGCAAAACGTCGCGATGAGATTAAAAAAGAAAAACTACAGTTAGAAAATAACCTGATGTTTTTCAATGCAAAAGATGATAAAAATCCATTACTCGTGCAGCAGCAAAAAAATATCGCAGCACTGGATAAAGAATTAGATCTTATCAAAGAAAAGGGCAAACAGCTCAATATTCTAGAACGTCAACTTGTTAAAGAAGGAGAAACGGCGGCAGACACAACGTCCAATGCCGATGTTGACTAACAACACTTAAAAACAACATCCAATCGGGCTAAACAGGCCTTTAAGTTTACAAAATATGGAGCCACTCGCTCCATATTTTTTTTGTTACGTTCATGGGATATGCCGCACATGAATTTTGTAAACCGTTGATTCTATGGTGTTCGCTTTCGCGAAAGCGAACAATTAAACAACAATGTCAACACATAATTGCCCTGCTTTAATCTAAAAATCATTCAGGCAACAACCCATCAAAAATATTTGGACAATTCACAATTTCGCAAAGCAGCTAATAGCTGTAATATTGGGTACTTACAACGAGATTACATGAAATCTTTATAATGTAAACTCAAACATAGCACGCATAGGAACATGATAAGAAGTCGTCACAAAATTTAATTGTTCTTAGACACATGGCAACCGCTATAAAATATTTTTTCTTAAATATAACTTATTAATTAACACCACTTTAAATCTTTAAAATAACATTATTCTAACATTTTTAACACATATATTTAACATTTTTTAAAATTGTTAATCTATGAATGACGATAGAATAATATCTATTTTACATCTTCGATAAATGTTTAAAATAGATTTGTACACAACTTTTAAAAACAACTAAAATGAAAAACTTTAAAATTTTGAGTACAACCCTTGTTCTTGCATTTTTAGGTGCAAGTTCATTAGTGTTCACCTCTTGCGAGAGAGAGAACCTTAATCAAAATGACGGTAATCCTGTTGCCGTAGTAAACAACAATAATTCTAACGATTTTGTTGTAAAACCCAACACCATTGGACGCAAAGTAGCTTTTGTAGGAAATCTAACTGGAAACATAGGGTCTGCTTTAACGGCAGCAAACTATGAAGCCTACTCCATGGATTTGAACTCTATAAACATAGATGCTAATACAGGAACTTTGTTAGTAGATGTGGATGCATATAATGCCCAAAACAAGGATGTATTTTGGAAGGGTTATGAAATAGCTCTACAAAAAAATCTAGCAGTTGTTTTAGAATCAGGTTCAAAAAACGAGACAGCACTAGTTAACTTTTACAATGCAGAACTAGGAGGTATGGAAAATGTAGGTAATATCAATGCTGTTTTAGTATTTCAAGATGAGGTTGGAGGGATGCATATCTCACCAATTGGCAAAAAGTATCACTACACAACTGAAAATTTATTTCAAGAATTTTTTACTCCCTTTGACGAAGATGCCTTTTTAAAAGAAATACAAAACTCTTTAACCATTACTCATCCCGTAATTATTAAGGATTCTAGTCTAGAAAAAGATTTTGTTAGTAAATCAACACTCACATACAGCAATATAAGCGTAGATGAAGGAATAAGAAGAGCAAAAGGTACTTTCCGAAACTCTTCGCTTTCCGGAAGCGTCTCTTGGATTTCAAATCCTACTACAAATCCTTATAGCTCATCTTCAAACGTAACTTCACAAATTGTTTGGCGAGGGGCATTACACGATGCACGGGACACATGCAAGGGGCAACAAATTGCAACTTTAGGCACTACTGAAAGTTTTAGCAAATCCTTTAATATCGGTTTAAATATCGGGCCTAAAGTCCCTGTAAGCGCAACTAACAAATCACTTGGAGAAATTGCAGGAGGTGTTGCTGTAGGTTATAGCAGTTCAACTGTTACTGGTCGAACAGAAAGCTCTAGTCTTAGAATGCATAAGGAATATGCTGAAGGTAGATATTATAGAGACACTAGGTTTGTAAATGGTAGTTTTGTTGGATCTGTAAGCTTCAGAGTAAGATGTTGGGAAACTGCTGGTGGTCGAGTTAGGCAGCAATACAAGAATGTTAGAATCAATTACACTTCGAGAGACCGTTCTAACAGGTGGTCTGGACACAAGCCGCCTGAAAAATCGGCGAATCGTTTTGGATGGTACCGTTCTGGCGACGATCTTCCAGATTGTTAAAAATAATATTACAAAAACAAACGAGCCAGTCTTTGTTTGCGTTGTATTGATTTAAAACGCATGAAGCCTTAAGATCATAAAATCTTGAGGCTTTTTATTTTCTTGAGCATACAATGACAAACAGTATTATCACCATAAAGTACCTTGCTACGTATCTGTAAACAAGTACGATAAATCGGGAATGATTATTCTAAATTATCAGTCTCTTTTATAATGGTACCGATTTATTTATCAGACACAAAACGCTGTTCCATTTATTATAGGAATCTGCGTAAATTTAGAGGTAGTTAAAGGTATTTAAAGTAAATCCTCTTATTTCTTAAAGATCTCTTAAACTCAAACCTCTTTTCTGAGTCTAAACATTCAAAATCAACCACATGAAAACATCACTTTTTCTTACCGTCTTTATAACTCTACTATTAGGTTGTACAGACTCCAACGAGGACTCACCTATTATCCCTGTAAACCAATTGTACTTCCCAGCTATTTCTGGAAGCACTTGGGATACGACAACACCTGAATCCTTAGGTTGGAACACCAGCGCGTTACCAGATCTTTATAACTTTCTAGACCTCAACAACACCCGAGCATTTATCGTTCTAAAAGATGGTAAAATAGTTATTGAGCGGTATGCAGGAAATAATATAATCAATACCGCACCTTTTACCGTTAACTCGCAGTGGTACTGGGCGAGCGCAGGTAAAACGATTGCTGCAACATTGGCGGGTATCGCACAGCAAGAAGGTTTTTTAGATATTAACGCACCTGTTTCAAGATACTTAGAACCGGGATGGACAACAGCGCCCAGAGTCAAAGAAGACCTTATTACTGTAAAACACCAACTTACCATGACGACCGGGCTAGATTACACGCAAGGGAACCTAGACTGCACCACACCGGCTTGCTTACAATATTTGGCCGACGCTGGGACGCAGTGGTATTATCACAACGCACCTTATACACTGTTACACGATGTAACCGAACGAGCTACAGGTATAAATTACAACAGTTTTACAAACACCAGACTCGAACAAAAAATAGGCATGAACGGTGAATGGCGCACAACGGGCGATAACGAGGTGTACTGGAGCACGGCTAGAGATGCTGCGCGATTTGGACTGCTTAACCTAGCAAAAGGTATCTGGGATAACACCACTGTTATGAGCGATACAAATTACCAAACCACCATGACCACAACCTCTCAATCTTTAAACCCATCATACGGGTACTTGTGGTGGTTAAATGGTAAAAACGCAGTGATTTACCCAGGATTTACATCACCATTTCCATTAGATATCGTTCCACAGGGACCTGATGATATGATTTGCGCATTGGGTAAAAACGGACAAATTATAGACGTCATACCTAGTGAAAATATGGTTATTGTTAGAATGGGCGACGCTGTGGACAGTGCCCTTATCCCTATAACTTTTCACAACGGATTGTGGGAAAAATTGAATGTGCTGCTCAATAGATAAGAAAGCATCACTTCATTAATTGTATGTCGGCAATACTTTTTATGCGATTGCGCTCTAAAAATGCATCTATCGTTTCAAAGTGTTCGATAACCCTGTTGTCTTTAAATTCAAAAACCTTTTGAGAAAGTCCTTGTAAAAACGCGCGATCGTGAGAAACTAAAATAAGCGTACCGTCAAATGTAGAAAGTGCTTCTTTTAAAACATCCTTAGATTTTAAATCTAAATGATTTGTAGGTTCGTCCAGAATCAAGAGATTTACCGGCTCTAGCAATAATTTCACCATGGCAAGTCTGGTTTTTTCACCACCACTTAATTGGGCAACTTTTTTATCCAAAACATCGCCACTAAACATAAACCTGCCTAATATATTTTTGATTTGCGTGCGAACTTCGCCTTTTGCAACCTCATCAACCGTTTGAAAAATTGTTAAATTGGGATCTAGCAATGCAGCCTGATTTTGAGCAAAATAACCTATTTGTACATTGTGACCCAACACGCATGTGCCCTGCACGTCTATTTCTCCTAGAATGGCTTTAATCATCGTGGATTTTCCTGCACCATTACGACCTACAAAACTTACCTTTTCGCCTCGAGCGATCGTCATACTGGCGTTTTTAAATACAACAGTGCCCGCATATTCTTTAGACACATCTTTTACCGTAACTGGGTAATCACCAGATCGTGGCGCTGGCGGAAATCGCAGTTTTAGTGCGCTGGTATCTATCTCGTCGATTTCTATAATTTGCAGTTTCTCTAGCATGCGCTCGCGCGAGGATACTTGGTTTGTTTTAGAATATGTTCCCTTAAAGCGTTCAATAAAGGCCATGTTATCTGCAATATATTTTTGCTGCTCTTGAAACGCCTTTATCTGGTGTTGCCTGCGGTCTGCTCGCAACTGCTCATAGTGGGTAAAAGTGGCTTTGTAATCATAAATACGACCCATCGTCACCTCTATCGTGCGGTTTGTAATGTTGTCTATAAACGCTCTATCATGCGAGATAACCACAACGGCTTGTGCTTTATTGACTAGAAAATCTTCTAACCAAATAACCGATTCAATATCGATGTGGTTTGTGGGCTCATCCAGTAGTATAAGGTCAGGTTTTTGCAATAACATTTTTGCAAGTTCTATGCGCATGCGCCAGCCACCGCTGAATTCGCTGGTGGGTCTATTAAAATCACTTTGTACAAACCCCAGTCCTTTTAATGCCTTTTCTACCTCGGCATCATAATTTACCTCTTCAAGCGCATAATATTTCTCTCCCAGGTCTGCAACCTGTTCAATAATAACCATGTAGGCGTCACTTTCATAGTCGGTGCGGGTTTCTAGCTCTTTGTTTAAGCGCTCCATCTCGTCGCGCATGACAAAAACCTGCTTAAAAGCTTTGGCCGCCTCTTCAAAAACGGTGGCGTCGTCTTGCGTTAATAAATGTTGTGGTAAGTAAGCGATAACGGCATCTTTTGGCACACGTACTGCGCCACGAGTAGCCTTTTGCTCGCCTGCGATAATCTTCATCATGGTAGATTTTCCAGCACCATTTTTACCCATTAAAGCGATTTTATCGGTAGGATTTATCACAAAAGAAACGTCACTAAAAAGGGTTGTCCCGCTAAATTCAACGGCAAGATTATCTACTGCAATCATGGTTTATTTTTAAGGCTGCAAAATTAGTGATAAGTGGCGCATTTTGTCAGGAGAACTGCAATTATGTATGCTCGCCTGCTCTAGTTGTTAGTCATTTCTTTAATATTCTTGGGGTTTTTATAGAGTTCGCTTTCGCGAAAGCGAACAAAAAACAATCGCGCTAACTCATGACACGTGAGAATTTATGTGTATTTTAGACCATCTTAAATTACCACCTATGTCTTCTATTCAAGATTTATTAAATTCTGACCTTGGAAAAAACCTTATTCAAGGTGCAGCTGCAAAAACAGGACAAAGTCCCGACAAGACTGGCGACTTACTAGCAAAAGCGATGCCCTTAATACTTGGCGCGATGCAGCGTAATGCGGCAAACCCACAAGGTGCGCAGTCACTTAATAAGGCACTGGAAAATCCTAAACACGCACAGGGTAGCGTCATGGCCATGCTGGGCAGCCCACAAACGAGCAGTGATAATGACGCTTTACTTAAAGAGGGCGCAGGTATTTTAAATCATGTGTTAGGCGGTAAACAACCGCAGGTTGCACAGGCACTATCCAATACTAGTGGTGTGGATGCAGGTGTGGTGTCTGATATTTTAAAAATGGCGGCGCCTGTGATTATGGGACTTTTAAGTAAAGAAAAACGATCTGGACAAGTGGATACTAATAATGTGGGAGATTTAGTAGGATCCTTATTAGGTCAAGCTGGCAGCGGTAAAGGCATGGCATTTCTAACATCCATACTAGACGCTAATAAAGACGGCAATGTCATGGACGATATCGCAGGCATGGTGATGGGAAAATCCTCGCAAAAAAAGGGTGGACTGGGCGGTTTACTGGGTGGACTTTTTGGTAAAAAGTAGAACACGCGATAAAAAAGGCTTTTTAAACAGCCAGACGACCGTTTAACGCAATGGTGGGTGTTTGTAGGTTTTTAAGGAATTACTTTTAAAACATGAAAACAACTTTTTACACCCTAATGGTTATAGCGGCTCTAGTGAGTTGCACGACCTACACCGCGTCCAACAGCGCTACATTATCCCAAACTGCCGCAACTGCAAACGATACGATACGCATTGCAAACGACAGCCTGGCTTATGAAATTATTGTTATAGAGCAGGGGTTTAATGCATGGCTTGCACAGCAACCGCCTCGAGGTTATTTTACCCAATCGACGATGGAGATTTCTAATGCTATGAAGGTGAATATTTATAATTTACGAGTTAACGATCCATTGCGTTATGGTCTGGGCTTATATGAATTGCGAATAGATTATGACCGCAATATTGATTACGGCTATGAGGTAAATTATATGCTTTACAATTATTTCATTTTTTTTGAACAGCGTTATAAGCAACGATTGCTATGATGTAACTTTGTCCCATGAATAAATGGAAACACAAGTGGGAAATAGAGCATAACTGGCAGCTTATTTATCCAATTTTAGGAATCCTGTCCTTGTTACTATGTGGATATATGGTTGCATCTCGCGCGATGCCTAAAATTTTTGAAGATGTTCTTTTTGAATACCTTTTTATAACACTAGGCACGCTGCTACTTGCGTTATTGTTTTATTATATCACCATGTATTTGTTTAAAAAACTGCGCCCACGCTGGAATGTAGAACACCGGTGGGAACTTATACCCATATTCATTGTTTTTGCAATTACAGGTTCCCTAGCTGCAAAATGTTCTATGCCTATCATGAAATTTACTGGGCTAAATCCTAAAACCGTATCGCCGTGGATATTTTGGCCTTTGCGATTGCTTATTATCTTCCCCATATACCAAGTGGTTCTACTAATCACAGGCTGGATTTTTGGTCAGTTTGCCTTTTTCTGGAATTTTGAGAAAAAGATGCTTTCTAGGTTTGGGATAAACTTGTAAAACATGTTGATATCCATAAGTACAAGCTGTAAGTAACACTCCTTAAGTTGCGAACACCAATTGGATAATCAGATTTCACAAATTAAAAGATTAATGAGTATGTACTTAAAAAATCTGCTTTTTCTCGCTAGTATGTTGTTAGGTGTGTTCGTTCAAACTGCTATTGCCCAAGAAAAAGTTGAGCGCGAGTTTAGGGTATCGTCGCAAGAAGTTCCTTTAAAAGCTGCGGAAGAGATTTCAAAAATAGCACTGAAAAAACCGCTGAAGTGGTACAAAGAAATAGGTATAAGAGACACTACCTATGAAGCAAAAGGTTCTTGGAAAGGAAAAAATGTAAGCATAGAATTTGACGCAGCGGGCACGTTAGAAGATGTAGAAATTATAGAAAATGGCGTGCACTACCTGCTAACACCCGAAACAAAATCAATGAAGTAATTAAGAATGATGGTTTGCGGTTTAAAATTAAAAAAGTGCAATTACAATATGTTGCCACACCAGAAATCAATTTGCAAAATTTACTGCTACAAATAGCATCGGGCAACCTGAAACCCAATTATGAAATTGTAGCAAATCTTAAGGTGGACCAATTGTTTAAGGTGTTTGAATATTTATTTGACAGCGAGGGGCAACTTTTGCGCCGATTTGAAGTTGTAGAGCGCAGTTCTTTTAACATACAGCTTTGACATGACTAGAACGTCGTTCTTTATTATTTTCTTGACGGGGTTTTTACATAAATCGCATGCGCAAATGCGTGTGGATGCTGGCTTGCTGCCATCATTAAACTTTATTGTAAAAAAACAAGACTACGCGTTTAATTTTAGAATTGAGTCAAGGCAGTTTATGTATGAGAAGAATCGTGATGAAAAAAGCACCTTGAATTATGATTATGGCCTCACTGATTTTACCGGTCTAGCAACAAAAAAGATAGACTTTGATAAAACCCTAGCACTAGGATATTTATTGCGATTGGAGAGTGACGAGATAATCCATAGAACCATACAGCAGTTGATCATTACAAAAAAATGGAAGGCCTACAAACTAACGCATCGCTACAGACCAGACGTTCTCACCTAGTGAAGCAACCACCTTTAGATTGCGTTACAGGATCGCCACTGAAATACCACTAGCCGGTCTCGAGGTAGATCCTAAAGAATTTTACTTTAATTTGAACAATGAGTATCTACAAGGCATACAACAAAATATCTATGACCTAGAAGTGCGTGTCTTACCATTTTTAGGGTATGAAATCGCCTCGGGTAACAATCTAGAAATCGGTGTAGATTACAGGGTAAACAATTTTATCGCAAACCAAACTAATCACCGCTTTTTTTTAGGAGTAAACTGGTTTAAACTTTTGTAACCTGAAAAAAGCTGATGCCTTACCACCACAATTAAAGTGTACAAACCCAATACAATTTGTACTTTTGTAAATAAACATAGCATAAACCATGAATAAAGACCACATACTTAAAACGGCACAAGCATGGACCGCAGCGCCATTTGACGAACAGACAATAGCAGGCACCAAAGAATTAATTGCAGCCTCAAACGATGAGCTCGCCGAGTCCTTTTATAAAGACCTAGAATTTGGCACCGGTGGTATGCGTGGAATCATGGGAATAGGCACAAACCGTATCAATAAATACACCTTAGGTAAAAACACCCAAGGTCTTTCTCAATATTTATTACAACAATTTCCTGGCGAACAAGTAAAAGTAGCGATTGCCTATGACTGTCGCCATAACTCCAAAGAACTCGCCCAGGTAGTTGCTCAAGTTTTTAGCGCAAATGGCATTTATGTGTATTTATTTCCTGAGTTGCGTCCCACCCCACTGCTGTCGTTTACTGTAAAAAATAAAGGCTGTCATGCTGGTATTGTACTGACAGCTAGTCATAACCCGCCCGAGTATAACGGGTATAAAGTGTACTGGCAAGACGGCGGGCAACTCGTACCACCACAAGACGAAGAAATATTAGACCTTATCAACAAAACATCGTTTGAAGATATACGATTTAACAGTAACGACGCGCTTATTGAGTTGTTAGGACCCGAAGATGATCATGCATTTATAACAGAATCTGTAAAATACGGTAAAATCGCTGGCGATATAGACCGCTCTAGACTAAAAATAGTTTTCACATCACTACATGGTACGAGTATCACTCTTTTACCAGAAACCCTAAAAGCCGCTGGCTATACCGATTTGCACGTTGTAAAAGAGCAAGCATTTCCTGATGGAGATTTCCCAACCGTAAAATCACCAAACCCCGAAGAGCCCGAAGCCCTAGAAATGGCGGTGAAATTAGCAAACGAAATCCATGCTGACATTGTTATAGGTACAGACCCTGACGGCGATAGACTGGGAATTGCTGTGCGTGATAACGATGGTAAACTGGTGCTGCTTAATGGCAACCAGACCATGATTGCGATGACCGCTTTTTTATTACAACAAACTGATTTAAAAACACTTAATAACCCCTTTATAGGTACTACCATCGTTTCTACACCCATGATGCACGACCTTGCGCGCGAGTACGGCATCGATTGTAAAGAGGGTTTAACTGGCTTTAAGTGGATTGCAAAAATGATTGAAGACTTTCCCAACCAAAAATTTATTGGCGGTGGCGAAGAAAGTTTTGGCTACATGGTGGGCGATTTTGTGCGCGACAAAGATGCAAATACTGCAACCCTGCTTGCTTGTGAATGGTACGCTTTCGCGAAAGCGAACAACCAGACAGCCTACTCACAATTATTAGACTTATATGTAAAACACGGTTGTTATCAGGAAAAACTAGTTTCGCTGGTAAAAAAAGGAATCTCTGGAAGTGCAGAAATAGCTCAAATGATGGTCGATATGCGTGAAAAAACACCAAAACAAATAGGTGGTCAAGAGGTTATTCTTGTAGAAGATTATGAAACCAGCGTGCGCATCAATAAAGAATTAGGTAAGACCGAAACTATAGACATGCCCGCCGCAAACGTGCTGATTTTATACCTAAAAGACGGTACTAAAATCGCAGCAAGACCCAGCGGTACCGAGCCTAAAATTAAATTTTATATAAGCGCAAAAGCACCACTAGCCAACGTAAAAATGTATCCAGAGGTGCAACAACAATTGCAACAAAAAATTGCGCATATACTTGCCGATCTTCAAATTTCTTAAATGAGTCATTTTCAGGAAATACTTAAATATGCTAAACCCTATAAGCGTTATGCCGTTTTAAATATTGTTTGTAACATCTTCTTTGCGTTGTTTGGAGCACTTTCGTTTGTGTCTCTCATTCCCATGCTGGATGTTCTTTTTGAGCAAACCGCGACTGTGTTAAGTGAGCCGCAGTGGACAGGAATCCTAGAGGTGATGAAATACATTAAATCCTATGCAGGATGGTATATCACGACACAAGTAGAAGGCGGTAAAGAATCGGGACTGATTATTGTAATTGCAGTTGTTCTTATCTTGTTTTTGCTTAAAAATGTGTTCGGGTATTTTGCTACCTATTTTATCACGTTTTTGCGCAACGGGGTTCTTAAAGATGTACGCGACGACTTATATGCAAAAATCATCAACTTACCCATTTCCTATTTTTCTGAAAAACGCAAAGGCGACGTTATCGCAAGGGCAAGTAGTGATGTACAAGAAATACAAAACAGCTTTTTAAGCATCCTAGAACTTGTTGTAAAAGAACCCCTTAACATTATTTTCACCCTTGCATTTATGTTTTTTATTAGTGCAAAACTTACATTTTTTGTATTGGTATTTATTCCAGTTTCGGGTTTTTTAATTTCCCTAGTAGGCAAACGCTTAAAACAGCAATCAGACCGTGTGCAAAAAGAACAGGGTTACTTCTTGTCTTTATTAGAAGAAACTCTTGGTGGTTTAAAAGTAATAAAAGGCTTTAATGCCGAGCAGCGACTAACAGATTCATTTACGCAAAGTACAGCCCGTTTTAGTAATTATTCTAATACGATGCTGCATCGCACGGGCCTAGCTGGACCGGTGAGTGAGTTTTTAGGAATAGGTATTATAGGTGTTCTATTGTGGTTTGGTGGGCGCATGGTGCTTGTAGAAGAAAGCATTGCAGGTACCGACTTTATAGGCTTTATGGCACTTTCTTACGGTATTTTAACCCCAGCAAAAGCGCTTTCTAAAGCCAGTTACAGCGTAAAAACAGGGAATGCGGCAGCCGCAAGGGTTTTAGAAGTACTACATACCGAAAACACCATAGCCGATACCGCAGGGTCTCGTGTAATCACTGGATTTACAAAAAGTATTGAGCTCAAAAATGTGACCTTTTCTTATGAAGAAGAGACCGTGCTTAAAGACTTTAGCCTGTCTATAAAATCTGGAACCAGCGTTGCACTCGTCGGGCAATCGGGTAGCGGTAAAAGCACTATTGCCAATTTACTTACACGCTTTTATGATATAGACCACGGGCAAATAACCATAGATGGTCATGAAATTAAAGATGTTACTCTAAAAAGCTTGCGAGATCAAATGGCACTAGTCACACAGGATTCTGTGTTGTTTAACGATACCATTGCGGTAAATATCGCGCTAGCCGATAAAAATGCCAGTGAAGAACGTATTATTGAAGCCCTAAAGGTTGCAAACGCTTGGGAATTTGTAAGCCAGCTGCCCGATGGCATACACACAAACATAGGCGACAGCGGCAACAAATTAAGTGGTGGACAAAAACAGCGGTTAAGTATAGCAAGAGCCGTTCTTAAAAACGCACCGATTCTTATATTAGATGAAGCCACAAGTGCGTTGGATACCGAAAGTGAACGCCTCGTACAGGATGCCCTAGAACGCGTTATGAAAAATAGAACGTCTATTGTAATCGCCCACAGATTAAGTACTATTCAAAATGCAGATCATATCGTTGTCATGCGCCAGGGTGCAATTTTAGAACAAGGTACCCATGAATCGTTAATGCTTAAAAACGGTATGTATACAAGTTTAGTAGGTATGCAGCAACTGGGATAATGGCGCCATTTACATTACTATCGTCTCCATTACAAGGATTCACCGATTTTAGATTCCGCAATGCATTTCATAAGTACTTTGGGGGTATTGATACATTTTATGCGCCTTACATACGCTATGGTGGTACACTAGAAATTAAAGGCTCCTATCAGCGTGATTTAGATCCCGAAAACAATCAGGTACCCGAGCTTATCCCACAAGTAATGACAAACAGTGCTGACGAATTTTTACACAGCGTTGCGTTTTTACAGTCTCTGGGGTATAAAGAACTTAACTGGAATCTAGGTTGCCCCTACCCTATGGTTACAAAAAAAGGTATGGGGTCGGGTCTTATTTGTGAACCGCAAAAAATAGATTCCATATTAGACCGCGTACATGCAGAAACAGACGTAATCGTTTCTATGAAAATGCGCATGGGATATTTAGAACCTACCGAGATATTAAGTGTTTTTCCCGTTCTAGAAAAGTATCCCATTAAAAACATCGCTATCCATGCGCGTATAGGACAGCAACTCTATAAAGGACCCGTAAATTTAGATGCTTTTCAAGCCTGTGTAGATGCTGCAAAACAGCCCTTATATTACAATGGTGACATTACTACAGTAGCTCGATTTAATGAAATGCGCGAGCGTTTCCCCAGCATCAACCATTTTATGATAGGCCGTGGATTAATTGCAGACCCATTTTTACCTAACATGATTCAGAAAAACGAAACAACTTATCCTGCCGACCGTTGGGAGCGTTTTCTAGCGTTTCATGAAGAGATTTATGCAGCTTATAATGCTTATCTACAAGGACCTACTCCTATTAAAATGAAGATGCAGGGATACTGGGAATTTTTTAGCACCATGATGCCCGACCCACAAAAAAGCTTTAAAAAAATTAAAAAGACAAATGCCAATAATTTCCTACAAACCGCCAGAGAAATTATAAAAGATGCGCAAGCGCGATCATTGAAATACTAGATGTAAAATAGATTTTGCATTCATACAAGATAATTACCCAACGTGCTGCGTGTGTTTTTTTAAACAAGAAGATGAACCGTGCACACACAGCAATAAAAACCGCATATTTTAGTCTGTTAAGCAACACGGCGTTAGCCATAGTAAAAGCCCTAGCTGGATTTTTTTTTGTAAATTCCTAAGCACTTATTGCAGATACTATAGAATCTACTAATCATATCATTGTATTGATGCTATCGCATGTTAGGTAAAAAATATAAAAGTGCCAACGAATAGTAATTATAACCACTGGTTGGGCATATTTTGTACAACAGTCATTTGATAGTGCAATTTATCCAAAGCGTTGTCATACGGCAGTTATTAAACACTTCACATAATTTGCATCATGCATTTAATAACTCACTACAAATTGAACATGGCAAATCACATTAAGAATACATGAAAATAGACGGTTAAATTTTTCGCTTTCGCGAAAGCTTAATCAATCAAATTTTGTGAAACAATTAAATAAATAAGCTTAACACCTGGACGAAAATGACTTAGCTAGAAACCGTACAACGATTATATTAGCTTCAAAACGGTAAAATGAAACAATTTTTTTAATTTCTTAAAAAATGCACACATAAGTAGAAATTTCCCTTTTTAAAAAATCATTGAAAAAGAAACATTGCTATTAAAAGATAACATTATACAACATGCTTGTCGGGTACGTTGGGCTGTTTATTGAAACTCCTAAAGCGAACCCCTTGTTTCATAAACTAAAAGATATGTTTCAAACAACATATTAAAACTTTTTAATTTGCAACAGTGATAAAAAATGATTTAGCCTTATTTTCGCCGTAATATCAGAATTATCGTGAATTAATACGACCAACCATGAGTCGAATTAATGTTCGAGACTTCGAATTTCTATGACTAAAAGACCTACTAAGGGAAATTTAGTTAGGGTGCATGCAACGGCGTGGGACTCACGATGGCGAAGCCATGCATTATCGCTACCAATTTTTAAATTATTAACATCTGGTATAACGTAAATCTGTGATTAAGACATTCATGCTAACCACTATTGATAAAATTTTTACTGGATTGTTAATTTTTTAAAAATGCTTAAAGTTTTATTTAAAAAAACAATAAAATTTAATAAAATTTAGCTAAAACAAACCTATTACATCTAAACACGACATTGTGCAGCAATTAGAAACAGTGACTACCGCAATACCTTGGTTAGCAGTGTACACAAAACCCAGGGCAGAAAAAAAAGTGAAGGAACGACTGGATGAAGCTGGATTCGAAAGTTTTTTACCCTTACAAACGGTAATAAAGCAATGGAGTGATCGTAAGAAAAAAATTCAAGTGCCTTTGATAAACTCATATGTATTTGTAAAATTAAATCCAAAAAACGCAGTTCAAATGTATCAAGTTCCTGGTGTTGTTGGGATTTTAAAATATTTAGGAAATTATGCAGTGGTACAAGAAGAAGAGATTGAGAATTTAAAAATACTATCTGTAAACGGTGTTCCCATGAACGCTGTTTCTAAGCCATTAAAACTTTCTAAAGGCCAAAAAGTAGCAATTGCAAATGGTCCATTTAAAGGACTTACCGCGATTTTTTTAAAAGAAGCTGGAAAACAAAGAGTTATTGTTGAAATAGAAACATTAGGGAACTATATCGAGGTTACCATGCCGTCTTATGGGATTGAAAATGCTTAAACTTCCTTAATCAATGTATTCGTTAAAATCTGAAAAAAGCTTTCGCGAAAGCGAAATAATCACAAGCACCAATTAAATCTAGCAGAATAAGCTCTCGCCATTAAATTTTAGAACAAAATGAGTAAAAAAGTTGCATTTATTACAGGAGTAACAGGTCAAGACGGAGCCTACTTAAGTGAGTTTTTACTCAAAAAAGGGTATGAAGTCCATGGTTTAAAACGTCGTGCATCGCTCTTTAACACAGACCGCGTTGACCATTTATACCAAGATCCACATGTAGAAGACAGGAATTTTATTTTGCACTACGGCGACATGACCGACAGCACGAACCTAATACGTTTAATTCAAGAAATACAGCCAGACGAAATTTACAATCTTGCTGCAATGAGTCATGTGCAAGTCTCTTTTGAAACTCCCGAGTACACTGGAAATGCTGACGGACTAGGTACATTGCGCATTCTAGAAGCGGTGCGTATGCTAGGACTTGAAAAGAAAACCAGAATTTATCAAGCATCCACGTCTGAGCTGTATGGAAAAGTGCAAGAAGTACCACAAACTGAAACCACACCTTTTTATCCCAGATCGCCGTATGCAGTAGCGAAAATGTACGCATTCTGGATAACGGTAAATTACCGTGAAGCCTATGGAATGTACGCTTGCAATGGTATATTATTTAATCATGAGTCACCGTTGCGAGGTGAAACTTTTGTAACACGTAAAATAACTCGTGCGGTTGCAAGAATCGCATTAGGATTACAAGATAAATTTTATTTAGGAAATTTAGATGCACAACGTGACTGGGGCCACGCAAAAGATTATGTACGCATGATGTGGATGATTCTACAAGCCGATGAAGCCGAAGATTGGGTAATCGCAACAGGAACAACAACACCTGTAAGAGAATTTGTACGTATGGCATTTAATGAGGTAGGTATTGAATTAGAATTTGTAGGCACCGGTGTTGACGAAAAGGCTATTGTTAAAGCTTGTAGAAATGAGCAATTTCAAGTAGAAATAGGTAAAGAAGTGCTACATGTAGATCCTAAATATTTTAGACCTACCGAGGTGGATTTGTTAATAGGAGACGCCACAAAAGCTAAAAATAAACTGGGATGGGTACCCGAATATGACCTAGCAGGCCTGGTAAAAGAAATGATTCAAGGAGATGTGCATCTAATGCAGAAAGAGCAATTCCTTAAAGATGGTGGGTATAAAACACTCAATTATTTTGAATAGCCGTACAAACAACTTGTAGGGCATTTTTTTAAAACCTAGCTGAAAGCATGTTTAAGAAACAAGCGAGAGTTGGGTACTAAAATCATTTTGTACTATTAGACAATTTACCTAAAAGGCGAACTAAATGTGAGCGTAAACATTCAAATTGTAAAAAAAACTCATTCAAAAGGATTTGAAATAGAACCTTTTAAATTGTAAAAAATGAATTACCAAACAAAAATTTACATTGCAGGGCATCGCGGTATGGTGGGGTCTGCTATTTGGCGAAATTTAGAGCGTAAAGGATATTTAAATCTTATAAGTCGCACCTCTAGAGAACTAGATTTACGCGACCAAAATGCGGTCAATTCATTTTTTAAACAAGAAAAGCCAGACGTTGTTATCGATGCTGCGGCTAGGGTTGGTGGTATTTTAGCAAACAACGATTATCCATATCAGTTTCTTATGGAAAATTTGCAAATACAAAACAATCTCATTCATACAGCGCATACAATGGATGTTTCCAAATTTCTTTTTTTAGGTAGTTCTTGTATTTATCCTAAAATGGCACCACAACCCCTCAAGGAAGAATACTTGCTTACCGGTAGTTTAGAATCTACTAATGAGTGGTATGCCATTGCAAAAATTACAGGTGTGAAAGCATGCGAGGCATTGCGTAAACAATTTGACAAGGATTTTGTGAGTTTAATGCCAACAAATTTATATGGGTCCTATGACAACTTTGATTTAAACACATCCCACGTATTACCCGCGATGATTCGTAAATTTCATGAAGCTAAACACACTATTATTCACGGTAAACAAGCTGCGGTAAATTTATGGGGATCAGGTACACCAATGAGAGAATTTCTATTTGTTGACGACATGGCCGATGCTGTTGTGTATGCGATGGAAAATAATCTGGGTGAAAGTTTATATAATATTGGAACTGGAGAAGATTTAACCATTAAAGAGTTAGCCGAAACCGTCCAGAAAATTGTCGGGCATACCGGTGAAATTGTGTGGGACAGTAGCAAACCTGACGGGACACCCAGGAAACTCATGGACGTTTCAAAAATGAGTGCAGCAGGATGGACAGCAAAAATGAAACTTCCTGACGGGATTGCACATACCTATAAATGGTTTTTAAACAACATAAATTCTTATAAACAGGTCACCATATAATTTAATAATATTCAAGGAATTTAATAATCTCTCACAAAAAATCATTGAAAATTTTGTCCATGTTTTGCGAAAATCATAGATTAAAAAATAAAAAAATTTGCCAATAATTTAAAAATAACATTACAAGCAAGGATTTACATCTTAGATATACTTCACAAATTTTCTTTGCGCATTACACAAAATGAATAAAAGACACATCGCCAAGACGATCACTTGGAGAGTTGTTGGCACGATAGATACAATCATCATAGGATATATTGTTTCAGGTAGTTTAAATTCAGGACTTCAAATTGGATTTACCGAGTTGCTTACCAAAATGATTTTGTATTATTTTCATGAACGCGTTTGGTATAAGGTAAGGGTTTTTAAAGATGGAACGAGTCGGGCAAGACATATATTAAAAACAATAACTTGGAGACTTATCGGTACATTAGACACGATTATTTTAAGTTGGTTAATAACAGATAGTTCCACGATAGGATTAACAATAGGCGGATTTGAGATTTTAACGAAAATGGTTCTTTATTATATTCATGAGAGAGTATGGTATAAATCAAAATATGGATTAAATGAATAATCAATTATGTCCAGAAATACCTTTACGCAAGATTATCATATAAAAAGTTACAAAAGAGCCGGACAAAAAAATCAAAAGCCATTAATGATATGGCTTACTGGTTTATCCGGTTCTGGAAAATCTACGATTGCAAATTTGTTAGATGTTTATTTAAATAAAAATGATTTTCACACGTACATATTAGACGGAGATAATATTAGAAACGGAATTAATAGTAACCTCGGATTCTCAAAAGAAGATAGGCAAGAAAATCTTAGAAGAGTAGCAGAAATAGGAAAGTTAATGATTGACGCTGGATTAATTTGCATAGGTGCGTTCATAACTCCACTACAAAGCGACAGAGATATGGTCAGAACGATTGTGGGTACTAGAAATTTCATGGAAATATTTATTGATACCCCAATAGAAGTCTGCGAAAAAAGAGATGTAAAAGGCTTGTATGCCAGAGCCAGAAAAGGCGAAATTAAAGAATTTACAGGTATCAGTGCTCCGTACGAAATTCCAATAAATCCAGATGTAATAATAAAAACATTGGATTTGTTACCCCAACTTGCGGTACACAAAATTATGGAAGAGGCGCTAAAAAGAATAAACGTTAGGAGAGATGGATAGATATTATTTAAATTATTTAGACGAACTAGAGTCTGAAGCTATGTTTGTTTTGCGTGAAGTCGCAGCACAATTTACCACTCCTGTGATATTGTTTTCTGGTGGCAAAGATTCAATATTATTAACCCACCTAGCAGAAAAAGCATTTTTCCCTTCAAAAATACCTTTTCCATTACTTCATATTGATACAGGACATAATTTCCCTGAAACAATAGATTTCCGTGACAATTTAATTAATAGATTAGGTCTAAAACTAATTGTCGCGTCTGTTCAAGAAGCCATTGATAATGGAAGAGTAACAGAAGAGAAGGGTAAATTTGCAACTAGAAATAGTCTTCAAATTACTACCCTGTTAGACGCTATTGAAAATAATAAAATTGATTGCGCATTAGGTGGAGGCAGAAGAGATGAAGAAAAAGCGAGAGCAAAAGAAAGGTTTTTTTCTCATAGAGATGATTTTGGACAATGGGACCCTAAAAACCAAAGACCTGAACTATGGAACATCTTCAATGGAAAACACTTTGAAGGAGAACATTTTAGAGTCTTTCCAATCTCAAATTGGACTGAGATGGATGTATGGAACTATATAGCAAGGGAAAATATCAAAGTTCCAAGTTTATATTTCGCTCATGAAAGAAACGTCATACGGCGTAATAATTCCTGGATTCCCGATTCTGAGTATTTAATCAAAAATGAAAACGAAGAGGTCGTGCGCAAAAAAATTCGTTTTCGCACCCTTGGAGACATCACAATTACTGGCGGCATAGAGTCTGAGGCGGATACTTTAGAATTAATTGTCAATGAGGTGGCAGCCATGAAAAACACCGAACGCGGTAATCGTGCTGACGACAAAAGGTCTGAGACAGCTATGGAGGATAGAAAAAAAAGAGGCTATTTTTAAGAGTTTGTAGTTTTTAAACAAATTCAATAACCAATAGAAAATTATAAATGGACACCGAAAATAGCCAATTATTTAGATTTACCACCGCAGGAAGTGTGGACGATGGAAAGAGCACGCTTATAGGTAGGTTACTATTTGATTCAAAATCAATTTTTGAGGACCAGCTAGAATCTGTTAAGTCAAGTAGTCAATTAAAAGGTGAACATGATATAGATTTTGCCATGTTTACCGATGGACTAAAAGATGAAAGAGAACAGGGCATTACAATAGATGTTGCTTACCGTTATTTTACAACCAAAAAAAGAAAATTCATCATTGCAGATACTCCCGGTCATATAGAATACACGAGAAACATGGTTACGGGAGCATCCACTGCAAATGCTGCTTTAATTTTAATAGATGCACGCATTGGGGTTGTTGAGCAAACTCAAAGACATTCCTATATAGCCTCTTTACTACAAATCCCTCATATCATTGTTTGTGTCAATAAAATGGACCTTGTTGATTATCGTGAAGAACGTTTTAATGAAATCACAAAACAATATGAAATTATAGCTTCAAAAATGATGATAAAAGATGTACGCTACATCCCTATATCTGCATTACATGGTGATAATGTGGTTCATCGCGCGACAAACATGAATTGGTACCAGGATGGACCGCTGCTTCATACATTAGAAACTATTCATATTGGATCAGATATCAACAAAATAGATGCCCGATTCCCTGTACAAACAATCATTAGACCACAGTCCAAAGAATTTTTGGATTATCGAGGCTATGCGGGAAGAATGTATTCAGGAAGACTAAAGTTACAGGATGAAGTAATGATTTTACCATCAGGATTCACCACAAGAATTAAAAGTATAATTTATGGTAAAAAAAACGTGACGTTTGCTTTTGCCCCAATGTCTGTTTCCATAAGTCTAGAAGATGATATCGATGTAAGTCGGGGAGACATGATCGTGCGTATCAATAATGCACCGACAAAAACGCAAAAGTTTGAAGCGATGATTTGCTGGCTTAGTAATGAGCCATATAAACCTAAAACCAAATTTATAATTCAACATACATCAAATGAACAATATGCATTAGTACAAAGTATTGTTTATGTGATAGATATGAATACCCTAAATCGCAACAACGATGTGACAACAATAAATATGAACGACATTGCAAGAATAAAGATAATAACTGCTGGACCTTTGATGATTGATAAATTTGCTTCTAATAGACGCACAGGAAGCTTTATACTGGTACATCCTGATACCAATGAGACAGTTGCTGCTGGCATGTGTTTGTAAATAATTACAGCTAACAGAAACTTTTGAATAGCTATTTGTTTAAAAAAATAATACTAATAAATTCTATGCCCATCAAGCAGAAAATAACTCATACTTATGACAGTTTGCAAAATTTAAATAATTTACTTGCCATTGCCATTGAAGCGTCGCTCACAGCTGGAGAGAAAATAATGGTAATTTACAACAGTGGCGATTTTAACATAGGCTTTAAAAAGGATCAATCTCCGTTAACTGAAGCTGATATTGCATCTCACGAAATTATAAAGTCATTTTTGAAGCCAACTAACATTCCTATTTTGTCTGAAGAGGGTAAGCATCTCGATTTTATAAATAGATCAAAATGGGACCGGATTTGGATTGTAGACCCAATTGATGGCACAAAGGAATTTATTAATAAAAATGGTGAATTCACCGTAAATATTGCTCTAGTTGAGAATCAAGTGCCTATATTAGGTGTTATTTATGCTCCTGCATTGAACGAACTCTATTTTTCATCTAAAGACTGTGGGGCTTTCAAAGTAAATAATTGTAACTCCTTTATTTCCCTTAATGACTTATTAAGCAATGCAAATCGATTACCCTTACAAATTGATAAAAGAAAAATTACCGTTGTAGCCAGCAAATCTCATCTTTCTAAGGAAACTGAGGATTATATTAAAGAACTAAAAAAAGAACATGGTAATGTAACAACCCTTTCAAAGGGCAGCTCTCTTAAACTATGCATGGTTGCAGAAGGGATAGCTGACGAATATCCTAGGTATTCCCCTACAATGGAGTGGGATACAGCGGCAGGTCATGCAATATGCAAGTACGCAGGTAAAAATGTGTACAGCATTGATACAAAAAAAGAAATGTTGTACAACAAGGAAAACCTTATGAATTCTTGGTTTTTAGTGAAATAAAGAAATGATTAATAATTGTAATTTTAGTTTTAAAAATATCATTTTCTTTGATTCATCATTAGGTAAAAAAGCTATTTTGTTAAATCTCATATTAATTTAGAAATAAAGTAAGTATACCTAATGCTTTTCAACTCCATTGACTTTGCGATTTTTTTACCAATCGTTTTCTTGCTTTACTGGTTTGTAACAAACAAAAATCTTAAACTACAAAATGTATTAATTGTAGCTGCGAGCTATTTATTTTACGGCTGGTGGGACTATCGATTTCTTGTACTAATCATTTTTAGTACACTTATTGATTTCAGCATTGGTTTAAAATTAAAAACCGAATCAAAACCAAAAAAAAGAAAATTATTACTTTGGTTAAGTATTCTGGTCAACCTGGGACTTTTAGGCTTTTTTAAATATTACAATTTTTTTGTTGGTAATTTTATTCAATCTTTTACCTTGCTAGGGAAATCAATAGAGCCTAACACACTCGACATTATTTTGCCAGTAGGCATTAGTTTTTACACTTTTCAAACACTTAGTTACACCATTGATGTTTACAATAGAAAATTAGAACCTACAAAGGATTGGATTTCTTTTGCTGCCTTTGTAAGCTTTTTCCCACAGCTTGTAGCTGGCCCTATAGAACGCGCAACTGCGCTGCTACCTCAAATCTTAAAAAAAAGAACTTTTAATTATGCAAATGCAGTAGACGGCTTAAGACAAATACTTTGGGGACTAATTAAAAAAGTTGTCGTTGCAGATAATGCCGCGCAAATTGCTAATGAAATATTTAATAATTCTGATGTTTATTCTGGAAGTACTCTTGTTTTAGGAGCGGTCTTTTTTTCGATTCAGATTTATGGTGACTTTTCAGGATACTCAGATATTGCAATAGGTACCTCGCGACTTTTTGGATTTAACCTTATGCAAAATTTTTCATTTCCATACTTTTCTAGAGATATTGCCGAACTTTGGCGACGCTGGCACATCTCACTTTCTTCATGGTTTAAAGACTATTTGTATATTCCGCTAGGTGGCAGTAGAGGTTCATTATGGTTTACCATTAGGAATACCTTTATATTGTTTGTAGTTAGTGGCTTTTGGCACGGTGCTAACTGGACTTTTATTGTTTGGGGCGCCATTCACGCATTGTATATATTACCGTTGCTTTACCTAAATAAAAGTAGGCAGCATATAGATTCGGTAGCTAAAGATGCGTTTTTACCCAGTGCAAAAGAATTTTTACAAATGCTTTTAACCTTTTTACAGTTTTCCTTTGCGCTGATTTTTTTTAGATCAGAAAACTTAAGTCATGCCATCAGTTTTGTTACAAACATTTTTTCAAAATCGTTGTTAGCACTACCCTATTATCCAGGAATAGGATTACACATAGATTTATTTGTTATCGTGATTGTCTTTTTTATTGTTGAATGGTTGGGAAGAAATGGAAAATATGCTATAGAGCAAATAGGTCATGCAATAAATTATAAATCAGTTAGGTACCTAAGCTACGGTTTAATGACGTTTTTAGTATACTACTACAGTGCTGTAATAAACACCAATCAATTTATCTACTTTCAATTTTAGAATCTTGAGAAAATTTTTAATAAAAAGCATACTGTTTATTCTTGGGATCTTTGCATTGGCTGTTGTTTTTCAGGTACTACTATTTTTAAGGATACAAAATAAATCTATTGCCCATCATGACACCCTAGATATTACTTCCCATATAAATGCAGATTTAGTGCTCATAGGTAATTCTCGCTGTTGGTCACATCTAGACCCAGCATTCTTTAAAGAAGAATTTAAATTAAAATCAGTTAATTTAGGGACCGTAGGCCATCCTGAGTTGTCAATTGCTTATGCAAGATTAAAAGATTATTTAGCATATAATAGACCCCCAAAGTTTGCTTTATTAAATGTAGACCCATTTACAAATGGAGGAGATTTGAGTAAACCTAATGAAAATATGATAAACAAAGATGCCTTTGCTAGATATGCATTTGCGCCACTTAATAAAGACTGGGAAACGGTAAAGCACTTTGGTTTTAACAATTGGGAAAAGTACGTGCCACTGTATGCGATATTTAAATACAAAAATTTTTCTAAGATTGTTAACCCCAATTTTAATTCTCTTTATGTTACTTACGGTTATTCAAAAAAAGATATACAATGGGATACCATAAAAATACCTATTAACGGCGAAAACAAGAAAAATTTTAGAATCCATAAAGACTTTAAAAATGTAAAAAATATGCTCGATAAATTAAATAAGCTATGTCGTGATAACAATATTCAATTGATTTGTATACAATCTCCTGTTCACAAATCCATTCATGAAGAGCATATATTTGAAGTTGCTGGCAAAATAACCAACGATTTAAACATTCCCTTTGTAAACGCAAATTATGAATCAATAAGAGTCGATATCAACTATTTTCAAGATTCTAACCACCTTAATCTGGACGGTGTCACTGCTATGAATCAAAAGTTAAAAGAAGAATCTGTATTAATAGAAACGCTTAAAAAGCCGCAAACCTTTAAGGGCATGTAATATGATATTCTTTTTTAATATAGCACAATTATATTTTAATAGTTCGCTTTCGCGAAAGCGTAAAAAGCACTAGCTGAGAAGTTACACAAATAAAATTTTAATCTCATATCAATTGTTATCATTATCTAATGTCAAACGATAATATTCACAAAGTCAAACTTGTTATCTAAGCAAAAGATAAACTCTTAGATATAAAATTGAGAGACGCATGTCGATACAGGGACCTTTTACTTCTATTTGTGCGTCGTGATTTTGTAGCTGTTTACAAACAAAACATTTTTAAACCTATTTGTTTTTTTGTGCAACCTATTATTACAACCATAATGTTTATAGTTATTTTTGAAAGTATTGCACAAAAGAGTATTGATGGGAGTTCACAAGCAGTTTTTTACTTAGCAGGTGTAGTAAACTGTAATTATTTTAGCAAAGCACTAAAATCAACGTCTGAGACTTATACTGTAAATGCTGGGATATTTGTTGAAACTTAGTTTTGGTAATCTATATTTGGTCATTGCGATAACCTTCAAACTACATATAATTTAAAGCTAAATTCAATTTGTATTAATAACAATTTTAAAGCAACTAAGTAATTAAATAAATCAATTTTAATTATGATTTTACAAGAGTAAATATAAATCTCCTAGATATCATGACAATATATATGGTTAATTAATAGGTATTAATCACTCCCACTTCTAGTATATAATATTTTAATTTCAATTTTTTTTCGATTGATTTATTCTACGTACAGCTGGGCATACCAAGTTAATAATTTATACTTAAAACGAAACTGATAAACAAAAAGAAGTTCGACTTTAAAAATAAAAATAGCCTTACATAAGCGACCGTCTTAGTTAATAACCACGTCATAAATAAACAATATAGAAACCAAAAAATGCAAACTCAAATTTATCAAAAGGAAACTAACCGAGACATCATAAAACTCTTAGGGCAGAGTTTGCGCGACTTAAATACTTCTCGATTTTTAGCTTATCAGTTAGCTAAAAGAGACATTACCGCGCAATACCGACAGTCATATTTGGGTTTGGTGTGGGCGTTTATCCCTCCATTAGCAACAGCTTTTGTTTGGATCTTTTTAAATTCTAGTGGAACAGTTGAATTGACAGATACAGGTATTCCTTATCCAGTTTATGCTTTTGCAGGGACACTTTTATGGTCGATAGTAACAGAATCCATCACTTCGCCGATACAAAATACAAATGCTGCCAAATCTATCCTGACTAAGATTAATTTTCCTAAAGAGGCTTTAATCACGGCAGGGATTTTAAAATTGCTTTTCAATACATCAATCAAAATCATATTGCTATTTATCTTTCTACTCTTTTTTAAAATAAATTTAAGTTGGGGGTTGTTGCTTTTTCCATTTGCTATTCTTGGTGGAGTTATTGTAGGCAATACTATAGGTTTACTATTAACACCTATAGGCATGTTGTATCAAGACATAAGCAATATAATTACCTTTGGAATGCAATTTTTGATGTACGCCACTCCCGTAGTTTATGCGATACCTGAATCTGGAACTATGAAAACAATTATGGAATTAAATCCATTGACAGCCGTGATTAGTGTAGGACGGGATTTGGCTGTTGGCATTCAGCCTTCTCTTTTGTTTAACTTTTTAATAGTGCTGCTCGTTTGTATTCCTTTATTTTTTATTGCCTTAGTATTTTATAGAATATCTATTCCCATTTTTGTAGAAAGATTAAGCGCTTAATTTGAAAATTATGTTTGCCTGTAATAATGCTTATCCAACAACATAAGCTATCTTATAAAAAATCAACCTACACAGCAAATTTGTTTTTAGTTCAAATGGAGTAAAATCAATCTACTTTTAAAGCTTAAATGAAACTGCTTTAAAATGTGGTCTTAGATTTTTAGGTTGTTCTTTACTTTATAAAACAAAAAAACTTCTTAGTTTTTCTAAAAACCAGAGTTACAAAAGACGCACTGAACATTAACTTTAACTTAAAACTTAATTCCTATCAAAATGAATAATCCTTTCCCCAGTGTTCAGGAAAAAAAAGAAATCACTCAAACAAATGAAATTTTGGTTGAGGTACAAGGATTATCTAAAAAATTCTGCAAAGACCTTAAAACAAGCTTATGGTATGGGGTTAAAGATTTGATAGCCGGTTATTCGGGTAACAAAAATGAACGACAACTACGTCCAAAAGAGTTCTGGGCTGTTAAGGATATTAATTTCACCTTAAAACGAGGCGAATGCCTCGGCTTAATAGGGCATAACGGTGCTGGTAAATCCACTTTGCTTAAAATACTTAACGGATTGATTAACCCAGACGAGGGTAAGGTAGTTATGAAAGGCAAAGTAGGAGCTTTGATTGAACTAGGCGCTGGTTTTAATCCAATATTAACTGGAAGAGAAAATATATATAACAACGGTGCGGTATTGGGCTTCTCTCGACAAGAAATAAACGAGAAGCTAGATTTTATAATAAGTTTCGCTGAACTCGAGGAGTTTATAGATATGCCTGTGCAAAACTACTCTAGCGGTATGAAAGTACGTCTTGGATTTGCAGTTGCATCTCAAATGGAACCTGATGTGTTGATTATAGATGAAGTCTTGGCAGTAGGAGATTTAGGATTTGTATTGAAGTGCTTCAAAACAATTGATACTATTCTACCTAAAACAGCAATCATTTTCGTATCTCATTCAATGCCAATGGTATCACGAATTTGTAACCAAATTATACTGATGGATAAAGGAAAAGCTAAATTCCAAGGTAGTAATGTCTCTATGGCGATTGATTTATACTACCAAAAATTTAGTGATTCAGAAAAGTTAGTAGTTCATGACGATGGTAAAATCGAACTTTCAGAAGTGAGATTGCAGTCTGAAATGATAGACAATAGTATTCATCAATTTCATTGGAAAGATGACCTCATAATTAACTTAAGATTTAAAAATAAAAATCTACAGTATATGCCATATATTGAAGTGTTTATTTTTGATAAAGAACAAAGAAGCGCGGGTGTTTTATATTACAAACACGAACAGATAAGAATTATTAAAAACGATTACGAAATCAAGCTAACGCATAAATGCTTGCAATTTTCAAAAGGTATGTACAGTTTCAGCATAATTTTGTATGAAGATTTTCAAAAACAACCAATTTACAGAATTAATTCAGTAGAGAACTTTCAAGTTATACATGATTTTGAATCTTGGTCACCATTGTTATTAGATACACAAATTGAAGTCCTTTAAATTGTTATATTACAAAGAGAAAAATAATTACTTTTTAAGGTCTTTTTTCAGAAGAAAAAGAGACATAGTAATATTTGATGACATAATGCCCTCATCGTTGTCGCCATGGAGATCAAGCGAGTTCAATTGGTTATCAAAGAATTTTAGAACAAAAATATACACAGATTTATCACAGTATAAAAATTATGACTTAGGCAAGACTTATAACGAAAATTTGGACATGTTATCCAAGGAATATTCTTACCTAGAAAAGAAAATATTTTTAATAAAAAAAATAAACTTCGTTAATTCTAAACTGTTTTATTTCATATTCATTTATAACACTCTCAAATTTTTCAGGATTGCTGAATCGCTTAACATCGATTTCGTTTTTACCTTGTACCCAGGTGGTGGCTTTAACCTTGGTGATGTTGAATTTAATAAACAACTTAAAAATGTATTTTCGTCAAAAAACTTTAAGGGCGTAATTGTAAATCAGCATCATATAAAATCTTATTTAATTCAAAATGAATTATGTAGTGAAAAAACGATAAAACTTGTGCCAGGTATTCCTTTAAATATTGATGTTGAAAATGATTTTAATGAGATAAAATTTGAGGAAAAGTTAAAAATACTTTTTTTTGCTAATAAGTATACTCCTTTAGGAATCGACAAAGGTTTTGATGTATTTGTGGAAACTGCAAAAATATTGAAAAGCCGTGTGCCAGAAGTATCTTTTCATATAATAGGAGATTTTAACAAAAATGATGTTGACAATGAAGTACAGTCTTACTTTACTTTTTATGGAAAGTTAAGAAAAAGTGACTACATAAAAATCCTAAAAAAAACACAGATAATTATATCACCAAATAAACCTTTCCATATTAATCCTTATGCCTTTGACGGTTTTCCTTTATCGACATGCGTGGAAGCAGGATTACACAATAACGTTATCTTAGCAACAGACTATTTTAATGAATCGACGAACATAGGATTTATCAATAATATCAATTTTATTAAGATAAGTAACAACCCAGAAGAAATTAGCAAAATAATTTTAACACTAAATAAAGACAGAGATAAATTGAAGGCAATTGCAAATTCTGGTAAAGAAAAAATAATTAATATGTATTCTTTTGAGAATCAAATAACCCCAAGAATCGAATTTTTTAAAAATCTACTCAATAAATATGATAACAGTTACTAAAACTTTTTTTCCTCCCATAGAAGACTACAATAAGCAAGTGCGGCGCATTTGGGACAACCAGTGGTTGACTAATAATGGAGAGTTATATAAAGAGTTGACTTCTAAACTAAGTAATCACTTGGGTACAAAATATATGATTCCCATGACAAATGGAACCTTACCGCTTCATATTGCCCTAAATGCATTTGCACAACAAGGTGAAGTAATTACGACACCCTTTTCCTATGTCGCGACGACTGCCAGTATCGTATGGGAGAAATGTAAGCCTGTTTTTGTAGACATCCATCCTGAGTATTTTACCATTGATGAGACTAAAATAGAAGCAGCTATCACCCAACATACCACCGCAATCCTAGCTACACACGTTTATGGTAATCCTTGTGATGTAGAAACTATTGAAGCTATTGCCAAAAAACACAATCTAAAAGTAATTTATGATGGGGCGCATTGTTTTGGAGTAACTTACAAAGCCAAATCCATATTTAATTATGGAGATGTAAGCACATGCAGCTTTCACGCAACTAAATTATTCCATACTGGCGAAGGTGGAGCCCTGTTCTGCTTGGACGGTGAGACCTATCATGAAATGTTCTATCGCCATAATTTTGGACACGATGGACCAGAGTTGTATCACGGCTTGGGAACAAATGCAAAAATGAGCGAACTGCAAGCGGCGATGGGATTAGCCGTACTACCCTACATAGATGAAATTGTAAAAGACAGAAAGGAAATCTGTGATCTTTACGACGCATATTTAGACTTTAAAAAGATCCATAAACTAAAGTTAAGAGAACATACACAGTGGAATTACGCATATTATCCAATCGTATTTAATAGTGAAAAGACTTTACTTGAAATGGTTCAAAAGCTAAATAAAAGCAATATAATCCCTAGACGCTATTTTTATCCAAGCTTAGAAAAACTTCCTTACATAAACTCAAACTCATGCCCTGTTGCTAACGACATAGCTAGTAGGGTACTGTGTTTGCCGTTGTATAAAGATTTAGACAAAGATTCTGTTAAGCAAATTTGTGAAATCGTCAATTCATAATAGATAGCTGGTAATTTTCAAAACGCATCCTAATGTGCTCAGTTCATTTTAAAAATTGAAACAGATAAAAGATTTATGCTATGCTAATAATTGGTGCTAAAGGTTTAGCAAAAGAATTACTGCAATTATCACAAGAATTAAACCTTGAGCAAAACCTGTATTTTTATGACGATGTGTCAAATGACGTACCTGAAAAACTGTATGATAAATACACGATAATTACATCTCAGGAAATGGCAAAATCTCTGTTTCTAACAAATCCTGCATTTACCTTGGGTATAGGCAAACCTCAACTAAGAAAAAAGTTTTGTGAAAAATTTGAAAAATTAGGTGGTCAGCTCACATCCATAGTGAGTAAAGAAGCTTACGTGGGGTCAGATGATGTACACATAGCTGCGGGAGCAAATATTATGGCAGGTGTTAACATTTCTAATGGAGTGCGCATAGGCAAAGCTGTACTAGCTTATTACAATGTCATTATTACGCACGATGTGAAAATCGGCGAGTTTGTAGAATTATCGCCAGGCTGTAAACTTTTAGGACGGGTTCACATTGAAGATCTGGTTCACGTGGGAGCGGGTGCAATCATATTGCCAGATTTAAAAATAGGTACAGGTGCGATTATAGGGGCTGGAGCTGTGGTGACTAAAAATGTAAACGCTGGAGATGTCGTTGTAGGAAATCCAGCAAGAAAAATTTTGAAAAATATATGATAGTTAATGCTCCCTTAGTTTCTGTAGTGATGATTACCTATAATCATGAGAAATTTATTCAAGAAGCTATAAAAGGTGTGCTTATGCAAAATTGTGATTTTGATATAGAATTTATAATCGCAAATGATAAATCAACTGACAAAACTGAACAGACAATTGCTGCATTTTTATCCCAACATAATATTCCCAGTAATATTGAAATAAAATGTACCAACCACAAAAAAAACAAGGGTATGATGTCTAATTTTTTGTGGGCAATACAGCAAGCACAGGGTAAATATATCGCCCTGTGCGAGGGCGATGATTACTGGACACATCCATCTAAATTAAAAAAGCAAATCGATTTTTTAGAAAATCACCCAGGATATGCATACTGTTATCATCTTGATGAGATTTTAATGGAAATAGAAATAGAATATAAAGTGTACGACAAACATGTTAAAGAACCTACAACCAGTGATTTAATAAAAAGCCACTTTATCCCTAGTGAGAGCCTTGTATTTAGAAATATATTAAACGAAATAGATATAGATTCAATTAAAAAGGCAGGTAGCGGTGACATACCACTTGTAATGCAACTATCATTGTATGGAAATGGATATTTAATAGAAGAATCGATGTCAGTTTATAGATTAAACGGTGGTGGGGTTACAAGTTCTGCCATTGGTTCAATAAGAAGGCATTTAAAAAATATTGAATATTACAAACATTTTAATTCTTTAACTAAAAATCAGTTTCAACAGCACTTAGTACATGCAAGCAACGTGCTCTACAATAACTGCTTCCAATATGGGTATCAGATTGGCGATAAAATACTTAAAATAAAATTCACACTTTTGCTAATCAAACATCTTTTAAAAAATCATATTTCTAAAAAGCAACTGTTTGTTTTCTATAAATCGATATAATTCTTATGATTTACTATCTCGTGTCCGACAATACAAAGCCCAGTTGGGGTGTTGGTGTAATTTACTATCATGTAAAAGCTCTAAATGAATTAGGACATGATGCAGCGGTAGTACACCAAAAAAAGGGATTTAGACTTCCATGGTTAGATTTAGAGCTACCTACAGTATATCTGGAAAATTTTAATCCTTCTGCGCTAAGCGCACGTGACACATTAGTTGTACCTGAGGTTATGGCGGGCAACATTGAAGTGACTCATTGTATTTCCAAAAAGATACTTTTTGTTCAAAATTCGGGTCGAATTCTAGGGAACTTACCTTTTGGCAAGTCTCACAAAGATCTCTGCTATGACTCTGTAATGGTCATCATGCCTCATATGGAATCTATTGTAGAAAAATTTATTGGCTTACCTGTTTTTATGATTCCACCCATGGTAGCTGATTACTTTTACAAAAAATCGCGCCCGAATAAGCGAAAGAAGAGAATAGTAATGTACCCTAAATTTGATCAAATAGATTTTTCATTGGTAAACACCTTATTGCGCAGAAAAATAGGCAATGATAAAATTAAAAAAGCTCTAGGTATGGACTGGCGTATACGGTTACTAGAAGGGCTATCCCATAAAAAGGTTGCAAGTACATTTGACAAAGCTCAATTTTTTATATCCCTCAACACCTTTGAGGCTTTAAACACATCGATCGTAGAAGCAATGGCAAGAGGTTGTATTGTTTTTTGTTATGAAGGTTTTGGACCACGGGACTTTTTACAAAATGAAAAAAATGCTTTTGTATTTGCAAATAATGAGCCCTTTAAACTCGTTGAAAAAGTATACGACGTGTTAGAACATCACGAACAATACATGGAGCAGTTACATGCAATGAGAGAAGAAGGCATAAAAACAGCAAATCAATATACATATGAAATTATGAAAGGTGAAATTGAGAAAAACATTGAATCTTTACTTGCCTAAATACAGCAATGAATTTGAAACAAACCCTTTGGAAAACGTTAAACAATATTTTACTGGGTTGAGTTTTATTTCTTCAAGTTATTGATGTTTTGGAAACTGAAATGTTTATTGAATTTAAAGCTAGAAAACTTTGTATAATTTGGGACATCCATTACAAGTAAATGTTGCAAAGACTTTGCAGGGCTTTAAGCACTCATTAATAATCTTGTCCAATAACAACTAAATGACATTATGAAATTGCTGCAATCCAATAAAAAAAATAATATCATTAAGTATATTTATTTTAAAATATTAAAACCAAAGATTTCCTTTTGTAACAAAGATTTAAGTGCTTATTACATCTATAAAAATGCTGAAACCCCTTTTAAAAATTATACAACGCAACAATTTGACCCTATTATAAACAAAGTGTTTAATCAATTTACCACAACGGTAGAAGTTGAATACATTATTGATTTTAAAAAGACAGTGATCATTGAACCCTATATTGGGTGGTGTTTAAATTCGAATTATCAAATTATCAAGGAGTCTTTACCTTATTCAGATGCCTCCGTTCCTATTCCTCATTTTATATATTACAAAAGGAAAAACATAGTGTCTATCAAAGAAGGTATTTACATTAGATACAACTGGTACAACTACTGGCATTTTATGAACGACATTATGGGGCAGTTTCAAATGATTGAAACACATAAGTTAGATCGTGACATTCCTATAATAATGCCAAAAAAAGCGCTCAAATTAGATTACGTTAAAGAATTCTTACAAACAGCATTTGCTAAAAGTAAGACTTGGATAATGCATGAGGAAGGAACTTATTTACAAGTAGAAAATATTATTTTTTGTAAAGGATTGCCTAATACAGGAAAAACATTGCTATACGGAGCTACCATTTTTAAAAATCATTACAAAATCCCCACATCAAAATTTGGACAAAACATTTTTATCAATAGAAATCCCAAAAGAGGTAGAAACATTTCAAACATAAATGAAATCTTATGTGTTTTAAAACAGTTTAATTTTGATATTGTTGATAACGATGATTTGTCTTTAGATCAACAAATAGCACTATTTCAAAATGCATCTAATGTAGTAGGCATTCACGGGGCCGGGCTTGTAAACATGATATATTCATACCCTAGAAAGATTAAAATTCTAGAGTTATTTCCTTATCACAAAACACCCGTACACTATTTTTGGCAGGCACATGAGTTAAATTTTCAATACGATTGTATTATAGGTAAAGAAGATAGTAATGACAGCTTCACAATTTGTGTAAACGAGTTCAAAGAAAAAATTGAAAATCTATTAAAATGAAAGTATTCACCATTATTGTGACCTACAACGGAATGGAGTGGATTGAAAGATGTCTTAATAGTTTACGAGTCTCAACGGTGCAAACACATGTTATCGTAATTGACAACCTTTCTAGCGATGAAACTGCAAACTTTATTCAGCAAAATTTTAAAGAAGTTGATCTCATTCGCTCAAAAATAAACTTAGGGTTCGGAAAAGGAAATAATATAGGTCTTAAAAAAGCACTTGAGGAAAATGCAGATTATGTGTTTTTATTAAACCAGGACGCGTGGGTACAACCTGATGCTATTAAAAATCTTATAGAAGTTCATAAAACTAATAAAGAATACGGTGTCCTTAGCCCTGCACACCTAAATGGGACAGAGAAAGAATTAGAAACGAAATTTGCCGAATATGCAGGACCTGAAAATACCAACGGTTTACTATCAGATCTTTTTACGCAGCAACTCAAGCCAGTTTATACCACTAATTTTGTAAATGCTGCAGCTTGGCTTATTTCTAAAGATTGTTTATTAAAAGTGGGAGGATTTAATCCTCTTTTCCCTCATTATGGAGAGGACGAAGATTACATTAATCGAGTTAGATTTTGGAAACTTAAAGTAGGAATTGTCCCTAGCGCTATAATTACCCACGATTCTATTTTTTCTTGGGAAAAAATAGAACATCACCCTGTTAGAAATCTAATATACAATCTTATTAAACTAGTAAATATTAATCAAAGACATAGAAGTTGCTGGTTAGTATTTCTAAAGAAAAGCTTTGATGAACTTACAGGTCAACTGTTGTTTAGAAAATTTAAACGATTCAAAACTCGCCATAAAGCCTTTTGGAGTACGATCGCAAAATATCAGGCTATCAAAAAAGCTAGATTTGAAAGTATCAAGCCAAAAGCTTTTTTGTAATGGAAAATAAAGTAAGTATTGTTACCCCTTTATTTAACCGCCTAAACCTGGTTGCAGAAACATGGTCCTCCATACAGCAACAAACACATCCTTTTTGGGAGTGGATAGTGGTTGATGATGGTTCAAGTGATCGCGGTGACGAGTTTATTCGCAAACTATCACTGAAAGATGACAGGGTGAAAATCTTCCATCGTAAAGGTTTACCTAAAGGACCTTCACGTTGCAGAAACTTAGGAGTAAAATATGCAACAGGAAAGTATATTTTGTTTTTAGATTCTGATGACTTAATTAGTCCCACTTGTCTAGAAAAAAGAGTTGCTTTTTTAGAGCATCACCAAAATTTAGATTTTGCTGTATTTACCCAGGCAACTTTTGAAAATAAAGTCAACAAAAAACCACCAATTTTTACGCGATATTTTCGTGAAAACAGTGATTATTTAAACTCGTTTATTGCTGACTTGCCCCCTTGGCAAACTAGTGGTCCATTATGGCAAACAAACAGTTTTAAAAAAACATCTGGTTTTAAGGAGGACTATAAAATAATGGAAGACCCTGAATTACACATACGAGCAATTTTAATGGGTTTAAAATTTGAGGTTGTTAATGGGAATCCTGATTTTTTTTATCGACTTGCGATTAAAACACCTGAGCAAGAAAAACAGTTTTGGAATAATTCTATTACAGGTAGAATAACTTTTTACAAAGACTTGTACCCAAGTCTAAAAGAAAAAACTGAATTCGATGCGATTATGCAGGGTATTTTAAACCTATATAGAACATTTTTACTACATAGAATTGTAGATTTTAAACAGGAGCACGAGGAGTTTATAGAGTGGGCACATCATAACAAACTGATTGCGATTCAAAATTATAGATACATTCAGTTATTTGCTTTTGTAAAACAGAGTAGAGTTTTGAACAAACTACCTTTAATTAAGAGTTTATTATTTAAAGCTATAACAAGTTAAAAGATTTGTCTTTTGTACTATCTATATGAAAAGAACAAGTAAAAGTATTTCTTAATTCTTACTTATTTAATAAAACGCTTATACTCTATACCTATGAATCGACAATACATGGCAAGGTACTTTTTTAAGCCAAATGACACTAAAATACTATTTCAGGCTTACTAAAAATTAAAACGCAACATAGTAATGTTTTTAAATAGAACGACTTTAAAACCAGCATATAACCATTTTTTAAAGGTAACTAAAGATGAAAACTAACTTTATAAGTTTGAATAAATGATTAATATATCTGTAGTTATACCCGTTAAAAACGGTGTGCATACCCTTTTAAGATGCCTTGACGCCATTTTTAAACAGACATTAATTAACCAGACTGAGGTCATCATCATTGATAGCGGGAGTACAGATGGTACACTTGAATTAATTCGCAATTATCCTCAATCTATTCGTTTATATGAAATTCCTCCTGAGGATTTTAGCCATGGTGGTACACGCAATTACGGGGTGTCATTAGCCAAAGGGGCATTTATTGTAATGACCGTACAAGACGCCTGGGCGGCAAATGATAAGTGGCTTGAAATTATGCTTGCTCACTTTAAACGTGATGATAAAGTAAGTGCTGTTGTTGGGCAACAAGTAGCGCCACATCACAAAAATGTAAATCCACATCAATGGTATAGACCTGTAAGTAAACCCCGATTAATAGAAACTTATTTTGAAAACTCTGCAAATTATAACAGTTTAAATGGTCAAGACAAACATGAAGTTACATTTTCTGATGATGTAAATACCATGTACAGAAAATCATCACTAATTGAACACCCTTTTGAGAGAATAGAGTTCGGAGAAGACATGTTAGTCATTAAAACATTCTTATCTAATCGTAAAAAAGTAATCTATGATGCCAACTCATCGGTATGGCATTATCACTTTTTAAGTAAAGAATACACATATAAAGTTACCTTTACAGTGTTATATCAAGTGTATCAAATTTTTGGATACACACCCGTCACCAATTATAGACTAAAAGATTTTCTTCTAATAATCTATCGCAATTTTAAATTAAGAGCATCTTTAAAATGGATCCCACACAATATAAACATTCTATTGGCAAGGGAAAAAGCGTATAATAATTTTATAAAGTACCAGCAAAAAGGGGAGCATGCCTTAAAAGACTACTACAAGAGTTTAAATCCAAAAAAGGTACAAGGAAAGCAACAATTTCAATAAAAAAAGAAATACTGAAAAATAAAGAGCGATAACTAGAACTTTTAAAGACCTTTTAAAAGATTGTAAATTTCTATAGAAAAGTTTGTTACTTGCATAAAATACAACATATCAACTTAACAGTTTCACTTGATAATTTTAAAATGCAAATCACGTTACAATACAAGAAACTTTACAAATTCAAGAGAATTTGCTTACCGCGTGAATATAATTGATAATAATAAGTCTAATATTTTCATTAGCTGTGCAGTGTTCGCTTTCGCGAAAGCGTAATAAAACCTTCAACTACTATTCATAGAGCCAAAGATTAAATAATTATGAGTTCACAACCCTTAGTAAGCGTTTTAATGACTGTTTACAATAGAGAAAAATATATAGCAGAAGCCATCGAAAGCGTCCTGAATTCTACTTATGAAAACTTTGAACTTATCATAGTGGATGACTTAAGTACTGACCTGTCCATACCCATAGCAAAAAAATATGAGTCGCAAGATAAACGTATAAAAATATACATTAATGAAAAAAATTTAGGCGATTACCCCAACAGAAATAGAGCGGCATCCTATGCTAAAGGTAAGTATATAAAATATTTAGACTCTGACGATATTCTTTATCCCCATGGTCTAAAAGTAATGATAGATGCAATGGAAAAAAATCCTACCGCTGCAATAGGGCTATCATTCAAATCTTATAAAGAAATAGTGCAACTGCCAATTTGTTGGGAAACACAACTAATATTTTTGAATCACTTTTTTAAACGTGGAATATTGTATATAGGACCGTCTGGTTGTATTTATTTAAAAAGTATTTTTGAAAAAAACAATGGATTTAATCCCGAATACAAAGTTGCAGCAGATTATGAGTTTAATCTTAGGATAGCATCACAGTATCCTATTGTACTTTTTCAGCGTGATTTATTTTGGTGGCGACAGCACGATGGTCAGGAGTTCAATGTAAGTAATCAAAATAACGAATATGTAATTCAAAACTATTTAATTACTGAAAAACTTGTATCAACATCTAAAGTAGATAAATATACCAAATCAATAATTTTGGAAAATAACAAAAAATTAATGGGGCGCAGGTTGTTATTAAAGTTTATCAAATCACCATTCAATTCTTTTTCAGAAATTAAAAACATAATAACTGAGACAAGTTTTCCAATTGTTTACTTTTTAAAATGTCTCACTCGTTCTAAGTATGCTAGTTAAAGAAGATATTTTATTTTGAGAACATTTGAATGCGACATTTGCAATTAATTGAAAAATCATACCCCTAAGTTAGAAATGAATAATCAGATTAATGGGATAATTATAGGCACCTACAAAGGTGACTTTTGGCTTACTAAGATTTGTGTGGCTAGTATACGATACTGGTATCCTGACTTCCCCATTTTTATATATAAAGACCTTGCGAGAGGTGATTTTAACACTACTGAATTAGAAAACAATTGGAATGTAAAACTAATCAAACTTGAACGCGATGTTTTTGGCTCACCATTATCAAAATTCTATATAAATTTTATACATCCACCAGGAAAGTATCTAGTAATAGATTCAGACATTGTATTTTTAGGAAAACTTATTGAAAAACTAGAGGGATTTAAAAATGATTTCATAATAAATCAGCTCGTTACAGCAGATTTTGACACAGTCCCTTTTATAGAGACGTATTACAATCTTTCGCATATCCAAAAATTTGATTCAGAATTTAAATATCCAGGCTATGTCTTTAATGGCGGGCAAATAGTTGTAACCACAGGAATTATACACAAAAATGACATCGCTCCCTTTGTTGAATTAGGATCTATTTTAAAAAGTAAAGACCCAGAAACATTCGCAAATTTTGATCAAGGAATTTATAACTATTTACTCCCAAAGCTAGAAAGTTCTGGGAGATTAACTTTAGGTAAAGCACGTTTTATGATTTGGGGTGAAAAATCACACATTGCAACTATTACTCTAAAGGACATTATAAATAAAAAGAATAATCCTTTTTTAATTCATTGGGCAGGTACCGTGAAGCCGTTACTTAGAAAAGTGGATGGAGGTGAAATTCTTACATTTTTTGAAAAAGAATACTATTCAAAAGTACCCTTTGGAAAAATAAAGAGACTTTATACAGTAATCGTTCGGGAATTGCGCCGGGGTGTTTTGTACTCGGTGCTATTTTTAGTGTATAAAAAAATCAAAAAGTAAGGTGTTAAACCAAAGCAAGTTTTTTATTTATAAGGTTACTCTTACCTCACTACACCTTAATTTCAAGATTGTAAAAAAATATCAACTACAAAATTATTAACTTGAAAATCCTTTTTATAGTAGAGTCATTTTTTCCCGACAGGTATGGTGGTACAGAAATTTATGTGCTTAACCTTTGTCATTATTTTAAAAGAAATAATTGGAACGTTAACGTTTTAATCACAACGTCAAACGATCAAGAAAATTATACGTATGATGGTATACCTATCCATACATTTAGTATACCAAAAACAGCAGATGCAAAAGAATTGAATGGACTGCAGCCACCTCGGGGAATAGAAAATTTCATTGAAAAATTAGAATCATTAAAACCTGATGTAGTCCACTTTCACTCATTAGGAAGGGCGATAAACGGTTATCATTTAATGCGAGCAAAAGAACTAGGGTATAAAATTGTTTTCACACCACACCTAGGAAATTTATTTTGCATCAAGGGTAATTTGCTTCTATATGAAAAGTACAATTGCAATGGCAGGGTAGATACTACAAGATGTATGACTTGTTTGTTAAAGAGCAAAGGGCATCATCCCATATTTTCAACGCTAGCTAGTCTAAGCATTAGTGTTTTTTCTGAAAACCACACATTAAAAAAAAGACTACCACCCGCATTGTTACAAGCAAAACATAGAAAAGAAGAACTGTACCGTATAAATAGTAATGCAGATTTGATATTTTCTATTGCACCATGGATACAAAGAGCTTTTGAAGAAAACAACATAAAGGACTCTGTTCTTATACCTCAAGGAATAAGCCCTATTTTTTTTGAGAATAGTGCAGCCGAAAAAATGAACCCTAAAATAACTAGTCTCAACTTCATTTTTGTGGGACGTATGCACCCTTTTAAAGGGTTTCACCTCTTAACTGAGGCTTGGGATCAATTATCATATAACCACAAACATAAGTTACACATCATAACCTCTCCCTCGGGAGATGAGGATACGTATTTTGAGACCTATAAAAATTGGGCAGCAAATAATAGATTTGTCATATGGAACGAGAATTTGTCACAAGCCGAAGTTGCAAACTACTTAAATAAAATAGATATCCTTATTTTACCTTCTTTATCTAATGAGGTAGCTCCTTTGGTTATTTTAGAGGCTGCCACTAGAAATATTCCCGTGGTAACCTCAGACTATATCGCAATGAAAGACATGGTTATTCATGAAAAAAATGGATTGGTCTTTAAAAATGGCGATAGTAAAGCTTTATACGATTGTTTGATAAGATTAACTACCGATGAAAAATTGCTATTTAACTTGACACAAAATATGGCAAAACCGCATTCCATGGACGAGATAGGGGCCATCGTCAAAAGGCATGTCGAGCGGATATTAATTGCCTGAATTTCAAATTCAATTGTTTACATACAGCCGAACTGTAGTTAAAGGTTTAAATAAATTTAACAATAAATTAAAACCTACTTTTATAAGGACGTTTCAATGCTGATAAATGAGGCTGCCTAATTCTTGGTTTATCAGAAGTTTAAAATTAATAAAGAAGTACAATCAAAATCACATTTGGGAATTCCATTGAACATAATCAAATCTCATGAGTAACTCAAAAAAAACCATTTATAGTATAGCAATTTTACTTACAAACAATGAATAATAAACCACTGGTAAGCGTCTTAACTGCCACTTACAATGCCGAAAAATACATCGCATCAACCATTGAAAGCATCTTAAATTCTTCTTACACAAATTTTGAATTGTTAGTTTGCGATGACTGTTCCTCAGACAAAACTGTATTAATCGCAAAAGAGTACGCTGCAAAAGACGATAGGATAAAAGTTTTTATTAATGAAAAAAACCTAGGAGACTATCCCAATAGAAACAAAATTGCAAGCTATGCGCAAGGAACCTATCTTAAATATCTAGATCATGATGACACTATATATCCCTGGGGTCTAGAAGCCATGGTGTATTGTATGGAAAAACACCCAGAAGCTGCATACGGCCTTTGCTCTGTAACTAAAATGGAACAAAATTCAGAATATCCTCATATTATTTCACCTTTAGATGCGTACAAAACATATTTTTTTAAGGATGGGATTTTAGGGGTAGGTCCTACCGCTGCAATAATGAGACGTGATGCATTTGAATCAGTAGGAGGATTTTCAGGCAAACCTTTTGTGGGTGATGTTGAATTATGGTTAAAGTTATCGCGAGAATTAAGCATGATTCTTATGCCAGCAGATCTTATTTGGTATCGGATACATAATAATCAAGAAAGCCGAAGGGAACACATTGACATACATTTTGAAACAAGGAGATCGCTTGTTTCCAAAACAGCACTAACACATCAGTTATGTCCATTGCCAAAAAACTTAATCAATATTGCATTGAGAAATCACAAAAACATTATTGCTAGAAAATTACTGTTAAGAAATTTAAGTCCCTTAAAATGGAAAAAACTTTTTATTGAATTTAATAGGCACGACCTCACGTTAATCGATTTAGTAAAATCCTTTAAGAAAAACGTAAAAATATCGTAAAAGAGCATAAAATATTTTGTGCGATCAAGTTCAAATGTTCTAAATAATAATGTTTTCAAATTTAAAAGTTCAAAAAACTAAGGCTTATATAATACCAAATATCATTATTCGGATTTTATAAACAATCACATTAGCATTTTTTCAAACGACTATTTTTTTTACACATGTACCCAGTAGTAAGTGTCATTATACCAACTTTTAACATCGAATTATTTGTTGAAAAATGCATTTTGTCTGTAGTCAATCAAACCTACAAACAAATTGAAATAATTGTAATAGATGACGGAAGTGAGGATGATACTAACAAAATAATTGAAAGCCTTTCACATTCCCTTTTTAATATTAAGCATTTTCAAAAATCACATAATGGAGCTAATAAAGCAAGAGAATATGGCGTGATGCAAGCTGAGGGTGAGCTTATCTATTTTTTGGATGGTGACGATTATATTGAACCATTAGCCATTGAAAAACTAGTAAATATTTTCAAAAAAAAGGATGTGGACATTGTAGTATCTAATAGAAAATTTCTTGACTACCACAGCATGGAGTACATACCAGTAAAAGTGAATATATTTGTAGAAGAAGAAATTTTAATTGGAAAGGACTACGTTTTTAGAATGTTAAAAGATGGGACACATTTTGTTTACGCAAAATTATACAGAAAAGAGTTGTTTAAAAACTGTGAGTTTCACGATTTCAATTCACTAGAGGATTTAATTTTGAGTATCCAAGTATGCTTTTTTACAGATAAAATATGTTGTAGTAACTCAAGTGATTACAATTACATTGTAAACAGGCCGAGCTCAATTATGTCAAGCACTCAAAATCATAGGCACATTGATAACTATAGGGCACGATTTGAGGTTTTTAAATTTTTGGAACATAGAATTACATCCCGGGATGAAAAAGAGAAGTTGCTAAACTTTATTTCTATGGCTAATTATGTGATGCTATTTAAGGTACCTGCATTCAGTAGTATTTTTAAGCATGAGTTTGAACACTCCATAAAATACGCACTGGACAATATAAAAATGTTGAAATCTAAACAACTCAAGTTTTTCGTATTGCTATCAAACATAAATAGAAACTTTGGGCAATTTTTTATAAAAATGGTTCAAAAACAGAAAAAAACAATTTCCTCGTGGGAATAATTAAAATACGTCCACATCATTCCAAAGTAATTTTAAAATAGTAACCTGCACTACAAAAAACACAATATCCTTTAAGGATTAGTATGCTACTGTTAATCCAAAATTACTTTTTGAATATCAAAAACAAAAACTAAGATACACAACAAAAAAATATTAAATGAAGCTACAACACTGGACACCCGTAGAAATATTAAAAAAAATAGGAAGGAGAACGGGGTACTATAAATACCTAAATGCAAAGAAAGCTGAGGGACAATCAAATGCTGTTTTTCTTTGGATTCCCAAAACAGCTGGCACAAGCGTTAAAACAGCTCTACAAAAACACAACTTTTTAGTTTTGTATAATACAGACTCGGTGAATTTTTACTTCCCTCAATGCGGTGGTGTAAGTTTTGCCCATATGAGCTATCTAGAATTACTTAAACAAAATTATATCACACCTCAATTTGACGCAACATCGTTCAAATTTTCTTTTGTAAGGAACCCCTATGATCGGGCTGTAAGTATTTATGAATATTTCATACACTTAAAACGAATTGAACCTTCATTTACTTTCATGCAATTTACTGAATTGATGAAAAATAAAGACTATCAATACGTGGGTCTAGCCAGCGATGAAAATTTTTCACATTGCAATAAACAAAGTTCTTATTTGTTTGATAGTAAAGGTATTTTAATTGCTGATTACGTGGGGAAAGTAGAAAACATCAATAGTGATTTTAAAGAAATATGCAATCATCTTAATATCAATGAAAATTTGGAACACCTCAATAAATCAACAAGAAAAGATTTAGGTCATTATTATGCTAATGAAAAAATCATAAAAAATGTTTACGAAGCCTATGAAGAAGATTTTGATAATTTTAAATATCCAAAAAAAATATAGTCCTAAGTTATTGCATTTCAAGATTACTGCCATATCAAAGTTCTTAGATCTGTTTTACAGTGCTAATACTCGATAAACTTTTAAAAGTCTAAATTAGTCTTCCAAATTAACATACTACTTATTAGTGAAAAAACTGCTTTTTATAACGACTTCCAGCTTAGCAAGCAATCCTCGATTAGTGAAAGAATTTGAAACGTTAAAAACACATTATTACTGTGTTGTGATAAGTTTTGTTCATAACGATTGGAGTTTTGAACTTTCGGAGGTGATAAAAACGCGAAATCCAGAGGTACAATTTATCGATATTGACAGGACCAGCGCTTTTAAACAAACAATATTTTGTAAAATAATAAACCGTGTTGCTGTCAGACTAAATAGTTTTTTTAAAAACCACTTTGCTACATGTAGTTTTGCAAATAACGACAAGGCATTACAATTACTTTTTACAAGTATTAAACTGGAGAAAATTCATAAATTTAATAGAGTTATAGCACACAATTTAGGGGCATTTTATGCCGGAGTGAAATTTTCAAATAGGAATAAATGTTTTTTGCAACTAGATATTGAAGATTATTATCCAGGTGAAGCCTTATATTCTAATAAATCTAATGAAATTAATAATCGATTGCGCATCATGGAATTTAGCTTTTTAAAAGCAGACGCCATTAGTTATGCATCAAAAGGTATACAAATTGAATGTGAAAAACGATTTAAAATTAAACAAGATTCTAAACATGAAATCATTTTAAACTTCTTTAATAGTTCTGATTTTTTAGAGCCTGTATCCCAGAAAAATGCAAGAGTGCAGTGCGTGTGGTTTTCTCAATACATTGGTCCTAAACGAGGGCTGGAAGTAATTTTTACAGCAGCTAGAGAATTGCCGCATATCGATTTTAATCTCATAGGAAAATGTAAAAGTGAATATATTGAAAGTATTGATTTGAGTTCCAATATCCTTATTCATCCCACAATGAATCAAGAAGCATTGCATTCGTTTCTTGGGAAAATGGATATTGGTTTAGCACTGGAAGAAGTTAGTGTTGATTTGAATCGCAACATCTGTCTCACTAATAAGCTTTTAACCTATTTGCAAACAGGACTTTATGTCCTAGCCACAAACACTTTTGGACAACAACAATTTCTCAGTTCTTTAGAGCATACTGCAGGCTCAGTTATGAGCGCTACACTTGCTTACACGTTGAAAAACTTTGATTACAAATTGTTAGCCACCGATTTAAAAATAGAAAGATGGAAACACGCAAAATGTCACTCGTGGGACATCGAAAAGACTAAATTATTTAGCTTACTAGACGTATCAACATCTTAAAAACAAAAAGAGAAAAGAGAAAAACTCATATAATCTGAGCCCTTCATTACAAAAAGTTACATAATAGTTGTCCCAAGTTTCTTCTTGCAATTTTTCTTTGACGGATTTTTTTCAATTGCACATGCAAAAAAATACATTGCGAAAAAAATAACTTAACCAACGACAGCTGTTCCATATAATATTAGTTGTAATAAATTGTAATTGAAATAGTAATCTGTTTTACACTACATCGAAGAAAATTTATAAAAAAGTGAATTCCATGAAAACTGTCCTTATCATATATCCTCACTGGGTGCCAGCAAATTTAGCTGGTGTGCAACGTCCCCGGTTGATAGGGAATTTTATAACTGAATTTGGGTACAAACCCCTTTTACTAACCGTTGATTCTCATTATTACGAGGAATCATTGGATTTTTTAATGGAAAAAACTGTTTCTGACGATTTTGAAGTCGTTTACACGAAAGCGTTTCCAATAACAAAACCCAGGATTTTAGGAGATATAGGCATACGCGCATTTAAATTCCTTAAAAATGAGGCCTTGCGTTTGTGTAAAGAACGGCCTATTGATTTTATCTGGATACCTATCCCCTCTTTTTACACATCGCTGTTAGGCAGAATTTTACACGATAAAACAAAGATTCCATATGGCATCGATTATATAGATCCATGGGTGCGAGACATTACTAACCAAAATAATCTTAGAGCAAAACTTAGCCAAGTTGTAGCAAAGGTTTTAGAACCATATGCTATAAAGAAAGCTGCTTTAATTTCGGGAGTGTCTACTGCATATTATGCACCAGTAATTAAACGTAATTTTAAGATGGAGCCCGTTCATGTAGGCATGCCCTATGGATTTGATCCTAAAGACCATGAAATCCAAATAGACAATTTAAAACTACCATGGAGTGACCAGCCTGATTGCAAGGCATGGATTTATGCAGGAGCATTTCTTCCTAATTCTCATCTTTTTATAGAAGGTTTATTTAAATCTGTAGCTCATCTAAAAAAAATAAAAGGATGGGATGAACATATCAGATTATACTTCATAGGGACAGGCCCTTATCCAGCTAAAAGAATTACATCGTATGCAAAGGACTATGGCCTGGAAGATATCGTTTTTGAACAAAGAGAACGCGCTCCGTTTTTACATGTACTAAATTTTTTATCTAAAGCCGATCGTGTTATGTTATTAGGCAGTACGCAAAAACACTATACTGCTTCCAAAACTTTTCAATGCTTATTAAGTAAAAAACCTTTATTTGCCATGCTGCATGCAGAAAGTTCGGCCGTTGATATTTTGAACGAGTCCCGCGCGAGTCGTTTTTTATGGCGTTACAAAGAAGACGACGATCTTGACAAAATTGCACAGGAGTTAGTGGCTATTCTGATTGATTTTCAAAGCGAGTTTACATGGAGTATCAATCTTTTAAATCTAGATGATTATAGTGCAAAAAAGTCGGCAAAAGCGCTCGCAAGTGCAATAGATAAAGTTCTGGCTAGAAACAAGATAACTTTAAAAAGTTGAAGCATTTAATATAGTAACGCCATATTTTACAGCTTCACAGCTAGCTTAAAGAAATTTTAAAAAACAAAAGTCTAACTTCTACACTACGCTATCTTATAATACATGTTTTTAACAAAACTAGCGGTCGTTTCGACACATCCTATTCAATACAACGCCCCCTGGTTTAAGTTGTTGTCACAAGAAAAAGGTATTGAGCTAAAAGTCTTTTACACCTGGTCGCAAACAAGTGATTTAGTTCGAGACAAAACTTTTGGTCGCGAGATAAAATGGGACATCCCGCTGTTAGAAGGCTATAACTATGAATTTGTTAAAAATATTTCAAAAAAACCAGGCAGTAATCATTTTAACGGTATAAACAACCCCAGTTTAATTGACAAGTTAAAAGAATTTTCACCACACACAATACTCGTTTTTGGTTGGAGCTTCAAAAGCCATCTTAAAGTGCTGCGGCATTTTCAGGGTAAAATACCTTTGTGGTTTAGAGGTGATTCTACTTTAATAGACGAAAAAGCAGGAATAAAAACAGTACTTAGACGCATTTTACTAACGTGGGTGTATCGTCATGTGGATAAGATTTTGTATGTAGGGGAGGCAAATAAAGCCTATTTCCTAAAACATGGAATAAAGGAAACTGACATGATACTTGCGCCACACGCTATTGATAATAAGCGATTTAACAATGATTCACAACGCGATCACTACGATATAAAAGCAATAGAATGGCGAGAAAAAATAGGTTATAAAAGCACAGATATTTTAATTTTATTTGCAGGGAAGTTTGAAGAAAAAAAACAACCTAATTTTTTAGCAGAAGCTGTTCTAGAAGCAAACAAAAAACGTAAACAAAAAGTACATTTGTTGCTTGTAGGTAATGGTCCACTTGAGAACGAGCTAAAAATGAAATACAAAAATGAAGAACACATAAAGTTTATCCCCTTTCAAAACCAAAGCGTGATGCCCATTGTTTACAGATTAGGTGACGTGCTTTGCCTACCTTCTAAAGGTCCTGGGGAAACATGGGGACTGGCAGTAAACGAGTCTATGGCAAGTGGCAGAGCCGTTATTGTTAGTGATAAAGTAGGCTGTGCGGCCGATCTTGTTAAAAATTCTGAATCTTGGATTTTTCCTTATAACAGTTTAGAAAGCTTATCCTTTATTATAGAAAAGCTAGAAAAGGACCAATTAATGAAGGCAGGAATACATAATAAAGCGTACATTGCAGGATGGAGTTATGAAAAAATTATAGCTGCAATTAAAAAAAATATTTAAAAAACATACAAACACTTCATATTCAAGAATGGAATTTTGGACACTTTTAGGGATTGTTTCAGTAGTCTACGTTTTTTATGTATTCATTAGTGAACTTGGAAAAAGTTTACCTATCATGGAACTTATGCTTTTAATTGCAGGTTTACAATGGATAATAGGCCCTGTTATAGAGTATTTAAACCCCTCTTTTCATTATAAATACTACATGTACGTGCCTGAGGATGAATACATGAGTTTTGTAGTTCCTGGCTATTTAGTTTTTACTGTCATTGTTTTATACATCTTGAAAAAATCCTCAAAATTTTATGTCCCTCTAGAAAATTTGAACCTGTATTCTAATATTGGGTTGTATTTAGTGGCCTTTGGCTTTTTTGCAGACATTTTTCTCGAATTTCTAGGCTTCTTCGGCTTTTTACTGGGGAACTTTAAATATGTAGGGGCACTCATTCTGTATTTTTCGCCAAACAAAAGCTACCGTAAAGTATTTTACGTCGTAATAGCACTTTTATTGTTTAGAGCCCTATCTAATGCAATGTTTCACGACTTTATACTTTGGTCCGTATTTTTTTACATGTTTTTTACGTATAAATACAAACCAACGATGCAAACAAAACTTTTGACAATTGTGGCAGCAGTGGTGCTTGCCTCTTCGTTACAAACTGTTAAAGTGGCCTATAGATCTCAAGTTTGGACCGGTTACTCGGGAAATAAAGTAGAATTATTCATTGGATTAATGTACAATAATCTAACTGGACAAGGGGTTACGTTAGAAGAAACTAATAAAAATAAAGATATAAATAACAATGTTCGCTTAAACCAAGGCTGGATTATAAGCGCCGTTATGAAAAACATCCCTAATAAACAACCCTTTCTAGAAGGTGGCACCGTCCTGGATGCTTTGCAATCTTCATTGTTACCAAGATTTATTGATTCCGAAAAAGCAAAAGCTGGAGGAAGAGAAAATTTTAGAAAATTTACGGGATTATATTTGAATGATGGTACCTCTATGGGAATAAGTATTATCGGTGAAGCGTACGGTAACTACGGTTTTTTTGGAGGCTTAATTTTCATGGGAATATGGGGTTGGTTTATTGTACAAGTATGGTTTATACTAATTAAAAAATCGAGAAACCAAATAATCTTACTAGCCTTTTTTCCACTTATATTTTTACAGGTTGTTAAAGCCGAAACAGAGCTTGTTGTGGTTTTAAACCATCTAATTAAAGCCACATTAGTTGTTTATTTATTTTTTTGGGTAGGTAAAGAGTTCTTTAACTGGAATTTTAGACTCTCTCCTTCACGATTAACGCTTTAATTTAACGTTCATATCACGATCTACACCATTCTTTTTAAGATTTTTTTTTGCGATGTAGAACCTCTTAATGCTAGAATAAAAGGCAAAATTACACTGCATTACCGCATATTTTTTTGATAAATCATTTTCAAGCAAACAGCTATTATTTCAGGAATAACGGGTCAGGACGGCCCCTATATAACAAAAAATCTGTTAAATATAGGTATTCATGTTATAGGCATTGTTAGAAACAACATGTCGTCGTTGGGAGGTTTAAGCTACTTAAAAGTTCTAGAAGAAATAGAAATTGTAGGACTTAATCTAGAGGACTCAAAAGCTGTAAACAATTTAGGTAGTGAAGTACGACCTAACTTCATATTTAATCTATATCACAAAGCTCGGTAGCGCAGTCCTTTTTAAAACCGCGCGAGACCATACTTTTTAATAAGCAATCTACACGCAATATTCTAGAAGCCATAAGAAGCCTAAGCCTAAACACCTGTTTGTACTAGGCTGCGAGTAGTGAGATGTATGGTGCATTAGCTATGTTACCAATAACAAAAAATACATTGCTTAACCCATTAAGCCCTTATGCAATTTCAAAATCGTCTTGCTGCTACCTGGTTAAAAATTATAGGGAAGCTTATAACCTGCACGTAAGTTCAGGAATATTATTTAATCATGAGTCCTTCCTGCGCAGTGGACATTTTTTTATCATGAAAGTGATTAAAACATCTTCAAATATTTTAAACAAAAAGGAAGATTTTCACGAGGTAGATACTGTAGATGCTAAACGAGATTTTGATTATGCACTCATTTATGTTAAGCTATGATTAAAATAGTTGAAATGCAAACACCCGACGATTGTCTAATTGCTAGCGGCAAGTCTATAAGCTTACTAGACATTATTTATCACGTATTTGATCACCTGAACATCGATAGAGATCGGGTGGTATTTAATAAAGCATTTTTTCGACCTTCCGAAATTCTAGATATATATTACGGAGACAGCACAAAAGCAAAAAATATTTTAGGATGGGATTATACCATGGATTTTACCACCGTAATCGAGGAAATTTTAAAAGAATACCATACAAATTTTTGCAATGCCTAAAATCACTTATTTCCAGCGCAAGAGACGCGACGAGGCTAATTACAGTATAGAACAAATTTTTGGCGCACTAGCAATACGTTTTAGCAAGAACTACCAGGTACAACAATATATCTTACCCTTTGTAAGCCTCGGGTTATTTAAACGATTGTTCAATTTGCTCGCAGCAACCTTAAATCAGGGCGATGTAAACCACGTCACTGGAGATATCAATTATGCTGCTATTTTACTAAAAAAGGAAAAAACAATATCAACCATACATGATTTGGGCATCCTACACCGCACCACGGGCATACGTAGAAAAATTTTACTGGTAATATGGTTTAGTCTACCAGTAAAAAGAAGCAAATGGGTAACCGTGGTTTCACAAGCTACTAAAGACGATTTACTTAAGAATGTGTCCTGCAATCCTGATAAAATAAAGGTCATTTATGTGCCGATTAGCAAGGATTTTAAACCTAAATCCAAAGCGTTTAACGCAACAAAACCGCTGATTTTACAAATAGGTGGCGCACCTAATAAAAACCTAACCGGACTTATACACGCCGTCAAAGAAATCCCCTGTAAATTACTCATTATAGGTAAAATAGCACCTGAAAACCAAAAGCTTTTACAAGAATATCAAATAGCATTTGAAAACCGGGTAGGCATATCACCACAAGAAGTTGTTCAATGCTATGAACAGTGTGATTTACTGTTTTTTGCATCAACTTTTGAAGGATTTGGCATGCCCATTCTAGAAGCTCAGGCCGTGGGCAGACCCGTTATCACTTCAAACATGTTATCCATGCCCGAGGTAGGTGGCGACGCTGCGATTTATGTAAACCCACACAATGTCCAAGAAATTAAAGATAACATTTGCGAATTAATAGCAAACCCGCAACTGCGAGAATCACTTATAAGTAAAGGCTTTGAAAACGTTAAGCGATTTGACGAGGAAACCATCGCACAGCAGTATGAATCACTCTATAAATTAGTTTTAAAAAAATGATTGTAGCGTGTTCGCTTTCGCGAAAGCGAAATACCCCATATCACGCAGCACTAAAAATTCCTTTCATTGCAAAATAAAAATAGAGTCAAAGTCCTGATTAGCATCGACTGGTTTTTACCAGGAACAAATTCGGGTGGTCCCGTGCGGTCTTATGCAAACCTGATTGCTCATTTAAAAGATGATTTTGAGTTTTTTGTGGTGACGCGTAACACCGATTTTGGCTCAAAAATTCCTTACGAAAACATCCAACATAACGCCTGGACAATTTTTAATGAATATACAAAGGTTTACTACATTAGTGAGGACCGGTTAAACAAGGCCCATCTCAAAAAAATATTTGAAGAGACGTCGTTTGATATTGCGTACATAAATGGCATGTATAGCTGGTATTTTTCTATTTTACCTGTTATCCTTCTTAAAAAGAAGCGATTGCCTGTATTAGTTTCGGCTCGTGGAATGCTTAATCCACAGGCTTTTTCGGTGAAAGGGTCTAAGAAAAAAATCTTTTTAAAACTCTCTAGAAAAACAAGGCTTTATAAAAATGTGCAATTTCACGCCACAAATAATGATGAGGCACAGCACATAAAAAATATTTTAGGAACTGAAAAAATGGTGCACGTCGCACCTAATTTACCCCGTAAAATAACGCAAAGCACCAGTCTAAAGATAGGAAAACAATTCCCTACACGGTTTATCAATGTAGCACGCATTTCTATTGAAAAAGGAACATTAATCATGCTCGAATCGTTACAATACATTGATAAGCCGGTAATTATAGACTTGTACGGTCCCATATATGATGAACCTTATTGGGAAAAATGTACAAACGTCATCAATCAATTACCAGAAAACATTAAAGTTACCTACAATGGTGTTCTAGAAAGTGAAAAGATTCCCGATACCTTAAGGTCCTATGATTATCTCATTCTACTGTCCGAGGGAGAGAATTTTGGCCATGCGATTATAGAGGCACTAACTGCTGGATTACCTGTTTTAATTTCTAACAAGACCCCCTGGCAAGACCTTACTGTTAAATCTATAGGTTGGGATGTAGATATTACAAACCAAAAAGCTGTTGTTAACAGTATTACAAATGCTATCACCATGACAAATGAGCAATACACTGCATGGTCACAAGCGGCTTATGACTTTGCAAAAAAATTCATTGAAAACCCCGATGTGTTGCAACAAAACAAAGACTTATTTTTGAAAACATTAAACAACTAATAAAATGAAACGAATTTTAGTAACTGGCGGCGCTGGTTTTGTAGGATCCCACCTGTGTGATCGATTACTTAAAGAAGGAAACGAAGTAATATGTCTAGACAATTATTTTACTGGGTCTAAACGCAATATTGAGCATTTAATGGACAACCACTATTTTGAGTTGGTGCGCCACGATGTTATCAACCCATTTATGATAGAAGTAGACCAAATTTATAACCTAGCTTGTCCAGCGTCTCCTGTACACTATCAGTACAATCCCATTAAAACGATTAAAACATCGGTAATGGGTGCGATAAATATGTTAGGACTTGCAAAACGTGTGGGTGCTAGAATACTGCAAGCGTCTACAAGCGAGGTTTATGGTGACCCAAGTGTACACCCGCAACCAGAAAGCTACTGGGGAAATGTAAACCCAATAGGCCTGCGATCTTGTTATGACGAGGGTAAACGCTGCGCCGAGACCTTATTCATGGATTATTACAACCAAAACCAGGTAGACATTAAAATAATACGCATTTTTAATACCTATGGACCCCGTATGCATCCACAAGACGGTCGTGTAGTTTCTAATTTTATCATGCAAGCGCTGCAAAATAATGATATCACAATTTATGGTGATGGCACACAAACACGCAGTTTTCAATATGTAGACGATCTTGTTGAAGGTACCTATAGAATGATGAACAGCCGCGATGGCTTTTTAGGACCAGTAAACATAGGTAACCCTATAGAGTTTACGATGATAGAACTTGCAAAAGAGGTTATAGAACTCACTAACTCGGCATCTAAAATTACTTATATGCCCCTACCCCAAGATGACCCTATGCAACGCCAGCCCGACATAAGTCTTGCCAAAAAAGAGCTAAACGGCTGGGAACCTAAAATACATTTGCGAGAAGGTTTAGGTCACACGATTGCTTATTTTGATGCGCTTTTGCAAAAAGAAAAATCACCAGCAGTTTCAATTTAATCTTTTTGAAAACAAACCTAGCAACTTATAACAACAGTTGGTACAAACCAGGTTCTAAAGTAAAACAGCTGCTTTGGTACATCACCAGCATTCTGTTTTTTGAATGTGCGTGGAATCTATCATCTGTGGTTAAAGTGTTTTGGCTTAGGATTTTTGGTGCACAAATAGGTAAAGGAGTCGTCATAAAACCACAGGTACAAATAAAATATCCATGGAAATTAACAATTGGTGATTATTGCTGGATAGGAGAACATGTTTGGATTGATAATTTAGATCAGGTAACCATAGAAAATCATGTGTGTGTGTCTCAGGGCGCTTTGTTAATTTGTGGCAACCACAACTACTCGTTACAAAGCTTTGATCTAATGATTGCGCCTATTCGTTTAAAAGAAGGCAGCTGGGTAGGTGCAAAAAGTACCGTTGGACCAGGGGTAACCTTACACAGTCACGCCGTTTTAAGTCTAGGATCGATAGCTACTAAAGATTTAGAAGCATACGGTATTTACAGTGGCAATCCAGCTTTTAAGGTAAAAACTAGAAAAATTAACGAATAGTCTATACCATCTATATCGCACGTGTTTATCTGGAATGTTACTGTTTATTTCGCTTTCGCGAAAGCGTACATTGCAAAAACATCGCAACAAAACACACGCCAACAAGAACACATGCTGCCTAAAATCCATGTAAGATAAATGAAAGTAACTATTATTACTGCTACATACAACAGTGAATTCACCATGAAATCTTGCATAGAATCTGTTGTTAATCAAGACTATAATGACATAGAATACCTTATTATAGATGGCGCCTCTACCGACAATACTTTAGAAATTTTAAAAGAAGCTGCCGCAAAATATGTGCAAATAAAATACACATCTGCACCTGATAAAGGTATCTATGATGCGCTCAATAAAGGGATTGCAACCGCTACCGGGGACATAATAGGGTTTGTACACTCAGACGATTTTCTAGCAAATTACAAAATCATAACTAACATAGTAGCGACATTTAAAAATCAACATGTAGATGGTGTTTATGGCGATTTGCAGTATGTTGCATTAGACGACACCGATAAAGTTATAAGAAACTGGGTAAGTAAACCGTTTGATATAAGGCTTTTAAAAAAAGGATGGATGCCCGCGCACCCTACTCTATATCTTAAAAAGTCACTTTATGAAAGCTTTGGTAATTTTGATATTTCTTTTAAAATCGCTGCCGACTATGAATTTATACTGCGTATTTTCAAGCAACCACATTTAAAATTTGCATACGTACCCGAGATTATTACAAAAATGAGGGTGGGCGGTGCTAGCAATAAGAATTTGCGCAACCTAATTCAAAAAACAAAAGAAGATTATAAAGCCTTAAAACAACACCGTGTAGGAGGAATGTGGAGTGTATTTATTAAAAACATTTCAAAACTTGAACAGTTTCTTGTTAAGAAAACAAAATAATACTGTAAGTAAAATAATGGCTCGTACTGTGAAGTCCAAATCCTAAAAGAGCTAAGGAATATTTTGAAAAATCTGCTAACTGAGCGCTTTTAAAATCCTACACTTTTATCTTTTCGATAAACGGCAATTTTAAACGTTTGCTATAACGAAAGTTTAATATTTTGTAAATTTGCTCTTAAAACATGATATGTTCAAAATTTACAAAATGCCTTTAACTAGAGATCATGACGTTATAATAGTGGTGGATAAAATGATCAGTTCAACGAGACTTAAAACATAAATGATGCCTAACATTTACATAGTCGCACCCTTGCTATTCGCCGGTGCCTTTCTTACTACCTTTATAATTATTCCAAAGATTTCATGGATTGTTAAAAGTTTAGAACTTAATGACAAACCAGGCGCTAGAAGCTCTCATAAAAAATCCACCCCTACCATGGCGGGTTTTTCTTTTTTTATTGCGCTTGTCATTGTTGTATTTTTTTTAAAGCATTATGATTTAGACAACATCGCATTAAACTTTATTGCTGGCATCACTATCGTTTTTATTGTAGGTTTTAAGGATGACCTTGTTTTATCCTCGCCTAGGGCAAAATTGCTAGGTCAGTTTATTGCAATATCTTTTTTATTTATAGACGGGATGTTTCAAACCATAAATCTTAATGGTTTTTTAGAAATTAACGCTTTAAATCCTTATGCTTCATTTATATGCTTATACATTTTAATGTTGGGTATTATAAATTCTTTTAATCTTATAGATGGTGTGGATGGACTTTCTAGCACAATAGGTGTCATCATATTTATCGTGTATGCTTTTATATTTTTTGCAACAGGATTATTTTTTTACGGCTTGCTGTGTGTAAGCCTTATAGGGATTTTAAAGGCTTACCTGGTCTTTAACTTTTCAGAGTCAAAGAAAATTTTCATGGGCGATACAGGTTCTTTGCTGATAGGTTTTTGTATAAGCTTTTTTACACTCAAATGCATGTCGATGGATGCGTCTAGATTTTCACAAATAGACATTCTACCTAATTTCATGGCTTACAATAAGTTACTTTTAGTATTGGTGATTATGTTTATACCATTTTTTGACACTTCTAGGGTGGCAGGCATAAGAATATTACAAAAAAGGAGTCCTTTTTACCCTGACCGAAATCACGTTCATCATGTACTTATGGATGCAGGATGTTCTCATAAAAAAACCACAGTCATTTTAGGAAGCTTAAGTTTAATCATTACTTTTGTCTTTCTAGCGTTAGGCTCCCTTCATTATTTATTGTTGATGGGTATCATGTTTGTAATTTACTGTTTACTCTTACTATTTGTAGATTTGATAAGAAGAAAAAAGACCAGTTTGAATAACCATGCTCTAACGTCTAGTTAAATTAGCACAATACCTTTATAATTAATTTAAACCTTACAAAATGAACACCCTATGAAAAAATATGCAGAATTGTTGAAAACCGCCGTTGCTTTATTGATGGTTTTTCAGCTGGCGTCTTGCGTCTCTTCTAAAAAAATTGTGTATTTTCAAGATGTTGCAGAAGAATCTCCTAAAGGGATTTTTCAAAATTTTGAACAAACCATCGAACCTGACGACATGTTAAGTATTAACATTACAACTGCTGACCCTAGTGCGGCGGCTATTTTTAATCTAGGCGGGGGTGTTCCAAGTCTATCCGATAGTGGCGTTGCGCAAAACAGCAGTGGTTCAACCTACCTAGTAAATAGTGTAGGCGAAATTGTGTTACCGGTTCTAGGTACCTTACAAGTAGCTGGCCTTACCACACGTGAATTATCAAATGTCTTAAAGACTAAACTCAAAGATTATCTTACAAAACCGATTGTTGTTGTTCAACTAACCAACTTTAAAGTAACTGTTTTAGGTGAAGTGCAAAGTCCTGGAACGATTCAAGTGCCGGGTGAACGATTAACCATTGTTGAGGCGTTAAGTCAAGCTGGGGATTTGAGCATTTTGGGAAAACGTAAAAATATACTTCTCATTAGAGAAAATAAAGGAGAACGTATTTATGCTACCATAGATTTAACTAGTAAAGAATTGTTTGAATCGCCTTATTATTACCTTGCTCAAAACGATGTCATATACGTTGAGCCAAGAAAGGTTAAAATTAATTCTTCTGGTGTAGGGGCTTCTACAGGATTATTTATTGGTTCTTTAGGAGCTTTAATAGGATTAGCAGCGTTATTTACAAGATAAAAAAATGGAACAAGAACTGCGCAATTTAGAGCCTTTTGAAACACAAACTTCTAATATTAGAAGTGCTATAGAAAATTATTTATCCTACTGGAAATGGTTCGTTTTAGGGGTACTGGTGATGGTAATTTATGCCTTCATAAACTTAAGATACACGCCTAGAACTTATAAAGTATATACTGTGATTTTAATGAATGACAGTGGTACTGGAGGCGTACCTTCAGAACTTGCAGCGTTCGAGGAACTGGGTATTATAAATAATTCCAGTTCAACACTAGACAACGAACTAGGAGTACTAAATTCTAAAGACCTCGTTACGCAAGTAGTAAAAGATTTACGCTTAAATATAAGTTATTATAATAAAGGTAATTTTGGAGTTAACGAGATCTACTGGGATAGACTTCCATTCAAAATAAATTTTATTACCCCCGACAGCATCATCAATGAGACCTATTTGTCTTTTGGACTTCAGGCAATTTCTAAAACAAAATTTAAACTTAGTAATTACGATGATGAAGTCATTGGTAATTTTAGTTTTGGCAAAAAAATAGTCTTAAATGATATAGCCTTTGTAGTAACGCCCATATCACCAGATGGTGAAATAAGTGATTACCAATTTAAGGTTGATATTCAACCTGTACAGGCTGTTAGTAGCCAGATTAAAAATAGTATTTCTATAAATCGTCTAGATGCAAGATCTAGTCTCGTGGAATTAAATGTGATTAGCGGTGTAAAAAAGAAAGGTGAATTAATACTTAATAGTCTGATTGAAAATTACAACGACAACGGTATTGAAGATAAAAACGCTATTTCTATCAAAACAAATGAGTTTATTGAGTCTCGATTAAATGAGATTTCTAGAAACTTATCTTCATTAGATCAAAATGTACAATCATTTAAAACGAGTAATGACATTGTAAGTGTAGAATCTGCAGCCGAAGTAAGTTTATCTTCAAATGCTGCGGTAGAAGAGAAAGTACTCGCCTTAAGAACAGAGCTTAAACTTGTAGAATATGTTAAAGAGTATTTAAGCACACCTTCTAATGAACTTATTCCTGGAAATCTCGGTATTACCGACCCTTCGTTTGCACGATCGGCCGATACGTATAATGGACTTTTACTAGAAAAGAAAAGACTTGCTAAAAATGCAGGAGAAAGAAACCCTACCCTTATCAACTTAGATGAGCAAATAAAAATTTTAAAGGAAGGCATCATAGGTAGTTTAGCTAACATTAAAATGGCTTTAACTATTTCATTAAACGATTTAAAATCGCAAGAGAATCTTTTCAACGCAAAAATTCAATCTGCACCTAGACAAGAAAGAGAATACGTTGAATTAAAACGTCAACAACAAATTATTGAAACGCTCTACTTGTATTTATTACAAAAAAAGGAAGAGAATTCACTAACGATGGCGGTGACAGCTCCAAAAGCTAAAATTATAGAAGGTGTAAATGGCAGCGACCAGCCTATTGCGCCTATTGCCAGGAATGCTTACTTAAAAGCTATCATGTTAGGACTTGGGATTCCATTTGGTGTGATATTTTTAATCAGCTATTTGGATAATAAGGTTCATACTTTTGATGATTTAGAAAAAGAGATAAAAGCACCTATTTTAGGAGATATACCAGAAACAAAAAGTGCCAATGACATTATTATTGCTAAAAATGTACGTAGTGCAGTTTCTGAAGCATTTCGTTTGTTGCGCACAAACTTAAATTTCATGCTTGCTGGTATCAAAGGTGAATCTAAATCGATCTTTATATCATCCACAATTAGTGGAGAGGGTAAAACTTTTATGTCTATAAATCTTGCCACAGTTTTAGCCTTATCAGACAAAAAGGTTTTATTAGTGGGTGCAGATATACGCAGTCCTAAATTAGGATCCTATCTTAATTTACCTGCAAAAAACGGACTTACCCATTTTCTAATGGACGAAAGCCTAAATTTAAAGGATTTAATCGAGCCAGTAGAAGAATCGGGATTTGATTTATTGCAATCGGGTGTTATAGTCCCTAACCCTGCTGAGCTTTTAATGAATGGCAGGTTTGATGATGTCATGGCTTATGGACGCAATAACTATGACTATGTCATTGTCGACACGCCACCCGTGAGTTTAGTAACAGATACGTTATTAATTAGCGAGCAAAATGCCGATATGTTTATTTATGTAGTACGTGCAAACTATCTAGATAAAAGACTTTTAAAAATTCCTAAAAAGATGTATGCCGAAAAACGACTTCCTAACATGGCACTTATTTTAAATGGAACTAACGCTAACAAAGGATATGGATACGGGTATGGATATGGTTATGGATATGGCATGAATGAAAACAGACCATGGTGGAAAAAAATGTTTAAAAAAATCTTAACTCAAACCAATAGGATTATAGCAAAATAAATCTTAGCCCTTATTTTTAACACACGCAAAAGTCCCCATTTTCAAAAAGAAAATGGGGACTTTTGATTTATTAAAACTAAAAGATAGACTTGTTTAAAAACATCGAGTCACACCAAAGAATGCTATTTGCAGAGTAATACGGATCATAAAAATCCTGAAGTACAAAACCATGGTCATAAAGAAATTGAGAAATATCGTGGAATAAGGGTTGAGCAATGTACTGCTGTTGAAAGTAAGTTTCTGTAAAAATCACTTTGATTCTATTCTCTGATAGCATTTTTGAAGCTCCCTTAAAAACCTCTAATTCTGAACCCTGTACATCAATTTTAAGAATGTCTATATATTGAATGTTAGCACTTGCACAATAGTTGTCAATGGTATCGGTTTCTACCTCTATTTTACTTAATGTAATGCAACTATTATCGGACGAAGCGTTTATTTTTTTGCTGTCTAGTAATGAGATCGTATCTACAGATTTATTTATGTTAAGTAAGGTTTTACCCTTAACGGCAGCAAGAGCCTATTGGTTTAACCGTACATTATTGTTTTCTTGATGCTTTTTGAGAAAAAACTCACAAGATTCGGGAAATGGCTCAAACGAATGGATTAAAGAATTGGGAAAAACTTTAACCAGATCATAGGCGGTATTACCACGATGTGCGCCTACATCAAAAATAACGTTTACTTTACCGTCTAACAGTTGTTGGACGACAGACCACTCATTCTTCTTAAATTCACCGTTTTTCAGTTTTTGTAAATACCCAAGCCCATGTATTTCAGACCCGAATATCCTGAGAAACTTATTGATTTTATTTTTCATTGACTAAAAGTAACTCTAAACTTTCTATATTGTAGCAGTGTGGATGCAAAATACATCCCTATTATTTTAAGCATAATTTTTAATGTTCCGGTAAAAGCAATTAGTTACAAACACATGCCGCAAGATGTTAAAAATACTTAAACCTCGTGAATTATTAATAAAGCTAGATTTCAAATGGTTCGCATTTAAATCATGGCATTTAAACAATCAACCGAACATTTAACTTTAAACGCATTAAATAGGTACTTAAGATATAAAGGAGGAAAAAATGCACAACCATCAACGTACTACAAGTTTTCTGGCATTACAGCAATACTATTAAACAGTTTGGCTTTGGCTTTAAGCCACTTTAAACTGATATCTAATTGCTTTAAATTATCTTGAATAAGATTAGCTTCCCGGGTATTTACAAGAAAGAGCGAGCTATCGCCCAACTCGAACCTGCGTTCCTCGGCATCCAACATTTGTCCAGAAGAATCGACAATGCCATCTATAATTCCTTGTTGTTTCTGAAAGGATTCCAGATCATTAAATACACTATTCACCTTGGTTTGTATGCGCAACTCCTGACTGATCAAATCATAACGAGCGTTTGCCAGTTTGAATTTTGCAAGTTGTAAGTCCCCACGTTCTTTACGTAAAAAAATTGGGATGGAGAAACTAACACCAGCCTTGTAATTTGCGTTAGTTATCGTGTTTGCATTGTTCCATTCTGGAGTTATGAAATTATAATCTGCGGTAAGTTTGGGTAATAGTTTATTAGCCTTAAGCCGTCTATCTACATCTAACTGATCGATTTTAAGATTCATAGATAAGAGTTTTGGGTGATTTTGCACATTAAAACCATCCAGACTCATCCCCAAAATCTCTAAGGTGGCATCTACTTGCCCTAAAAGTTCTCGCTCAGGAAAAATATTTTCTTTAAGTTCTACAGGGATGTCATTGAGCCATATAAAATTAGAAAGCTCTAGACGGCTATTGCGCAACTGCAAGAGTGATTGCTCATAGGATAATGCACGTGACTGTGCTGCGATGCTGGCTTCCACAGTATCGATACGAGCGCGTTCTCCCGTTCTATAGCTGCGTATAATACTTTTTAATCGCAATTGTGCATTGTCATTAAATTTACGGTAAATGGTAGCCTCTTTAGCGGCACGCCACCACTCAAAATATGCAACAGAGGCATCAAATAGAATCTGGTTTACTACAAGATCTCTTTCGGCTAGGGATTGCTGTCTAAACAACTTAGCTTGTTGTAAAGTGGCCATGCGCTCATTAATGAGTAAGCCTTGAGCCAAATGCACACTAACCCCCGCGCTGTACAAGCCATCTACTGGAACATTATCTCTCGGGTTGATAAAATCACCCTGATTACGTTCTACAGCAGCTTTAAATTCTACACCATAATAGGTAGGAATCTTGAATACAGCGTCTAACTCATCATAATATTCGGTACCTTTAAACTCTTTTGTAGCATAATCTGCTTCAATTTTAGGGTCAAAGCCGCCGCGCGCTCTTAACAAGGTTGCTTGTCCTTCATCCAGTAATAATTCACCTTGTTTGGCTACTGGGTGATGTCTCTTTACATAACCTAAAAATTCTTTAAAGGTCATGAATACGGTATCAACCTGCTGTTCTTGAAGCATTTTATCACTAGATTGCCATTTTGAAACCTCTAGCAAGTTGCTGTATGACACTTTCGCTTTAAGCGAAAAAGCATAAACAACAGGACTGGTGGAACACAATACACCTAGTAAAATACAGGAAAATAGTCTATTTCTTAGCTGCATCCATTTTTATTTCTGGTTGATAATAATTAGGTGGGAAACCGTTTAATCGACGCCAAAGCTCATACCAAATTGGAACATCTTCTAACAAGGCGATGGTATACGTTCCTGAACCTGGTCGCAAGGCCTCGGGCCACTCATGGTCATCCTCGTCTGGGGCTAGAAGCACACGATATTTACCATTAGGACTTGTAAAGCGCTCTACAGCGATAACTTTTGCACCATAAGTTCCATAGGAAACATTAGGCCAACCTGAAAAAACAATCGCCGGCCACCCATCAAATTGTACACGCACTTTCTCACCGTTGTGAATAAGCGGCAGGTCTAGGGGCTCTACAAATGTCTCAACAGCCAGGTCATAATTAGATGGCATGATGTTAACAAGTGGATCGCCTTCTTTAAAGGTTTCGCCGATACCACCAATTATGGCCTTATTGATATAGCCGTCTTGCGGTGCTCTAATATAGTATAATCCTGTGCGTATCTCATAATTTGTACGGTCTGTAAGTAGTTTATTGACCTGGGCCTCGGTATCAAATTGTAGGGACTGTGTGCTAAATTGCTCACTTTCAGCTTTTGATATTTTTTCTGCGTACTCCTGATTTAGACGGCTCAATTCAAGCCTAGCATTGATAACGTCATTGCGGCTTTGTAACAACTTTTGTTCTTGAGAAACCGCCTTGGCCTCGGTCTCTTGCAGTTTTAATCGTTTCTCTTCTAGCGTGGCCATGGCGTCTATACCTTCTTTGTATAAGGTATCTGATCGTTGATAACGAGTTTGTGCAATTCTCATATTAATAATGGCTGCTTTCAAATCAATACTATCACTTACCACTTTTTGTAGCGCTTGCTGTAACTTGTTTTGTGCCATGCTAAATTTAAGTCCACGCTCGTTTTGAAGGGCATTTATCTGGTTGTCTAACGCACCTATTTTTGAGCTATATGAAATGACCGAAGACTCTTTAGCATCTATTTGCTTGCTCGTACGTTCGACGATGTTTGGGTCAAAATACTCGTTTTTAATCTCGCTAATTCTTAAAAGCGTATCGCCTTTTCTCACTTTATCACCTTCTTTTACATACCATTCTTCTAGCTTTCCTGGTATGGGTGACTGCAGGGTTTGTGGTCGCTGGTCGGGCGTAAGGGTGGTAACATTGCCCCTACCCGTTATATTTTGTGTCCATGGTAGGAATAATAAAATAACGAGTGATATGGCAAATCCTCCTAAAAATCGGTTGAAATATTTGAAATGCGTACGACGTAATAACTTTTTTCCAGACTCAAATTGCTCTAAGTCTAGGTCGTCTACCATATGATTACTGGATATATTGAGCATGGTCTTATATAGTTTTTAAAATCCCGTCTTCTAATGTAAATATTTGATCCATTCCGCTAAACCATTGTTCGCTTTGACTTACCACAACAAGCGCCCAAGGTCTGGTAGGATTCTTTAAATATTCCATAATTTTTGCACTTTCCTCGGTATTAAATTGTTCTAAAGGATCTTTTAACACCAGTAATTTAGGTTGTTTAAGAATACTACGTGCAAGAATAATTTTACGTATAACGGTATCATTAAGCTGCTTGCCTTCTGGATAAAGTATGGTTTCTAATCCTTGTTCCTGTTTGCGGACAAAGGTTGTCAGGCCTAATAACTCGAACACTTCAAAAATGCGGTCGTCACTAATTGCCTTGTTACCGAAAGTCAAATTATCACGCAGTGTGCCCTGAAAGGGAGACTCCTCTGCAAAGGAATGCCCTAAGTGTGCCCGATAATAGGTTAAATCCACCGCTCTAATGTCAGTATCATTAATGTGTATAATACCTTTTGAGGGTTCTAAAATCCCGGTGAGTAACTTTAACAACGTGGTCTTACCACCTCCATTAGCCCCAGTTATAAGTGTACGGGAATTTTGGCTTATCGTTAGATTAATATTTTTAAGAATAGGTTTAGACCTGTCAGGTACCGTATAATTCACATTTTCTAACGAAATGGTGAACCCTGTATTCTCTTTAAATGGCTTTGACCCTTTTTGATGTTCTAATTCTTTATCGGCAACCTCACCTAACTTTTCTACCGATGTAAGCATGTCGTAAACAGATTCTAGTCCAGATATAAGTTTTTCAACCGCACTGATAATGATCAGAATAATAAGTTCGGCGGCTACAAATTGTCCTATATTCATCTGCTGGCTTAAAACCAGTAACCCTCCTATGACAAGCAAACCAGCTGTTACAAGAATTTTAAAGACAATAAGTTGAATTCCTTGTAAAATAATCACATCAAAATGCGATTCCCGATATTTTAAATACTCTTTTGTATAAACATCATTCTTATCTACTGCATGCGATGTGTATCCAGCAAGTTTAAAACTAACCATAGAACGCGCTACTTCTTGTAACCAATGCGCCGTGCGATACTTACTTTTTGATTCTTTAATACTTGTATCTAAACCACGTTTTCCAGTAAATCTAAATAAAAGATAAACCAGTAACACCATGATCACACTGTAAGCAATAAAAAATGGGTGATAAAAGGATAATAACAACAAACCAAAAACTATTTGTAAAACAGCTGTTGGGTATTCAACAAGTAACTTTGCAAGGTTTTTTTGAACGTTAATGGTATCAAAAAACCTGTTTGCTAATTCTGGTGGGTAACCGTCCCTTAACTCACTCAGTTTCATTTTAGGAAAGCGATAAGCAAACTCAAATGACGATCTGGTAAATATTTTTTGTTGAATATTTTCGGTAATCCTGATTTGCATAAGTTGCAACACTCCATTAAAGGCAACGCCCAGCGTGACTATAGAAACCAGCACAATCCACGAGGTAGAAACTTGTGCGCCTTGTATAAGGTTAATAATCGCTTGTATCCCTAGAGGAAGAGAAAGCCCAACTAATCCTGAAAATACCGCATAAAAAAAGATTTGTTTTACATCTCTTTTATCAACGCTTAACAATTTAACTAGACGTTGCCAAGCGGTTAATTTATTTACAATACCCATAAATTAGTTAAGAAGTTTAGAAACGATGTGTTTAAAATAATCTGATGGTGATACCGTATCGCTACAGTCTGTTAATTCGGTAAAATGATCTTTTAAAAAATGCTGATGCAATCCACCCTCTAGTATCGTACTGCTTAAAGAAGACGCATGTGGATAATTAGGCGCAACCTCAAGTATAATATCTCGTAAACGATTACACAATCTAATGTAGATTTCAAAATATCCATTTTTGTTTTCTAAATCTACTTCTTTAGTTAAATAGGACTTTGAATACTCAGCAATTACAATGCGCTGCAATGCGACCTCGTTGATGTGATTAAAGTCTGAATCCTCTTCTATTGTGCGAGTGAGTACAAATATCGCGTCATTAAGTTTTGTAAGCGGGTCCTGTTGCTGCAATGTTTTAATAACCAATACATATTCTAACCATCCCCAATACCACGATGTAAGATACAGTAAAAGTTTGTGTTTATTTTCAAAATAACGGTAAATGGAACTTTCGTTTGACTGGATGCGTACTCCTAATTTTTTAAAAGTAAATTGATCGAATCCTATCTCGTCAATAAGTAAAATGCTCTCTGTTATAATTCGCTTTCCAAGGTCTGACGACTCGGGATCTTTAATGTAAACCTTATTATTTATGCGCACTTGCATTTGCTGCAGCAATTTATCCATTTCAGAAAATTTTACGCAAATGTAATAGTGTTGCTATTACATATCAATAGCCTGCATTGTATTTAACACAATTTTTACTATTAAGATTTTAAGCAGTAAAGTAAAAAAAATAAAACCGCTGTCCTTACTGGATTTCAGCGGTTAAACCTGCTTCTAAAAGTGCTGTGCAGCGAGGCTCTAAATCGTCAAACGAGCCCGATTTTACCGAACATTTACCTTTATAATGTACAATTAACGAGCACTGCTCTGCTTGTATGGGTGTATGATCACATGTAGCAACCAGCATTTCTACCACATGATCAAAGGTGTTTACGTCGTCGTTAAAAAGCACTATTTTGTTTTCTACAGCTTCTAACACGTCTAACTCGTATTCTGGGGATAATTGCTCTCGTATACTCATTATAAAAAATTTACACCACAAAAGTATTTAATAACGCACACAATATGTGCACGTTATATCATTTTTAACAATTTTACTGCAACCCAATTATCACGGGTCAAGTGCATGTCATAATGTATATTCACGGCCTCGCAAGCTGCTTTTATGACCGTAATATCTTCTTCATAAAAACCGCTAAGCAACAAGGTGCCACCTGATTTTAAAACATGCTCGTATGCAGGAATGTCTTCTAGCAAGATATTTCTATTAATGTTTGCGATGATAAAATCATAAAGTTTGCCCTGCAGTTGCTCTGCACCACCTAATATTACTTGCACGCTGTCTACATGATTGCGCGCTACGTTTTCTAACGCATTTTCATAACACCAGGTGTCTATATCGATCGCGTCCACGCTTGTTGCCCCTCGCATCTTTGCCATAATTGCTAAAACGCCTGTACCACTACCCATGTCCAGCACGTGTAAATCTTTTAGGTCGTGGGTTAGTAAATACTGCAACATCATGTGCGTAGTCTGGTGATGCCCAGTGCCAAAACTCATTTTAGGCTCTATGATAATTTCATAATCCAGTCCACGTGACTCGTGAAAGGGTGCGCGTATTTCGCAGCGATTATCAACGATAATGGGTTCAAAATTCTTTTCCCATTCATGATTCCAGTTTGTGGGTGGTACGTCCGCTTTCGCGAAAGCGATACTGCAACCATCGAACTGCATGAGATCTACATGATCCAAAACATTATCATGGTCTAAACTCTTAAGGATGTAAGCCGTAACGCCGGTATCTGTATCTATGAAGCTATCAAAACCTGCGTCGCCTAACTGCGCAACGAGCACATCACTCCATGGTCCTCGCGGGCTTACTGTAAATTCATAGGCCACATATAGCAAGTCTATTGTTTTCATTAAAAGGCTTTAATGATTCCTGCAAAATTAACCGGGTCTAGCGATGCGCCGCCCACAAGACCGCCATCTACATCTGGTTTTGCAAATAATTCTGCTGCATTAGAATCCTTAACACTGCCGCCATAAAGTATGCTCGTTTCTTGCGATACTTGTTCACCAAACTTTGAGGCGACAAATGCTCTAATCGATGCATGCATTTCTTGGGCCTGCTCTGGCGACGCGGTCTCGCCTGTGCCTATTGCCCATACAGGCTCATAAGCGATTACGACCTGTTGCATTTGGGCAGCGGTTAAATCAAAAAGTGCCTTTTCTATTTGCGCAGTTACAACCTGTACGTGATTTCCTGTTTTGCGTGTTTCTAGGTGCTCTCCACAGCAAAAAATAACCCGCATCCCACGTTTTATGGTCGCATGCACTTTTTCTTTCAATACCTCATCGGTTTCCGCATAACTGTCTCGACGTTCAGAATGCCCTATAATAACGGTCTTTACACCTACACTTTGTAACATCCCTAATGATGTTTCTCCTGTGTGAGCGCCGCTATCATAAGCCGACGCGTTTTGTGCAATAACCTCAATAGGCAGGTTTTTCACAAGATTGTATGCTTGAAATAAAAAAGGTGTTGACGGTGCTATCATTACCTCGCAGTTTACCGAGTAAGGTAACTGGCGCTCGAGTGCTTCAATTAAAATTTGTGTTTGTGCGAGATCGCAGTTCATTTTCCAGTTGCCTGCTACAATGTTTTTTCTCATGGTGATTTTATTAATGTTTAATTAGAATCGTTTGTTTTTTAAATATTAGTTAAGCTGTACTCGTGGGTCTAGCCATACATACAGCAAATCCACTGCAATGTTTATAAGTATAAAAAGAACCGCAATAACTAGGACAGCACCGGTAATCACAGGTAAATCTAAAGTATTTAAAGCAACCACAATTTCTTTGCCCAGTCCATTCCAGTTAAAAATGTACTCTACAAAAACAGCACCGGCGAGCATGCTTGCAAACCAACCGCTCACAGCGGTAATTACTGGGTTTAGTGCATTCTTAAAAGCATGTCTTTTAATTACTTGCAAGGTGTTTAATCCTTTTGCATAGGCAGTAACGATATATTCCTGCCCCATCACTTCCAGCAAACTGTTGCGCATAAGCTGCGTGATCACTGCCAGCGGACGTATGCCCAAAACAACAGCTGGCAATATAAGATTTTGCAACTGCAGGCGATCAGCATTTCCATAATTATCCATTTCATAAAGGTTTCCATTCATGCGTAAACCTGTAAAATCGTGAAGCACATAACCGAACACAAAGGCAAACAATATCGCACTAAAAAAACTGGGGACACTCATGCCCATGGTACTTACTACCTGAATTGTTTTATCAATCCAAGTATCGCGTTTAAGAGCCGATGTAATCCCTAAAAAAAGCCCGACTCCAAGTGCTATACTCATTGCTGCCACGGCTAGTAAAATGGTATTAGGAAGCGTTTCAGTAAGGACTGCGCTCACTTTTTTACCCGTTTTTTGAAAGGATTCTCGCAAATAAGGCCATTTAAGCAGTATGTCAAACCCACCTGCATTAGCAACGATAAAAGCACTATACTTCCCTGAATTGTAGGTAAAGTCGTTCTTATTTGTGCTGTGCAACGATACGATGCTTAAGTCATTGAGATAATAAAGGTACTGCACAGTAATGGGCTTGTCAAAACCATATTTTGCACGCACAACTGCAAGTTGCTTGGGATCCTCGTTTTGCCCTAGCATCATTTGTGCAGGGTCTCCAGGAATTAAATAAAACAATAAGAAAATAACGGTGACAACCCCGTATAGTGTGAGTAACGCATAGCCTATTTTTTTTAAAATAAACGCTATCATAACTGCAACTTATCTAGATCGCTCCAATGTGCCTTTGCGGTTATTATTTTGTTTTTTAGAACCAACACCCCAGGATTTGCGCGTATCATCGTTTTTAACACTGTCTCGTCAGTAACTGCAAAAGGTATTTTAAAACCAAAGTTTTCCATCATCTGGTCTGCCTTATCTTGCGGGGATGCACTTAAAGCTAACACTTGATACCCCTTATTTTGTGCACGCTTAACAAAATCCTTGAGTTCATTAAGGCCATCACGCTCTGCACGATCTAGGTTATACATGACAACCAGCACGACTTTATTTGCCGTAATCACTTGTTGTGTAATATCCTGCCCATTTTGTTCTATCGTAAAGTCATGTATTGGGGGCTCATAACCTTTTTTAATCAATCTTGTTTCTACCTTATCAGGATTACCATAACCTTGCGGTTGCGATCCATCGGTGGTAATTACCTTTTCCTTGCCGCCCACGGTATAATACCAGTCATAGCCATAAACATCTGGACGCGTTGGGTCTTCTTCCATCGCCTTAACCACGTTTGTACCTACTTTATAGGCTCTAAAATCTAGTATAGGTAAATGCATCAGCACATAGTATGCGAGTCCAAAACAGCCTATGGTGGCAACCAGAATGATGATGATGGAGTACGCTTTCGCGAAAGCGGGTTTTATAAAAGCACTAAACTTTACCAGAATGCCTATCATAATAAGTAACACAACGTCTTTATAGAAACTTTGCCACGGTGTAAGCGGTATTGCATCGCCAAAGCAGCCACAGTCGGTCACTTTTTCAAAATAAGCAGAGTAAAACGTAAGAAACGTAAAGAAAATAATCATGAGTGCAAGTGACCATAAGGTAAACGCTCGCTGAAAACCTAATAGCAACATGATGCCTAGGACAACTTCAAAAACGACCAGAAATATAGCTAAAGGCAAAGCAAAAGGCTGTAAGAATTCTAGACCCAAAACCGCTGCACTAAAATATTCATCCAGTTTTATAGAAAATCCTATGGAATCATTTAACTTTATTAATCCACTGAATATGAATAAAATCCCTACAAATATTCTGCAAAACTGTACGATACCGTTCATAAAAAACCTTTCAACTCAAATATAGTGTTTATCCTATACGATATAACAAATCTAACATTTTAAAAACTATTCAAACAAAAAAAGCACCAGTCGCATTAGGACTCGTGCTTTTCCACATAGTGTATTTTAATTACTTAACGGCTACAAGCTCCACGTCAAAAACGAGCGTTGCATTAGGTGGTATCACACCGCCTGCACCTGCGCTGCCGTATCCTAAATGCGGCGGGATCACAAAACGCGCTTTATCGCCTATTTGTAATAATGCTATACCCTCGTCCCAGCCAGAAATGACCATCCCTGCGCCTAGTTTAAAATCTATAGGTTGATTGCGTTTATAACTGCTGTCAAATTCTTTACCATTAGGCAACATTCCTTTATAATGCACAGACACTGTCTTGCCCACCTGTGCATTTGCACCGTTTCCTTTGTTAATAATTTGATAGCGCAATCCACTTGCTGTTTTTTGGAAACCAGCTGCGATTTCATCCAACTCTTGCTCGGCTTGCTTACGGGCTTGTTCTTGGCGACGCGCCGCAGCTCCCTCAAAAAGGCGAAACGATTCTACTGCGTTAAAAGCCATGGCTGCATTGCCCTCGCGCACGATTTCTACACTTTCTAGAATATCTCCCTGCGCGATGGCATCCACGACATCTTGGCCCGATATCACTTTACCAAAAACCGTGTGCTTATCGTCTAACCAGGCTGTTTCTATGTGCGTTATAAAAAACTGTGATCCATTGGTACCTGGGCCAGCATTTGCCATACTCAATACACCGGGGCCGTCGTGTCTTAATTCTGGATGAAACTCGTCATCAAATTGATACCCAGGTCCACCAGATCCTGTTCCTTGTGGATCGCCACCTTGTATCATAAAATCTGCAATCACCCTGTGAAAAGTTAAACCATTGTAATAGGGGGTTCCTTGTGGTTTTGCTTTGTTTTCTAGAGTCCCCTCGGCTAACCCAATAAAATTACCAACTGTACCTGGCGTTTTATCATAATGTAATTGTATGAGAATTTCACCTTTTGTGGTGTTTAATTTTGCATAAATACCGTCTTTCATAGCTATATTTTTTAAGGGTGCAAAGATAGAATTTAAAGTACTAATGACCTATTAAGAACGGTTCGATGTAAAAAAGAGAAGTATATTAAATGTTAATAATCTATAAAACTAATAACAAAGCAAAAATTCTATTATGATTTCTAAAATTAACGCTGTTGGAATATTCTGATTTAAAAATGATTTTTCACTTTAACATCATTGCCTACCTTAAAATACAAGTATTTAAGAATCAAAAAAAGTGGAATTGCACGAGTTTTTTTGCAAGTTTCTACAAAACTGAATTACAAAATGTTTAAAATTACTAGTTACTTTAAAAAAATACTATTAGAAAAAACACCCACGAGCAAATCGAAAGAATTCTAAACAAAGTTGAAAATGGTTAGAGGTTTAAAAACATCAGCATAGAATCGGAACCCAGTGAATCCCCTCTTTACCATGTCTTTTCCATATTTTTTTTAATATCCATTTTATCACTTTCCTTAAAAGTTGTATTGATGTTATTTTTTAATAATAGCGGATCATTTGTAAAAAGTTTTGACAAAACTGCTATTGGAAAAAGAAAAACGTAGAATATTATAGTCAAAAGAATTGTAGGAACTATCTTACTTAGCACAAACGCTAACTTAAACCATAGCCACTCAATTTTAAGCGCAGCCCAATCTGACAATAATCCAATAACGCCAATAATTAGAGCAGTATAAATCGCCCATTGTTGTTTAAGAAGTATGAATATAACTGTAAATCCAATGGTAATTATCAATATGGTGGATTTAGAAGTGTCCTTTTTCATAAAAACTTAAATTAAAATAGCGTGTAAATGAAAGGAGCCGCTGCACTACTGCCGCCAAAGACGATAAGCAATCCCAGTAAAAGTAAGACAACAATTATCGGCACCAACCAAATTTTCTTTCGTTCTTTCATGAAGAGCCATAGGTCATTTAAAAATTCCATATATTATTTGTTTAATGAGTTGAAAATTGAGTTGCTGAAAATAGAATTCGCTAATGCATTAGGATGGCCGTCGTAATAAACTCTATCTCCACTTGAAAATTCGTGATAAATTAAATACCGATTTTTATTAGTCAAATCTGTAGTGTCATTTTTTAAAGCCAAATCTAAATCAATCACTTTTACATCTTTTTCGTTTAAAAACTCAAAAAGTTTAGGATTATATGACCCTGATTTTGGCAACCCTACTTTAAGCACGATAGGTGTTACATTAAATTTTTTACAATTCTCGATTATATGTTTATAAAAAAAGAACTCTAGCTGATTTTTATTTTCTGTAGGTTTTTTAATCAAACCTAACTCCGACTTTACTCTGGAAATCCTTGATTTTGAATAATTTAAAAATTGCTCTTTAAATCCTGTCGTGAAATAAAATTTTAGTTTGTGAATATATTTGTTTTTAAGCCTCCAATCCCTTTCATTTTTATCTACTTCATATGGTATTTCTTCTAAAAAAAATTCACCATTATTTTCTGAAAAATAAGGAAATGGTCTGGATACATATGGTCTTGGTACATTTAAAGACATTGCCCTATCTGCCAGCCAGGGCGAGTATTGTATGAAGCAGTATTTAAACGAATGTTTCGATAGTAGGCTATCTGACAACTGGATCATTTGTGCTAATCCATACCCAGATGCACCTGCATTTAAAAAGTTATGGTTTAATTGTTTTGAAAGTTTATAAGCATATCCTTCCTCTGCTTGTATGTAGTCACCGAAGGTCCAAGAACAGCCTAAAAACAAATTTAAGGTGTCTGCATTAATAATATTGCTTGCCTTAACGCTTCTATAACCCAAAGAGTCAAATTGAATTTCCACTTTTCCGGAAACAGAATCACTTAAATAGTATTCATAATAACCTTTACTTAATGGGACTGCCTTGTAAGCAAACTTTTTATCAGTTTGCCATAGATTATTAGTAGGTCGTTTGGGAATATTTACCGAATATAAAAAATATTTTGACATGGCCACAAATCTCCCGGATACAAACATAGAAACGAAAAGTATAATACCAATATAAGCTACAGCCTTCAAGTAATTTTTATTAAAGTCGAATAAAATTTTGTAGGTTAAATTTGATAAAACCAAAAAAAACAGTATCGAACTTATGACAAAATAAATCTTATCGCTAATGCTGGAATCAATTTTTAGACCATAAAGAGTGTAAACTATATCAACAATTATAAAGACAGATAAAATAAGAAACGTAGAAGTAATTTTTTGTTTCATACTCAATCCATTTTAAATTCAGTCATCCATTTTTCTTTGTTTTCCCATTCTGGTTGTCTAGTCTTTTCTAATAGAAAATTGTTTATCACCAAGTAGTCCATCTCTGTTCGCATAAAGCACTTGTAAGCATCTTCTGGAGAGCACACTACAGGTTCACCTCTTACATTAAAACTGGTGTTGACCAAAACTGCATATCCTGTTTTTTGTTTGAAGGCATTAATAAGCTTCCAATACCTTTCATTGGTTTCTTTATGCACAGTTTGGACACGCGCAGAAAAATCTAAATGAGTAATTGACTGCAGATCGCTTCTATCAAAGTAAAGCCTATCCCAAAGATCGAGTTCAAAATAATTTTCAGGTAATTCTTTTCTTCTCTCTTTCTTTACATCAGCTACTAAAAGCATGTAAGGTGAAATAGAGGTCATATCAAAATAGTCCTTAACATCTTCTGCCAATACTGAAGGAGCAAAAGGACGAAATCCCTCGCGGTACTTAATTTTTATATTAAGTATTCTTTGCATCTCTTTATTCCTGGCATCTGCTAAAATACTTCTGTTGCCCAAAGCTCTTGGGCCAAATTCCATTTTGCCTTGGAACCAACCAATAACGTTGCCATCGTTAAGCAGTTCAGCAACAGTTCTACACACTTGGTCAAATGATTCATATTTTTCATACACAGCTTTATTTTTCTTTAAAGCAGTGTTAATTTCTTTATCAGAAAAATCTGGCCCCAGATAACTTCCCTTCATTGAATCATGTCTTTCAACAACGTCTCTTGCATTTTCAAAATACATGTAATGCGCTGTTAATGCTGCACCTAGGGACCCTCCGGCATCTCCAGATGCAGGCTGTATGTATATTTCTTTAAATAAATTCTCTTTTAGTAATTTGCCATTTGCAACACAATTTAAAGCAACACCTCCCGATAAACACAAATAATCAGAACCTGTTAGTTTTTTAGCTTCTTTAGCCATTTTTAGAACAATTTCTTCAGTTACATTTTGAATGGCATAAGCTAGATTGCAATGTTTTTGCTCAATATCACTTTCTGGCTTTACAGCTTTGAATCCAAATAGAGACTCCCATTTAGATTCGTTAATCATTTTAAGACCTGTTGCGTATTTAAAATAGTTTTGGTTAAGCCAAATGGAACCATCCTCCTTTATATCTACAATATTTTCTTTTATAAGTTTGATGAATTTAGTAGTTTGTTCAGAATGTGGATTGCCGTAAGGTGCAAGCCCCATTAATTTATATTCACCAGAGTTTACTCTGAATCCAAGAAAGTAAGTAAAAGCAGAATAAAGTAATCCAACCGAATGAGGAAACCTCATCTCTTTGAGCATTTCAATATTGTTCCCTGAACCTAATGCAATCGTGGCAGTTGCCCACTCACCAACACCGTCTATAGTTAAAATAGCCGATTCTTTAAAAGGAGAAGGATAAAAGGCACTACCAGCATGTGACATGTGATGTTCCGGAAAAAGTAATTTCAGTTTTTTCTTATCAAAAGGCCCAGCTTCTTTAAGTCCCTCAAGGAGCAGCTTTTTAAGGAACATTTTCTCTTTAAGCCAAACGGGGATTGAAATAATAAACTGCTGGAGTCCTCTGGGCGCAAAAGCATAATACGTTTCTAACAGCCTCTCAAATTTTAATAGAGGCTTATCATAGAAAACTACAGCATCCAGTTCATCTATGTTAAGCCCCGTTTCTTCTAAACAGTATTTAATCGCATTTATCGGAAAATCTTCTGTATGCTTTTTCCTCGTAAATCTTTCTTCTTGAGCTGCGGCAATAATTTCTCCATTTACAACTATAGCGGCCGCCGAGTCGTGGTAGAAAGCAGATATTCCTAAAATTTTAGACATGTGACAAATGTAAATTTTTATTACAACTTAAACAATATGAGACTTTCTTTGAAGATCACACATTCTTACGTTTTTTTAAATATATGGGTTACTTTCACTTAAATTGGATTGAAAAAATTAATAAAAACCCGTAATAAATAAAGCATCAAATATATGATAGAAGTAGAAATTGTGCCCCATATTCTAAAACAAAAGGAGGTTCTGCAAAAAACAACTCTTATCATCAAGATTGTTAATTCTGTACTAGCTAGTTTAAAACATTAATGAGCATTGGCATATAGTAGCTGTTAGAACTTTATTTAAAACAGAAGCGTTTTTTAACTATTTAGACTAAAACAGTTGTAAAAGCGGTTGTCCTAACATATATCAATGGCTCGTTGAGCAAATTTTGCTAAAACTTTCAAAAAAGCGAATTGCTATCCAGTGTTTATGTAGATGGTAGTCATTATTTAGTCTTACCATAAAGTGCCTGATTAAATCTAAAAAATAGACAATGCGAATGACAACAAATACACATTACTCAAACGACAGAGACTATATTTTCCTTGCAATGAGTTAACTTGACGCGGCAAACGATAACGATTTGTATAAAATTACACCTAACTGAAATGTATGATTTTTGAGAACTTAGAACCATAAAAACCATAATACATTAGAAACTTGCAGCCACAAAAAAGCCCGGGCGACAAGACCGGGCTTTAAAACATTTTTTAAATCGAACTATTTCTTTAATCTCTTTTGTGCTTCTTGCTGGGCTTGTGCTTGCTCCATGATTTCAGATAACTTTGTTGCAAACTTGCCTTTTTTCTTAGGAGTTGCTTTAGCTTTCTCGATCTTAGCCAGGACTTTATCTTTATCGATGATAAAATACTTAATCACCAGCATGATTCCAATAGTGATAAGGTTAGACATGAAATAATACAAAGACAGTCCCGCTGCATAATTGTTAAAAAACACCAGCATGAATAACGGTGACAGGTACATAATAAATTTTATGTTAGGCATGCCAGGTTGCGGTGTCGCCATGGTTTGACCTGTGGTCATTTGCATATAGAAAAATATGGCAATAGAAGCGAGAATCGGGAATAAACTCACGTGGTCTCCATAAAAGGGTATTTCAAAATTACCTGGAAACTTATAAATGGTGTCATAGCTAGACAGGTCGTCGGCCCATAAAAAGCTTTGCTGGCGTAAATCAAATGCCGTTGGAAAAAACTTAAACAGCGCAAAGAATACAGGCATTTGTAACAACGCAGGTAAACAACCAGACAATGGACTTGCACCGGCATCGGTTTGCACCTTCATGGTGGCCTGCTGCTTTTTCATGGGTTCGTCCTTGTACTGCTCGGCAATGCGATCCAGTTCAGGTTTTAAAATTTTCATTTTAGCTTGTGTTAGATAGCTTTTGTACAATACAGGCGACAGCACAAGTCGCACACAAACAGTAAGTACAATAATGGCGATACCTATACCCAACCCTAGGGTGGTTGTTAAAAAGGTAAATAATGGTCGTATTGCAAATTCATTTACCCAACCAAAAATACCCCATCCAAGGTCAACGACTTCTTCTAAATTTTTATCGTAATCCTTTAAGATGTAAAAGTCTGTAGGTCCAAAATACCAGTTAAAATCATAGGCAATGTCACCACCCGTGTAGGCTAATTGCGCAGTAGATTTAAAACTTTTTGTAAACGTATCCTGATTCTCGTCCATGGCCTCGAGGTTATAGGACTTCATGGTCGCCGTTTTAAATGGTTTTGAAGTCGTTAAAATAGAAGAGAAAAAATGCTGCTTATAACCTATAAACGTGACCTCAGGTTCATCTTCTTCTACCGATAGTTTGGACTGCCCTGTGTAGTCGTAACGACCATCGTCGTATTCAAATTTAATCTCGGTATAACGATTTTCATTTGTCATGCTTTTTGTGCGCTTGTAGGCACGCATGTCCCACTGCAGCACAGGCTCTTTAGCCGTATTGACAACCTGCGATAACCCTTGAGACCGCACAGTAAAGTCCATCATGTAGTTGTTTTTAGGCAACACATAGCGGAATTCTATAAAATCACCATCACTTAAAGTTGCAGTGAGCACAAGCGTTTTATCACCATTATTTTCGGTAAGTTTTGGGGTAAAGTTTAAGTATCTTGTATGTAAAGATGACCCGTTCTTTTTAGTAAAAATAAAGTCTATAGCGTGGTCCTTTTCCTTAGCTAGATAAATAGGTTTGCCGTCATAACTAGAAAATCCCTTTACAAGCGCTTTGGTTACATAACCACCTCTAGTAGTTACCTCAAAATCTAACAAATCATTTTCTAAGGCTACTGTTTGCGCTGGCGGCAGGTTGACAAGCGCAGCGTTGGGTTTTGCAACACTTGCGGCATTGGTAACTTTAGCTTTTTTATCATTTACATCTTTGGTAGGAGGCTCATTGTTCATAAACATGTACATGAGAATCCCAAAAATTAATGTCATTCCTATAAGCGATTTCCAGTCTATCTTTTTTTCTTCCATAACGGCACCCTTCTGCGGGATTATTTTTACTTATTGTATGCTAATAACCTGTTTTAAAACGATTTATAACGGGTTGTGTTGATGTGTTTCGCTTTCGCGAAAGCGAACTACTTTAAAGACTTATTAATTTTAAAATTACTTGCTGCTGCGACAAAAGATATAAAAAGCGGGTGCGGACAATCCACGGTGCTTTTATATTCTGGATGAAACTGCACGCCCACAAACCAAGGATGTGACGGGATTTCTACAATCTCTACCAATCCGGTTTTTGTATTGATTCCTGTGGTTTTTAAACCGGCAGCTTCTAGTTGCGCTCGATAGTCATTGTTGTACTCATAACGGTGACGATGACGCTCAGAAATGGTGTTTGCACCGTAAATTTCATGAACTTTACTACCCGAAACGAGTTCACAATCCCAAGACCCTAAACGCATGGTACCACCCATCTCGCTTATGTTTTTTTGGCTTTCCATGAGTGATATCACGGGGTGTGTGGTGTGTACATCCATCTCTACCGAGTTTGCATTTGCCAGATTTAAAATATTGCGGCTGTATTCAATAACGGCCATTTGCATACCCAAACATATTCCAAAAAACGGTATGCCGTGTTCTCGAGCATAGCGCACAGCTGCTATTTTACCTTCTATGCCACGCTCTCCAAATCCGGGGGCTACCAGCAGGCCGTCTAGATTGCTTAATTTTTCACTTATATTGTGTGGCTCTAAAAACTCGCTGTGTATGGAGACAACATTCACTTTTATCTCGTTTGCGGCTCCTGCGTGAATAAATGATTCTAAAATGGACTTGTAAGAGTCTTGTAGCTCTACATATTTACCTATAAGCCCTATGGTGACTTCACTTTTTGGGTTTTTATGCCTGTGTACAAAGCTGTTCCATTGTGTTAAATCTAGGTCTCGCATTGTTTGCAGTTTTAAAAGTTCTATTACTACTTTATCCAGACCTTCTTCTTCCATTTTATTGGGAACATCATAAATAGTCTCTACATCTATCGATTGTATGACTGCTTGTGGTCGCACGTTGCAAAAACGAGCTAGTTTTGTGCGCAAATCTCGCGACAGCTCATGTTCGGTACGACACACGAGCACATCGGCCTGCACACCGCTTTCCATAAGCGTTTTAACCGAATGTTGCGTGGGTTTTGTTTTTAATTCTCCCGCAGCGTTTAAATAAGGAATAAGGGTTAAATGAATAACAATGGCATTATCTTCTCCTAGTTCCCATTTAAGTTGTCTTACACTTTCTATATAGGGCAAGGATTCTATATCTCCCACGGTACCACCTATTTCAGTAATGACAACATCAAAATCCCCAGATTTACCCAACAATTGAATGCGGTTTTTAATCTCGTCGGTAATATGAGGTATTACCTGTACGGTTTTACCTAAAAACTCGCCGCGTCGTTCTTTTTCAATAACGCTTTGGTAAATGCGCCCTGTGGTAACATTATTAGCTTGTGAGGTGTGTACATTTAAAAAACGCTCATAGTGCCCTAAATCCAAGTCGGTTTCGGCTCCATCTTCGGTCACATAACACTCTCCATGTTCATAGGGATTGAGTGTTCCCGGATCTATATTAATGTACGGGTCTAGTTTTTGAATGGTTGTTCTAAGGCCCTGTGATTGCAGCAGTTTTGCAAGTGATGCAGCTATAATTCCTTTCCCTAAAGAAGAGGTCACACCACCGGTTACGAAAATATACTTTGCATGAGCCATAAGTCTGCTTTAACGTTTTTAAAACAGGTGCAAAAATACATCTTTACAACGACGCGCATCACATAAAAATAGGAATAACTAGGTAAATAATTCGTCTAACTTGTGGCTAGACAATCGGGTTTATAATCTAAAACGAAATTCGTTAACACGAACCTGCCAATTGCGCTGGGCTGTTTTATCGCGACCATGCGCTGTTTCTTTGTCATAAAGTAGCTGCATGTTTTTGCGCTGTTTTTCTATGTTCTCAAAGATTGTGTGAATCTCTTGTTTATAATTTGCGGTAGGTACATAGGTAGCGAGCTGTTTACGCAGCATTATCGCATGCAGCTCGGTAATATCCCAATGTAACTGCTCGTGTGCTAGTAATGTGGGATCGTTCTCGTTAATGTCTCTTTTCCAACTAAGTTCTGGATAAAAATAACTGTAAACAGTGGTTTGCGGGGTAGCTTTACCATCGACAACCTTTTTTGACACCTCATACTCGATACCACAATTGGTGCTGGCCTGATAGGGTTTGTTGTATTGGGGAATCCCTTTGAAATCTCTCCAAGAAAGCAACGGTTTTTCTTCATAACTCACTCGCAATCGCGGCTGTGATACTGCAAACAGCCCATGAAGCATCACAAAAAGAACAAGTTTGCTCATGCTTTTTTGTTTTGAAAACCTTTACTTATTGATTGAGGCAATTCGTTAAAAACTAGGCATTCCAGATAAAGCTGATATCCTTAACAACATCTGTATGCAGGCTATTAAAAACTGGACACGTTCTCGCAACTCGTTCTAGAATAAGTTGACAGCGTTTGTCACAATCACCTTTTATATGCAACACCACATCGATTCTAGAAATACGTCGTGGATTAGCCGCCATGTGCTTTGTAACTGAAGCCATGGTCCCATCCAGGGTTACCTGTAACTCTTGCGCCTTTATGCCCATAACGGTAAGCATGCAACTCGCAAGTGCCGCTGCCACTGTGTCGGTAGGAGAAAATGCCTCTCCTTTACCATTATTATCTGTTGGAGCGTCTGTTAAATAGGTATTACCACTATTTATATGCGTGCTTTCACATCTTAAATTTCCCAAATAAGTTACTGATGCTGTCATTACTCTATCCGTCTTAAGGTTTGGTACCTGGTGTATTGTAATAAGAAAAAGGAATTGTTTTCATAACCCAAATCATTACTTTTTTTAACGTAATGAAAGGGGTTTTCTACCATCATGGTTTTATCGGCGGCCTGCACAGTACCAAAAATTCCATTTGCAGCCTGTTGTCTCATAATCGCATCAAAAGTAACGTCAAATCCTCGCACGGCATATTCATTAGGCGTTTTGCCATGCTTTGCAATAAAACTTTTGTAAAATGCATTTTTTGTTCCCTGGTGATAGTTCACCGATGGAAATGTAAAACCAGTAGACGCAAGGTCTTCTTTAGGTATAAAAGCTTCCTTAAATTCTTCATAAGCAAAAATTCTAATTTTAAATTCTGCTGTCTTTTTTGAATAGGTTAAAACAGTGTCGTCGGCAAGAGCGGTATCTTCAACTGCTAAAATGATTACATTTTCGTTTGTAGGTACAAGCGCCTCTAGGTAATCTTTTCTGGAAATGTAATTCGATTTACCGGGAGTGATAACAACAGCATCTGGAAAAAGAGATCTAAATGGGCTTTGCAAACTTTGATTTTGGTTATCAGTTATGATGATAACATTTTTTCTCGCTGCGTACCTTTTTAGGTAATCCAGCAGTTTTTTTCGCAACAGCTTTTCATTAGGTCGGGCCTGAAAAACATTAGCATATTGATTTCCATCTTGTAAAGCAATAGGAGAAATAATAGGGATATTTTTATTGGGCATTTTTAAGGCAAACTGCTCTACATTTTTAGATAGTAGCGGACCTACAATTGCTGTATACGAATTAAAATCATTGCGCGTGATTAAAGAGTCTATACGAGACGCGTTCTTGTGGGTGTCATAAACATCTAAAATAACGGAGACACCTACACTCATTGCAGAATCAACAGCCACAACCGCTCCCATATAAAAATCTGTAGAGACACGCATGGCAAGATCCTTTTTTAACCTGTTTAGATCTGTAGCGATGTTGTCTACCTTCTCTAGCGAAAATGGCAATAACAACGCAATGCGCTGTTCTTTATAATTTTTGTTTTTTAGAGGTAGTTTAATGCCTAGTAAAGACCCACTTTCTTTATCGCCCGCTACACCAAAAGCCGCATTGGGCAATCTTAAAACCATACCGGCTTTAAGTCCATTTTTAAGCGCCGGATTGAGAGCCGTTATGGCTTCTTCATTTAATCCTGTGATCGTTTCTAGGGAATACATGGTCATTTTTGCTGGCACCACATACTCCACATAGTTTGTAGTAGCCACTGTTGACGCGTTACCCTGTTTTGAATCTTGAGATATTTTAAGAAACATTCCTGGCTGAATATTTTCTACTCCAGGGTTCAGTTTATCGAGTGCTTCTACTGTTAATCCATATTTTTTTGCAATACCAAATTTAGTTTCTTTAGGCTGCACCTCGTGCAAGGAACTTTCGGCAGGTGATGTAGTTTTTGCTGAAAGATTTGTTTTATCAAAAACAGGTATCTTTAGTTTGTCTCCTTTCTTTAATTCTGTGGTGTACAATTCTTTATTAGATTCTTTAATATCTAAAACAGTTACACCATATTCTTTAGAAATCGCATACAATGTCTCTTTGCGACCCACCCGGTGTGTTTTGTACTTGATTATTTTTGCCTGGGTAAGCACTCCGGCATTTGCGGGAAGAACGAGTGTTGCACCTGCTTTTAACCCCAGTTTTAGATCGGGATTTAGTTCATACAATTGCTCCTCGCTTATGTCGTACTTTTTAATAATGGCATAAATGGTTTCTCCTTGTGCGACGACATGTTGCTTATAATTTTGCGCTATGGCGGTGCTCGCTTTTGCGAAAGCGAAACAAATAACAATAAATCGTACTATATTTTTCATAGTTATTCCCATTCTATTGTCGCAGGCGGTTTTGAACTGATGTCATAAACTACTCGGTTTACACCTTTTACATTATTAATAATCTCGTTGCTTGTTTCTTGTAAGAATGCATAAGGAAGGTTTACCCAGTCTGCCGTCATACCATCGGTACTTTCTACAGCCCGCAGCGCCACACACTTTTCATAGGTGCGCTCGTCCCCCATCACTCCTACCGAATTTACAGGGAGCAGAATCGCTCCTGCCTGCCACACGGTATCATAAAGATTCCACTTTTTAAGATTGTTTATAAAAATAGCATCTACTTGTTGCAAAATGGACACTTTTTCTTGTGTTATATCTCCCAAAATACGTATCGCTAATCCCGGGCCAGGGAACGGATGCCTGTTTAACAATTCCTGTGCCATACCCATGGATGCCCCCACACGACGCACCTCGTCCTTAAAAATAGCACGCAAGGGTTCTACAATTTTTAGTTTCATAAAGTCGGGTAGCCCGCCGACATTGTGATGGGATTTTATAGTTGCGCTGGGACCGCCGGTGGCCGAAACGCTTTCTATTACATCTGGATAAATGGTGCCTTGCGCAAGCCACGTGACGTTTTTAATTTGCTTTGCCTCGTCGTCAAAAACTTCTATAAAAACACGACCTATGGCCTTGCGTTTTAACTCTGGATCTTCTAATCCTGCAAGCGCATCCATAAACCTGTTTGTCGCGTCCACTCCTTTGACATTTAAACCCATGCCCTCGTACTGCTCCAGCACTTGCTTAAACTCGTCTTTGCGCAACAGTCCATTGTTTACAAAAATGCAGAATAAATTTGCTCCTATCGCTTTATGTAACAACATTGCCGCAACCGATGAATCTACACCGCCTGAAAGTCCTAGAACAACCTTATCGTCTCCTATTTTTTCTTGAAGCGCTGCAACGGTCTCTTCTACAAACGCAACAGGAGTCCAGTCTGCCTTTACTTGAGCGATGTGTATTAAAAAGTTTTCTAACAGTTGTTTTCCATGCGTGGTGTGATACACCTCGGGATGAAATTGAATGGCATAGGTATCCTCGCCAGCGATGCGGTAAGCGGCATTTTCTACAGCCTGCGTACTTGCTAATTTTATACCACCTGTAGGCAATTCTTTAATAGTATCACTATGCGACATCCACACTTGCGAGCCGGCAGGAATCCCATGAAACAGGGGCTCATCTTCTATTATGGTAGTTAGGTTTGCTCGTCCATATTCCCTGGTGCTGGACGGCGCAACCAGTCCACCATTAAAATGTGCAAGGTATTGCGCACCATAACAAACACCTAACAAGGGTTTTTTACCACGTAATGTGGTGAGGTCTATGTGAAAAGCATTTTCTGACCTTACCGACATGGGACTACCCGACAAGACCACTGCCTTAAAAGAATCGATGTCATGAGGTAATTTATTAAACGGGTATATTTCAGAATAAATATTGAGTTCTCTAACCCTGCGCGCAATAAGCTGTGTGTACTGCGAGCCAAAATCTACTATTAAAACCTTGTCGTGTTGCATGTGCAAATTTACTTTTTTATCCAGCAGCAAAACAGGCAGCCTGCATCTTTTGTTCTTACAATTTACTAACAATGTTATGAAATTAGAAAACCGAACAACTCCAGCCACCTGGCATTCAAAAAACACACCCCTTAAACCTAAATCTGTTAGTTGTTAGGAAGTGTAATAACTGTAAATGCGGGATGTAACGGGTCTAATGCTGTTTTTACGATTTCTAGAAAATCCATACCATGCTCTAAATAAAAAGCAGCAAAATTCTCATACCGCTCTTGCAATCCACCACGAGGAAATAAGGATGACTGCAAATTTAAAGCGCTATCAATTTGTGATTTGTAAGCGTGTTTTTGTGCTTTAAGCAACCTTTTTTCTAAAGAATCTAGACCATTTAATTGCTTTTTTTCTTGTGCGGCTACAGCGCCTAGAAAACTTTTATCGGTTTGCGCAGCGATGTCATACAAATGCTTAAACTGTTCTTGTAATTGTACACGCTGTGGGGTAAAATCTATAGGTATGCTCGTGACGTTGTTTGTAATCGTTGTCGCTAACTCATGACTGGGCAAGAATAAATCGTGTACGGTACATGCTGTTTTTAACAACTTTGCATGTTGTTTGTGGCTTAATACAACCGCCGAATTGCGCAAAAGCAACACAGGAAAAACCACTTGTGATGTATCAAAATATTTTTTTAGCTCTAACCAATAAGCGATTTCGCCGCCGCCACCTATATAACATAAATTGGGCAAAATTACTTCTTGATACAGTGGTCTAATAATAACATTGGGTGAGAAACGCTCTGGATGACGGTCTAATTCCTCCATCATTGCAGCAGTTGTAAATTGCAAATCATCATCATGGATACTAAAACCGTCTTGTGTGGCTAGAATACGTTTGCGCGATGACGCTGTAAGATAAAACAGGTTTATTTCTCTAGGATTTACTTGTACTTTAAATTCTTGAGGCCATTGTTCTAACGTTTTGCTAACTTCTTTAAAACTGGTTTGCTTAAGTAATTCTTCTTTAAAATAAGGAATGGCAAGCCTTTTTAAAGCCGCGTCATTAGCATCTAAAATAACCAGCCCGTCGTCTTTAAAGAGTTGATGTGCTAGAAATCGGGTGGCGTCGGTTAATGATTTGTGCAGTAAATAAGCATCATGAAATAGTTTTTTTAATTGAGAGCCATAAATACTATCTGGCCACAACTGGCAAATACGCTCATACACCTTGTCCAGACCTTGGGTTGTAACAGTACCCACCGCACCGCTTGTCTCTTTTTCAAAAACAAATTTACTACCCTGATAATTAAAATACCGTATCTCGTCAAAATCGTGATCCTCGGTCACCATCCAGTACACGGGGACAAAATTAAATTTGGGGTATGTCTTACTTAAATGTTTGCACAGGTTTATCGTACTTACGATTTTATAAATAAAATATAGTGGCCCCGTAAAAAGATTGAGTTGGTGTCCCGTTGTTATGGTAAAGGTGTTTTCGTTTTCTAGGGATACGATGTTTTTTACGGTTAAATCTTTAGCAGTAATATGTTCATATTGCTTTAAGAGAACGTTTTTAAGAACCGCTCGCTGCGCTGTACTGGATGTGGTAGCTTGCTGTTTCTCTTTGATTTGCTGTTCAAAATTTTCTAACGATGGAAACCTGTGATATAGGTCTTTAACAAGCTCGTCTTGGTTTAAATAACTAGATATAATTCCTTCAAAATAAGACAATTCCTGATAAGAAACATATTCTTTCTTCATAGCACCATTGTGATTTTAAAAGCCGGTAAACACACCCTAACGACTTTTATGCAAACGCTTATTTTTTAATTATACAGCTATACAGCACTTTATTGTTATGCAAGTTGGTTTTGAGAAGTTCGCTTTCGCGAAAGCGAACAAGTTAAACGCAGGGTGGATCACCATTTCATCCGGTTGAGAATTCCCTTTAATTGCAGTTTTATATCCTCGCCTGCGTCATAAATCATTTGTTCGGAAGAGGGGAACGGGACCGCGCGAGGGTTTAATGTTTGCAAATAGTTAGCATCTAGCGCCCGTCTATCTCCTTTAACGGTGGCAAACAGGTAATTAAAAACATATTTACTGTTTAAAGGAAATCTATCTTGGACCTGATTCGTTTGTAGATTTTTAAGTTCTACAACTGCATTGACGACGACTTCCTTAAATTGTTCACTTTGCAAGACGACCGCTTTTACCAGCACCATTTTATCTCTTTTAATATCGTTACCTAGGCTATCTTTTGCGACATTGCCCCTGCTGTCTAGGACATACTCAAAACCATCTTTTATGGATTTCTCTCGTTGCAATTCTTTTTGCAACACCTGGTCTGGAGATATTAAAATATCGGTAAGACGCAGGGTTAAATCATAGTCGTATTGCCTGTTTTCTTGCGGCTGATTATGAAAAACAATCCATGGTTTATTAAGCCCATAGGTGGTAAAGTTTAAAAGTTCGTCCTGCAGGCGGGCGGGTATCACTTTATCGGTATCGTTGAGCATTTGCACGTGGACAAAGTCTAGACCTTGCTCATAAGCGATATCTAGCAGCGCGTTAATATCTTGAAAGTTTGGGTTAATTTTATTAAGGTATCTTAAATCATCATAAATTTGTCTGGATTGCAATTTACTTGCATTGTCTAGCGCATTACGAGATTTTGTAATTAAAAACTCTGAAAGCTGGGAGCGTGCATCTTCAATTTGTTGTGTATAGTCTTGGGTATCAAAAGTAATTTGTTTTTGTTTTTTTAAATCTCGCAGGGGTAATAATGGAATAAGTTTATCCTGCCTGGATTGTAATCGCATGTAGGTTTCAAAAATAGCCTCGAGTGCCTCGGGATTTGCACTAGCCTCTAACCGTTTAATCGTGTTTTTGTCTTGTAAAACGGCTTTATCAAACGCGTCTTTTAGTAAGAAAACATAATTTTGCTTGCGTTTAGCGTCTTTGTCTCCTATAAGATTACGTACCGAAACATTGATTGTCTCGTCATAATTGCCAGAATCTAGGGCTTTTTGGGCGTTTTTTAGGCTGCAAGAGCAAAGGGTAAAAAAAACGGCGGCGGCAATAATCTTTTTCATGAATTATGCCCTTTTAGCTTTTGGCTTTAAAGAAAACGGAGGTAAAATTTGATTTTTCACCTCGCCAAACCCTATGCGCACAGGACCGTTCTTACAAAATCCTCGCATAGTTACGGTATCATAATCCTGAATAAAAGTACGATCAGTCCCGTCGTTTAACTTTACCGGTTTCTCTCCTTTCCAGCTAAGCTCGAGCATGGAACCGTAGGAATCTGGATCTGTTCCTGATATGGTACCACTGGCCATAAGATCCCCGCTGTTTACTTTACACCCGTTGATGGTGTGATGCGCAAGTTGTTGTGACATATTCCAATACAAATATTTAAAGTTTGATTTGCAAATCGTTGTTTTCTTTCCATTTTGCGGAGTGATATCTACTTCTAGACTGATGTCAAAAGTCTTGTCTGGACCAGAGTTTAAATAGTCCAAAACAGGTTTTTCCATTTTTGGCCCTGATGTACGGAATGGTTCTAGCGCATCTAGCGTGACAATCCACGGCGATATAGCACTGGCAAAGTTTTTTGCTAAAAACGGTCCTAGTGGAACATATTCCCAACGCTGTATGTCTCTTGCACTCCAGTCGTTTAACATCACCATACCAAAAATATAATCCTCGGCCTCGTGGACTGAAACTGGATGTCCTAATTTATTAGCATCGGTGGTAATAAAAGCCATCTCTAATTCAAAATCCACAGCCTGCGATGGTCCAAATACAGGCGTATCGGCACCTGGTGGTAGTGTTTGTCCACAAGGCCTGTAAATAGGAATGCCCGACGGGATAATCGAGCTAGATCTACCATGGTAAGCCACGGGGAGATGTAACCAGTTAGGTAACAACGCATTTTCAGGGTCTCTAAACATTGCTCCTACATTTGTTGCGTGTTCTTTACTGCTGTAGAAATCGGTATAATCGCCTATTAAAACAGGTAGTTGCATCTCTACCTCGTCCATAGAAAAAATAATACGATCTCTATGCGCCTTATTATCGCGCAGCTCAGGATTGTTTTTATCAAAAATATCACCGATGCGATTGCGCACAAGCCGCCATGTCTTTTTACCGTCCGATATAAAATCATTCAAGGTGTTTTGCATAAACATGTCGTCGGTAAGCGGGACATCACTAAAATAATTCATCTCTTGCAAGGCCCCTAAGTCAATCGCATAATCACCAATGCGTGTACCTATCGTCACCACATTGTCTTTAGTTAAAAAGACACCGAAAGGGATATTTTGGATTGGGAAGTGAGTATCGATGCTATATCCTATCCAAGAGGTGCGTTTAGGGTCGTTAGTACGTGTGGGCATGGTGAACTGTTAATTGTTTAAAAATAAAATCAAATATATCATTTAAGAATCTCACGAACGTGAAGTATAGCATATTTTTGTGTAAAAATTTAAAGCACAATGCAAGAAGATAAAGAAATTTTTGACCTGATACATAAAGAACTTGTAAGACAAACAAATGGTGCTGAATTAATTGCAAGTGAAAACTATGTTAGTGACAATGTTCTAGCCGTTACAGGTTCTATCCTTACAAATAAGTATGCCGAGGGCTATCCCGGGAAACGTTATTACGGCGGTTGTGAAGTAGTAGACCAGATCGAACAGATAGCTATCGACCGGGCCAAAGAACTTTTTGGTGCAGCTTATGCAAATGTGCAACCGCACTCGGGCAGCCAGGCAAATACCGCAGTATTTAGTATGATTTTAAATCCTGGAGATAAAATCCTGGGATTTGATTTGGCCCACGGTGGACACTTAACGCATGGGTCGCCGGTAAATTTTTCGGGTAAACTATACACACCAGCATTTTATGGTGTTGAAAAAGCCACAGGCCTGTTAGATTACAATGTGATTCACGATACCGCACAAAAAGAAAAACCAAAAGTACTTATCGCAGGTGCATCAGCCTACAGCCGCGAGATAGATTATGAGAAATTTAGAGAAATAGCCGACAGTGTAGGTGCGATTTTACTGGCAGATATTGCACACCCGTCAGGTTTAATTGCCGCCGGTTTGCTTAAAGATGCGGTGGCACATGCACACATATGCACCACAACAACCCACAAAACCTTGCGTGGTCCTCGTGGCGGTATGATTTTAATGGGTAAAGATTTTGAAAATCCATTTGGTCAAACGCTTAAAAACGGGACCCTCAAAATGATGTCCACCTTAATGGACAGTGGCGTTTTTCCAGGAAATCAGGGCGGCCCACTAGAACACGTGATAGGTGCAAAAGCCGTTGCTTTTAAAGAGGCGCTCTCGCCTAGTTTCAAAGTATACATGCAGCAAGTAAAAGACAACGCCACATTGCTTGCAAAAGAATTAGTGGCTTATGGCTACGACATTATATCTGGCGGTACTGATAACCACATGATGCTGATAGATCTTACCAACAAAAACATAAGTGGCAAGCAAGCCGAAGAAGCATTAGGAAAAGCCCACATCACCGTAAATAAAAACATGGTGCCCTTTGATACAAAATCACCGTTTGTAACCTCGGGAATACGTATAGGAACCGCTGCAATTACCACAAGAGGCGCCGGTGAGCACGTTATCAAAGAGTTGGCAGCTATTATCAACGACAGTGTCCTAAATCACGAAAACGAACAAAAACTGGCTTCTAACGGTACCCAGGTGAAGGCGTTAATGGCTAACCTGCCATTGTTCAAGGTATAAAACATCTGTTTTAGAACATTTAAAACGACTTGTTACCGCAGGTCGTTTTTTTATGCGTGTAAACGATTCAAAAAAAATGATGAGGCCGTGATTCTCATTTTTATTGCACATATTGTGAGTTTGCATAGCTAACCTTATACGAGCCAGGTTATTAGAAATACTGCTCACGTTTTATCCACACAACGCAAACTGAATCTTCGTTAAAAATAGCTTACGCTGCAAAGCACGGCAACCCCTCTATTTTATCTCATTCGGCACATTTGTGGGTGATTTGGATGTTTTACGCCCCGTGGGTTACATCGCCGCGATTGTAAAGTGGCGTGGGTATTCTTTGATAGACACTGTATATAAAGGTATTTCGCTTTCGCGAAAGCGAACATAGCAACCACCACTTTTTAAAAATAAACATTTATCGTTTTTACGCATGATAACTAATTTATCAAAGAGTAACTTCAACTCATTATACCACTTAGTTTTATAAATATTCTGTTCAATTTGATTAGCAGCTCTGTTGTAGCTT
>DAIRDE010000003.1:0-95662 GCA_036796335.1 Nonlabens sp.
CCAATTGAAAAATTAAAATCAACCTGGCCTGTTGCACTTATCACTTGAACATGGCATCTTTTTTTATTGATACAAACGGCAAACGATTTTTAAGCACTAATAACTTTAGGAATTTCTACCTTAAATGTTGAACCCACGCCTAGATAAGAAACGACCTCAATAGTGCCGCCCAGGTGCTCAAGAAAACGGGACACCGTTGCAAGACCTATTCCCGTACCACGATTACCAAATTTATCCTGATCAGTCGCGGTTTTAAAAAGTTGAAAAATCTTTGAAATTTTATCCTGGGGTATGCCCATGCCGTTATCCTTAACGATTAGGTTGTAGTGTGTTTCGCTTTCGCGAAAGCGAACATCTATAATAGATTTTTCCTTATCATTGTACTTAATAGCATTGGTAATTAGATTCAGCAAAATTTGATGTAACGCTAAATCGCTGCTATAAATGGTAACATCGGTTTCTGGCTCATAATTAATGGTAAGATTATCGTCCACTTTGCACAAGGTAATTAAATCTTCCATAAGATCTATAAAGCTAACGGGTGTAAAGTCCTCGCTAGTAAGTTCATCGCTTTTGTAAAATGTGAGCATACCATCAATATAGGCGGCCATAGAGGTACTGGCTTCTTGCAAGTAACCTATGTACTGCGATGCTTTAGCGCTGTTAGAAAAAGAAGGATCGGTTTTTAAAACGGAAGCAATCATTTTAATATTGCTTAACGGTGCTTTAAGGTCATGAGAAACTACACCAGCAAAATCCTTAAGTTCCTGATTACGCAATTGTAAGGTGGCTTGTAGTTTCTCTAGCTGAATGTTTTCATAGCGCTCTTCAAACAAATACATGACTTGCTGCGCCATGGCGTTAAGTGCTTTTGTTTGATCGGTTGTAAGTTCACGTGGTTTAAAATCATAGACACACAAGGTGCCTAATTTATAGCCGTTTACGTCTATAAGCTGGGCGCCTGCATAAAAAACGATATTCATATTTGCAACAAAAGGATTGTCGTGAAACCGCGGGTCGTTTCTTGCGTCCTCTACAATCATAACGCTGTCCTCGAGAATGGCATGCCCGCAAAAAGATGTGACGCGTGGCGTCTCGGACAGGTCAACACCATATCCAGATTTTATAAAATTCCTATCCTTATCCAAAAGAGTGATAAGCGCTATGGGTGCATCGCATATTGCTGCAACGATGGATGTTATGCTATCATAACGCTCCTCGGGCATGGTATCCAGCAAATGGTATTTCTCTACAGCCTGCTGTCGCTGTAGTTCATTATCTGCAAGGGAAGGAGCTATCATAAAAAATGTTAAGATGTAAAAATAGCTTATAATTAATTTGAAATGCTATTTAAACCGAACATATTTATGGGAAGTAGAAACAACGTATGCTTTATTCAAAAAAATGAAAAATGTTACTTCTTTCAGTTTGCATATGTTGATCCTATATTATTTAAAATAAAGACGTTAACAACAAATTTTAGGGGCTTGCTAGACGATAGCGCGATTTTAAAAGTTGTGCCTTTGCAAAACCGTTTTAAGGGTTATACACTTACTTTAAGTTTTACAATCCCTACAGCGTGAAACAACCGTATGATTAAATAGGTGATGTCAATCTCAAACCAGCGAACGCCAAAATTTGCCCGGTCGGCATACTTGTGGTGATTGTTGTGGTAACCCTCGCCCATCATTAAGAAATCAAATGGTAGTAAATTCTTACTCGTATTTTTCATTTTAAAGTTAGCATAGCCGTAAATATGTGCAAACCAATTAATAATGACACCATGCACAGGGGCCATCATAAATGTAAGTGGTAATAATAACCATTGCCACCACGCAGTTACAAAAAACACAAAAAACGCAATATATAGACCTATCCACATAAGTCTCGATAAACGCGAGCCTGCAAAACTGTCAAAAGTTTTCCACTGTGGTATGTTGTGTTTAAAACGTTGATCTACAGTAACAAGATCGTTGTTAATATCTTGATAAATGTTTTTAGTTTTCCACATCATCGCGACCAGATTGTCGTCATAAGACGGGGAGTGGGGGTCTTGCGCAGTGTCAGTATAAGCATGATGCATTCTATGCATGATTCCATACCCGTAAGCACTCAGATAACTAGGTCCCTGAAAAATCCATGTAGCCACATAGGTGATGCGTTCCATCGTTTTAGACATGGTAAACACCTGGTGAGCCGCATATCTATGCAAGAAAAAGGATTGAAAAAACAAACCGCCATACCACAACACCAGGACAAAAAGCACTATAATCATAAAATATTTTTGTACAAATTTCTATCGCACAGCCCAGTATCACAATGAACTTAAGTTAAGAAATGCGTTTGCGTATTCTGCTAAGTGCTTGTGCGGTAACGCCTATGTAAGAACTGATGTACTTAAGCGGTATAACGCGCAGTAAATGAGGGCGTTCCTTAAAAAGTTTCAAATAGCGTTCTTCGGCAGTTAGATGCAGTAAATACAGTTCTCGTTTAGACTTTTGCAAGAGTAATCTTTCGGCGGTTAGTCTTCCTATAAGGTTGCCAATTTGTGTTTTACGGTAAACTTCTTGCAAATCATTGTAATTGATGCTGAGCATTGTAGCATCGGTAAGCGCTTGTAGTTGATACGTGCTAGGAGTGCGTGTAAGAAAGGAATCATAAGCACTTACAAACTGATCTTTAAAGCAAAATCCAAAAGTTAATTCCTTTTCAACATCAATGGTGTTGGGTATAAATAATCTTACTACACCAGATTCTATAAAAGAAATATGATTTTCAACTTCACCCATTTTAAGAAAAATCGTTTTTTTTGAGATCGTACGACGTTGCAATTTTGAGGTAAAAGATTCCCAATCAGCGTCCGAAATGTTTGCTATCTGATTTAAAAAAGATTTTATCTGATCCACATTGGTAAGTTTTGTTTTTTTTCAAAGATACGGTTAGATTTATCGAAAGCATTTTTTAGAATTCATGGATACTGCTCATTTAGTCGTAAAGATTTGCATAACTACAACCACAAACCATTCATACGATTAATTTGGTCGTACAATCAAATACATTACTCAATTAAATTTGCGGTTTGTTTTAAACTATAATTTATATTATGTCAAATAGAAAAAATAGCTACAAAAAACAACTTCTATACATTTAAACTAATCCTCTACTGCGTTGACTTTTAAAAATCCTGTGTATGAAATCGTATTGCGTTGCGAGCTAAAAATCTGAACGCGCGAATATCCTGTATCAGAAACTGCGATTCTAATATTGTAGGATTCGGTTGTGTTTTTTGCATACAGCGTGATATTAGATACATTAGCCTCTTGAGTCAACTCATAATTTGTGTAAACATCCTTTAGATTAATCCCTGAGTTTGAGTTGTTGTAACCACCGCCCATTTGACGCTCGCCTACATAGGGTAAATTTGTAAATATGCTGTCGTTTTTTATTTTTAAGGTGTATCCCTGCGAACTAATATCCACACGATTTGACGTATTCCCCGTTCTTAGAAAAAGCTGATTGGTTACTTGTGCTACAGCATTTGTAACTAGCGGTTCCATAACATTTAGTTGTATCGTATAGTCTTGTTGCGTTATAGCCTTGTTTATCGCTTCTCGTTGCGCAGCGCTTAAAGTGCTTTTAGAGCTGCTACATGAACATACTGCACAAGAAAGAAAGGTAATTGCAATTGCAAACAAACTACTTTTATATATCGTTTTCATATTCTAAAGTTACTGCATTTTATTTAAAGACAGTGTATTGCATTGGGTGATAATTTTAACCAATGTTTAGTCCCAAAAACCAGAAAACCTTTAGACACAAGAGTAATTGTTCGTCACGTTTTACAATACTTCGCTTTGTGCGAAATTGTAACTATGTGTCTTACGGTGTTTAAAGCGGTGAATTCACTAGCGCTTTAATGAAAAATGTCCCGTCACTATTTGACCGTCGTACGTTAGTTTGTACCAATAATCAGCAGAAGGTTGCGGTTGATTATTATACAAGCCGTCCCTACCAGTAACCGCTTCACGTATCGATGCTAGTAGTTTACCATACCTATCATAGATTTCTAGTTTTGATCCAGGAAAATTCTCAATTCCGTAAATTTCCCAGCGGTCATGAAAGCCATCGTTATTGGGTGTAAAAAACAGCGGAATGTCTATACGTCTAAAGATCTCTCTAGTAATTTCACAACCATCGTTGTTGCGAACTCTTACAACAACTTCTAGCAACCCTGAAATTAAAAATGTAGGACTGTTTTGATATGTAAAACCATCTATACTAAAACTAAAATTCCCAGAATTAGCAAGCATTACAGTAAGCTCCTCTCCTACCAGATTTAGCGATTCTATTACAGGTACAGGCACTGTGGTAACTATAAAAGTAGATGTCGACTCACAACCTGCATCATTAGTAACAATGCACGTGTATGTTCCTGATGCATTTATCGTTATAGCTTGTGATGTTTCACCGGTATTCCAAAAATACATTGCACCCACAACCCGAGAATCTAACAAAATCGATGTGCCTGGACAAATTTCTAAATTTTCGCTTATAGCAGTAGGTGGCTCTATTTGGCTAAACGTTATGGGTGTACGACTTAAACTGCGGCACACACTAGTGTTAGAAACTGCCTCAGCATAATACGTTCCTGGTGCATTGGTAACAAATGTTGTTCCAGTGCCCAGCACTGTTCCCCCGACGGGTGTTGCGTACCAGGCGACATCTTCGCCATTTTGCACAGTAACTGCTAAGTTCCCAGGGGCGTTACCACAAGAAATAACTGTTGATTGACTCGCTGCGGGTACATTTATATTTTCAATGGTAAATCGCCAGTTGCTAGAAAAGTTTATACATTGCGAGTTGTTTAGATTTATGGCATCTTCTGCAACTTTTACTCTGTAAAATGTGTTTCCAGTTAATAAGCCTGTTGTAAACGTTGCGGTTGTTTCTCCGGTTACATCTGTAAAGGTAGTTCCATCAGTGCTTACCTGCCACTGGTAAGCAGGACTTGCAAAAACTGTTGTTGCTGTTTCTGCATTTAGGGTAAAAGACAGCGGCGCGGCTCCTTCACATTGCACAAAGGATAAATCACCATTTGCAGCAGTTATCACTGTTTCATCCCCGCAGGTTTTAAAAGCGATATCGTCTATTGCAAGGTCGTTACCACAACCGCCTCTTCCCTGATTAATCATTTTTAAAATAACACCATTTTGACCAGGGCTTGTGGTAAAGGTCAATCCATATTGCACCCAGTTTACAAAGGCTTCTGAAAAACGCGGTGCCATAGCGCCACTAGCTAACAATACGGTATCGGTATCATCCCAAATTTCAAACCGCACCTCTATGGGGACTTCATTACCGTTGCAAGAATTGCCCGAATTACGCAAGATATTAAGTATCCATGTACTAAATTCATAGGGTGTGTTTTCACAAAGTCTGGTTATAGGCGTTTGGTAAAATAATCCAGGATTAAAAGAGGCGTTCACTAATAACATCTTGCCATTAACATCACCCGTATGGTCACCGGTAAACCACCATCCAGGTCGCTGGCCGGTGTTTGATGTGATGGTGTACTCTCCATCGTTAGGCGCAAAATTTAAAAAGGAATACGTTGTTACCCCAACAGGCAGCGGCGGACCGTTAATCAAACCATTTCCAAATGTTTCAATAAAAATAGGGTCTCCAGATTGACCACTGCAAAATGATAATTGCGCTTTCGCGAAAGCGAAATTAAGAAAAAGTAACAGGAATAAACCTAGATTTTTGTTCATACAACGGGCAAAATGAATGCTGTGATTTACTTGTAAATAGCTTTTTAAGTGCAATAACAGCGATAGACCGTAAAATTAAGCCTTCACCGCTTTACACCTTTCATAAACTTTGTAATTGCGTACTATTTTATCTGATTTGTATGAAAACGATAATAAAACAGTTCTATCGAGCATTACAAATTCTCGTGACAGGTTATATTCACTGTTATATTCTGTAAAAAGTCAACGAAATATCTAATTGTTTGCAAAAAAGGCGCTAAAAAAAATACAAATACACGTTTTTTTAAAAAGACTTGCTTAATTTTATTACAAACTAATAATTATGAACATTACTTATAACTACCAGCACGTTTCAGGGAGCAAAGAGCTAGAAGCGTACACAGCAGAAAAGCTGCAAACTATTTTTAATCGTTATGACTGGGTAACCAGTGCAGCAGTTTATTACCGTTTAGAAAATACATCGTTGCCTACGAGCGGCAAAATTGTTGAGATAAAACTGAGTGCTCCGGGCAACCAACTCTTTTCTGAAGAGTCGCACGCGTCGTTTCACGAGTCTGTTAATAAGGTAGTTGACCAGTTAAAAAAACAGTGCGAGAAAAGAAAGGCTGACCTTTTAAAACACCCATAGACACCATTTTACAGTACATATATTTGCTGCAAAATATTTAAAATCCAGTCTAGAAAATAGATTGGATTTTGTTTTTATGCAATATTTTCGCATCATGATTGTATGGACAACTTTTATTGTTTTGGTTAGTATCGCTTTGGTACTGGACTTATTTGTTTTTAACCGTAAAGCGCACGTAATAGGCACTAAGGAAGCGTCAAAATTTACTGCTATTTGGGTAGGAATTGCCCTTTTATTTTCAGTAGCTGTTTATTACATATATGATTATGGGCTTATTGCAAACAGCACAAATCTTAAACCTTTACAGGCATCGCTTAAATATATTACAGGTTATTTAATAGAGTTATCCTTAAGTATTGACAATATTTTTGTAATCGCGGTTATTTTCAGATCATTTTCGATTGAACAAAAACACCAGCATCGTGTTCTTTTTTGGGGAATTATGGGTGCATTGGTTTTTAGGGCACTCATGATATTATTTGGTGTGGCACTTATCACAAGGCTAGAATGGATGACTTATGTTTTTGGCGCTTTTTTGCTTTACACAGCTTATAAAATGCTTGCTAGTAATAACGAAGAATTTGATCCAAAGCAATCCATGATTTATAAACTGGCAAGAAAATTTATTCCCGTTACTGACCAGATAAAGGATCAATCACTGTTTGTTCGTAAAATGGGTATGCGCATCGCAACCCCTCTTTTTCTTGCGCTTATCGTTATTGAGCTTACAGACGTGCTCTTTGCATTAGATTCTATACCAGCTATTCTCGCAATCACATCAGACCCATTTTTAGTGTTTTCTAGCAACATACTTGCTATCATGGGATTGCGTAGTATGTATTTTTTCCTTGCAAATCTTCTGGACAAGTTTAAATATATTCATTACAGTCTGGTAGCGATACTTGCTTTTGTAGGTGTTAAAATGTTACTGGTACACCATATTCACTTTCCTGAATGGTTGTCGCTAGGCGTTATTTTTGTTTCTTTACTTGTAGGTGCTTTATTTTCTATGCGGGCAGATAAGGCCACCCAGTAAATCAATTTTTAAAAGATTGCAGTGCCGTGGGCAATAGATTTCCTGTTCCTTAGGTTTGCCACTGTTGTGATAAGGGTATCGGCATGCTTTCAATTATCATTTTGGTTCTTTAGGGGTTTTCCTTGCTTTGATAGCTTCACACAAAAAAAAGCCCCGATTACTCGAGACTTTTTTGAAACTTTAAAAGGTGATTTAATCACCTCCATTAACGCAATTCAAAATCTCCATTAAAAATAAATGAGGTTATTTCCTTACGTGACCTTGCAGCTTTTTCTAACTCCTCTAGTTTTTCTGGTAAAACACTACTGTCACCACCATAATAACCTATTGCAGTGGCAGTTGCTACATGATAGTCCTCAGGGAATTTAAATTCTTTACGTGCGCATTCAAAATCAAGGCCAGCCATTTGATGTACTGCAATCCCCATACTGTGCGCTTGTATAGCAAGGTTTGCCATAAACTGTCCCAAATCGTGTAATGCGTGAAAGTTATCCTGTCCATCGGGTGTTTTCTTATTAAACACTCCCAGTATAAGAACCGGCGCATGAACAGACCACAACTGATTAAAAGGCACAAGTACATCTAAAATGCGATCATAGGTATCCGTACCTTTTGCACCCCAAACAATGTTCCAAGGCTGAAAGTTATTACTGCTAGGTGCCCACCTACCCGCTTCAAAAAGCGACAATAAATCGCCTGTTTCTATGGCTTTGTCCGCAAAAACTCGCGGACTCCAGCGGTCTTTTATTAAGTCGTGAATCGGGTGGTCTACAGGTGTTTCTTTTAAAAAATCAGATTTCATATACAGTTATTTTTTGTTTTTTTGTTTTTTGAATTTTTATAAAATAGTCACTAGGCATTAAGCCGAGTTCCTACTTGCATTGATATTTCCATACAATGATCGGGTTACCATGCGCTCGTACACCTCGATAAGCTCCTGTTGATTGCTGCCTTCTAAATCTTGTACTTGCTTTAAAGCAAATTGCTGAATGGTAAGCAATGGTAGTACGATTTTTTCTCTAGCTTCTATACTGGCTTTTCCAGCGGGTTCATTCTCCATTAATGACTGCATCCCTGAAATTTTAAGCATGTATTGTTTAGCGCGCATGTATTCTTCATAAATCTGCTTCCAAAATGCGCCGTAAACAGGATCGTTTTCCATGTACGCTGTTAAACCAAAAAATGACTTGGTAAGACTCATCATGCTATTATCCAGTAGTGTACGGAAAAATTTATTGTTCTTATAAAGCGTTACAGCATCGTTCCACCTACCTTGCTTTTCCATGTGTTCTAGGGCTGTGCCTACGCCATAAAATCCAGGAACACTTTGTTTTAACTGGCTCCACGACCCTACAAAAGGTATCGCTCTTAAATCTTTAAAATGTAGAGCATCACTTCCAGCGCGTTTACTAGGTCTAGAGCCTATGTTGGTTTTTGCGTAATACTTAAGCGTACTAACCTTTTCTAAATATTGTAAAAATAACGGATGCTCCTTAAAAGCGACATACGCATTATAGCTTACTGTTGCCATTTCCTCCATTGTTTGTTGGTCCTGGACAGAAAAATCATTTTCGGTTGTTGCGTACACCACATTACTTACCCCGCTGCTTATCAACTGTTCTAAATTATATTGACAACTATCTAGGGTACCAAATTTTGAACTGATCGTTTGTCCTTGAACCGTTAACTGAATTTGTTTTGCTTCTATTTTAGAACCCATAGAGGCATAAAATTGATGCGTTTGCCCGCCACCACGTGCAGGCGGTCCACCCCTACCGTCAAAAAATACTACCGCAACACCGTGATTTCGGGAAACTTCAGTAAGTGCTGCTTTTGCTTTGTAAATACTCCAGTTTGCCATGAGGTACCCGCCATCTTTTGTACCATCGCTAAAACCTAGCATTACATGCTGCTCGTTACCGCGTTGCGCTACATGCTTTCTATAAGAAGGGTTTTCGTACAACGCATTCATTAACGCAGGTGCCGCAATTAAATCGGGTACGGTTTCAAATAACGGGACTACATCTACTGCCGGTTGTTCCATATCGCACAGTCGCAACATGGCATAGGTTTCTAAAATATGAGAAACCTTTTGTGTATTAGAAATAATATAACGCTGACACCCCTTTTCACCATTCCACGATTGTATTTTTTTAATTGCATAAATACTGCTTAACGTACGATGCGTAAAATCGTCCTGATAATCAGCAGGATTTATAGCGCCTTTTACGTTGACAAGGATTTTAATTTTTTCAGACTCCGTTAGCTCATGATAGTTGCCTGGAAAAAAAGATTGTAATGAAGAGGTAATATAGTTAAAAATAGCATCGTGCGCACTGCTGTCTTGCCGTATGTCCAGCGTTGCAAAATGGAATCCAAATAATTCAACCTTATTTATAAAGCTATCTAACTTATTGATAAACAAGCTATCATGTTTGTCTGTTAAAACGGCGCGTATCGCTTGTAAATCTTTTGTAAACTCTAAAAGTGTAAAAGGGAGCACACCATCATCATTAATCGCATCGTGACACTGTCTCATGAGTCGTGCAAGTTCTTCTTCTACACCGTCAAAGGACAACCGGCGACGCAAATCCTTTAAATCTCGATAATAATTGCGGAATAACCTACTGCGCAACTTACTTGCTACTTTTAAGGTGATTTCGGTAGTTACAAATGGATTACCATCGCGGTCGCCGCCTGGCCAAAACCCAAGTTCTACAACAGTATTTTTAAAATTTTGTGGGTCATCCATCATTTTTTTAATGTAATCATAAATGGAACCCATAGTGTAGTAAAATATATTTTCTAAGAACAGAATCAAGCTTAACGCCTCGTCATAAGGTGTTGGCTTTACCTTTTTAAAAAACGGCGTCTTTCCTAGTTGTGCGAGTAATAATTTTACCTCTTGCAAATCATTTTCTTGGACGGCCTTGCTTATATCACTTATAATATGAAGAACTGCTGTTGGATAAAATTGTGTGGGATGCGCCGTAAGCACAGGTCTTACTTTTAGCTCTTTTAAATAATCTTGCAGTTCTTGTGATTTGTTAAGCGCGATGGCCTCGTCTTTAATGCTGCGCAACGACCCACGACCATCCAGATAATTCACATATCCAAAGGCCGCGTCTTCGATAGCATCAAATAAAACTACTTGGCGTTCAATGTATTGTATAAACTTAAAAAGAATTGTATTGCGTTCTTCTTGTGTTGCGTCACGCATGTAGCGATCAAAAAAATAGTGAACTATTTCGGTTGGGTTTTTACTTTTTGCATAACCTGCTGCACATAATTCGTAAAACAGTGGTAAAAGACCGCCCGTATTGGAAATCTTGTCAAAGGGCAAGGTCATAAAAATGCCGTTGTAAATCTGGAATTTAGATTCTACCTCGCTTTTAAACCGTTCTAATTTTGGTAACCTGGACATCTTTTTTGTTTTAATTAGTGTGATAATTTTTTGGTCACAATGTGCAGTGCAGCGCCCACCGTTTGCATGGACTCCATATCCTTTTCGTCTAGAGTAATGTTAAACGCGTCCTCAACGTCTAGCGCAATATCCACAAGATGGGCACTGTTTATACCTAATTCTTGCATTAAATGACTTTCTAGTGCGATATCATCGGCATTTACATCTTGTGGGATGTACATTTTTACTATTTCCAGCAACTTTTTAATTACATCATCCTGTTTCATAAAAACAAATTATTCAATAAAGGTAAGCACGTTGTGTCACTTTCAGCCGCACATAAGGCTTTTTTTATGATATCGGCAGGTTTGTAAATATGCTTTTAGACATGCAGGCGTTTTTTTAGTTAATGCTGTGTTTTTTCATGTTTCGCTTTCGCGAAAGCGAACTCAATAACCATCTTGCAGCACACAATAATCATAAATTTGTTAAGGTTTTTACGGGTGTTACTAGGTTTGCAATACCACATCTTCAATAAAAACAAGGCTGCCTTTTTAGGGCAGCCTCGATTAAATTTGCAGAAAGTGTTTTAAGCTTTTAAGAAATTTCAATGGTTCTTGCGGGTTTTTGTTTAGCTTCTTCTTTTTTAGGTAAAGTCACCTGCAAAATACCGTTTTCATAGGTAGCCTGTATGTTACTGTCATTCACCGTTTCTGGCAAATTAAAGGTTCTTTTGAAAGAGGAATAACCAAATTCGCGACGTGTATAAACAACACTGTCGTGCTCTTGAACGTCATTTATTTCGGCAGTAATTGACAGCAATTCGTTGTCTACGTGAATGTTAAAATCGCTTTTGTTCATTCCAGGAACGGCCATTTCCAAAACAAACGAGTCGGTTGTTTCCTTAATGTTTACTTTTGGTAAAGTAATGCCAGTGTTAAAATTTGAGGTGAATACCGCAGGGATTTCCTTTGTCAATACATCGTCTAACCAGGTAGATAACATTGGGAAATTTTTAGTTGATGGTGTTTTTACCACACTTCCATTTTTTGGGATGTTTACTAAATTATTCATAGGTCTAAATTTTTAATGAAACTTTTTTTTAATCGTGTTTTTTACACACTACCCCATTTTCAAATTAAATACCAAAGCCCAAATTCCTGCTTTTGCGGATGCGTAAACGGTGAAAATTGCTTTAATGTCATTTCTCATGTTAATTTGGCATAAAAAACAAGGAAAACAAACGACAATTTGGCATGATGGTGAGTTATTTGTCTGTTTTAAGTGTTTATCATTTGTAAACGTTAAATAATTACGGGATTTAAATTGTGCGGTATCTCGAGCATTTAGTTTATCCATTTTTTTTTAATGGCTTCGGGGTTTAATTTTTTTGTAGCTTTCACGTCTATATGGTTTTAAAATCCCAACCTATGAATATACCTGAGCAGTACCAAATCAAAAATGTTATTAATCAAAACACCTATTTAGTAAACGGGGAACTCGTCCAGTGGGACGGTGAGACCGCTCCTGTTTATTCGAGTATTTCTTCTACACCCGATTACAAGCCTACCTTATTGGGTAGCATTCCCACGCTAGGAGAAAAAGAAGCCATCGACGCACTAAACGCTGCCGACGCCGCCTACAACAAGGGCAAGGGTTTGTGGCCTACCATGAAGGTAGAAGATCGTATCGCTTGTATGGAAACATTTATTGTTCACATGAAATCTAAACGAGACGAAGTGGTAAAACTGCTCATGTGGGAAATAGGTAAAAACCTATCAGACTCGCAAAAGGAATTTGACCGCACTGTGGACTATATCTATGACACGATAGAAGATTATAAGAAAATGGACCGTGACAGTGCAAAGTTTGAAAATAATAGCGGTGTACGCGCGCACATACGACGCGGTCCTATAGGTATTGTATTGTGTTTAGGTCCTTATAATTATCCGCTTAACGAGACGTTTACGCTGTTAATTCCTGCGCTTATCATGGGGAATACAGCGATATTTAAGCCAGCAAAATTTGGTGTCCTGCTATTATCACCTTTATTAGAGGCGTTCCACAAAAGTTTTCCTGCGGGCGTCGTTAATATTATTTATGGAAGAGGGCGCGCCGTTGCAAGTCCTATAATGAAAGACGGTCGCGTGGATATACTCGCGCTTATAGGAAATAGCACATCGGCAAACGCGTTGCAAGCGGTACACCCTAAAAGTAACCGGTTGCGCATGGTTTTAGGATTAGAGGCAAACAATCCAGCGATTGTTTTACCCGATGCCGACTTAGATCTTGCTATAAGTGAGTGCGTTGCTGGTGCAACCTCTTTTAATGGACAACGCTGCACGGCGCTTAAAGTGCTTTATGTTCACGAGTCTATTGTCGATACGTTTAATGCCCGCTTTGCCGATAAAGTGGACGCGCTTAAATTTGGTAACCCATGGGACGACGGTGCATTTTTAACACCGCTTCCTGAGCCTGATAAGCCAGCATACATTCAGGAATTGATAGACGATGCACTTGCCAAAGGCGCTAAAATCATCAATAAAAAAGGTGGGCAAACGACCGAAAATTTTATTTTTCCCGCAGTGTTGTATCCTGCAACAGCAAACATGCGCGTTTGTCAAGAAGAACAATTCGGTCCCATCATACCTGTCATGTCTTTTAAAGATATCAATGAGCCATTAGACGATATGGCCGCGTCTAATTATGGGCAGCAAGTCAGTTTGTTTGGCAGTGATATTACCACCCTTGCGCCTCTAATAGACACCCTTGCAAACCTGGTATGTCGTGTAAATTTAAACAGTTCTTGCCAGCGCGGTCCAGACGTGTACCCCTTTACAGGAAGAAAAGATTCGGCTGTAGCGACCCTAAGTGTTCATGATGCGCTGCGTTCTTTTTCTATCAGGACCTTTTTAGCTGCAAAGGATAACGATTATAACAACGCCATTTTAAAAGAACTGCTTGCTTCTAGAACATCTAATTTTGTGAGCACCGATTATATTTTGTAAAAGCTAGTGATAATCGTGGTTCTATTTGTTTGGTATGACTTTATCGAGCAAACGGCTTGTACATGTTTCGCTTTCGCGAAAGCTTAATTCTTAAAAGGCAACAGTAAAATAAGAAAACGGTGCCATGCAAAAGTAAAAATAGTTGCAGGTAGCATGTTTTTCCTTGTAAATCGTGCATTTTTGCGAGTTATGTTTTTAAGGGAATTACACACCTAAATGATGCTGTTTATAACTTTTTTGGGATTAATTGAAAATGCTTCACCACCTTTGCCCCTGTGGATTTAAGCAATCGAATTTTATTTGAGGACAATCATCTTATCGCAATAAATAAGCGTGCTGGCGAGCTTGTGCAGGGTGATAAAACAGGTGACACGATTTTACCAGACCTGCTTAAAGAATATATCGGCAAGAAATACAACAAGACCGGTGCGGTGTTTCTAGGAGTTACCCATAGACTAGACAGACCTACAAGCGGTGTGGTGGTTGTTGCGCGTACCTCTAAGGCGTTAACACGCATGAACGCACTTTTTGCCACAAATGAAACCCACAAAACCTATTGGGCAGTGGTAGAAGGTCATGTGGGAGTTAATGAAGCGCGTCTTACCCATTATTTAGTGCGCAACACAAAACAAAATAAAAGCTATGCCCATGATCACCTGGTGCCGCAATCTAAACGTGCCGTGCTTTCTTACCACGTGATACAACGATTAGAACGATACACGCTTTTAGAAATTCATTTAGAAACAGGTCGCCACCACCAGATACGTGCGCAACTTGCCAAAATGGGATTTGTGATTAAAGGTGATTTAAAGTATGGCGCAAAACGCAGTAATCCAGACGGTAGCATCCACCTGCTGGCTCGCAAGATTTCTTTTAAACATCCTGTTTCTAAAGAACTTATCACCATAACGGCCCCTGTACCACAAAACGATGCGATATGGCAAAAGATTGTCATATCATAATAATTACCAAAGCAGTTTTTTTAGTGATTTAAAATAACTTCAAAATCGTTTAACAAAATTCAGCATCGTTGAACACATACTGTTGCCGTAATTTAAAGCAAGAGTATATTTGCGGGCTGCAGTTGTGCCGTTTAAAACCCAAACATTGTTTTAATGAATTCAATCGTTAGTACCTTTTTACGTTTTTCACTTTATTGCTTTTTAATGTTTTTATGTTGGATTCCTATTGATTTTGATTTTAAACTAGGTCAGGCAAATGAAACAAACATGGTTGAATATGCACAACATGGGCTGTTGCTTTTAAGTGTCCTTTTATCGTTTGTGCCTGTGGTTGTTTTTAAGCGCTACAAAGCGTTTATGACTGCCTTAGGTCTTTTTATTACACTTCATTTAATACGCGAACACGACGCATGGTTTGATGGTTTATTTCCGGCAATTGGTTGGTTTCCGTTTGTGGTATTAATTATTATGGTTTTACTTATTGTAAAAAAATTTAAAATCTTAATTGCTCAATTTGATGTTGTTAGAAATACGTTAGGATTTGGTATTCTTTTAATTTCCCTTGCAAATCTTCATGTTTTTACACGTTTGTATGGAAAACCATCTAACTGGAGAAATATTTTAGGCGATAACTACTCTTATAATGTAGAACGTGCGTCAGAGGAAAGTGTGGAACTTGTTGCATATGCCATGTTACTTATAGCTGTCATAGAATTGGTTATCTTTATAAAAAACATCAAATCAAACAGTGCTGTTGCTCCCTAGAATACGTTGTATTTCCTTAATTTGTTAGAGCAAATGATGAATGAAAGGATATAGGGTTACGAGCATAATTTGGACAGCCTCTTTTCCACTATTAAAACGACCATCGTTTAAAAACATGAAGGCATGTTAACCTTGTTTGAGAGTATTTATAGCGTCCGTCTTGCGGTTAGTGCCTCTTTATGTGTGCTTATTTGGATGGTGCAGTTGCTTATTTACCCAAGTTTTAAATATTTTGAAGCTGCGGGTCTTGCGGTCTGGCATCGTTTGTATACCCGCAATATGACTTTTATCGTTGCACCTCTCATGATTTTACAAGGGCTGCTCACTTTTTACTCTTTACTTTTTCTTCAACAAGAACTCTTATTAAACAGCCTGGTTGCAATAGTAGTTGTGGCTTGTTGGATAACGACGTTTATGATTTTTATACCGCTGCACGTATGTATAGACAAAGCGCCCGAACTTGTGGAAACGTCTATAAAACTCACTTCTAAAAATTGGATACGTGTACTTTTATGGAGTTTGATTTTTGGAATTGATATTGTCTTGTTTTTAAAAAGTTAGTCCTCGTCTTGTGTCGGCTATTCGCAAAAAAAGGCTGTTAGACCTGTGAGATTTCTGCAAAATTATTTTGTAGAAAAAAATGCAATAAATTTTAAAATAAGTGTAACAAAAAAAATCATATCACGACTAAGATAACGTTGGAAAAATCACGCTATCAACCCGTTTTTATTTATTAAAGAGAGGTCATAGGTACAATTTTTGCAGCCTAAATAGGCGATTTACAAAGGCTGTCAATCGCATAATTAAATTCTTTTCATTTACATGAGACAACTCAAAATTACCAAACAGGTAACTAACCGCGAGTCTAAATCCTTAGACAAGTATTTACAAGACATCTCTAAAATTGACCTGATTACCGCCGAGGAAGAAGTAGAACTCGCACAACGCATCAAACAAGGTGATCAACGTGCACTTGAAAGGTTAACTACTGCAAACTTGCGATTTGTTGTTTCTGTTGCAAAACAGTACCAAAACCAAGGCCTTAAGCTTCCTGACCTTATTAATGAAGGGAATGCAGGTCTTGTAAAGGCAGCAAAAAGATTTGACGAGACCCGTGGTTTTAAGTTTATTTCGTATGCTGTGTGGTGGATTAGACAATCTATCTTACAAGCGCTTGCTGAGCAGTCTCGTATTGTAAGATTGCCATTAAACAAAATCGGCTCGATTAATAAAATTAACAAAGCGTACTCTCATTTAGAGCAATTACACGAGCGTCCACCATCTCCTGAAGAACTTGCAAAAGAACTAGACATGACTGTGAGTGATGTAAAGCAATCTCTTAAAAATGCTGGTCGTCACGTATCCATGGATGCTCCTTTAAAAGAAGGTGAAACGTCTAACTTATATGATGTAGTACGCAGTGGTGAATCACCTAACCCAGACCGTGAGTTGATGCACGAGTCACTAACACTAGAAATCACGCGTGCGTTAGAAACCCTTTCTCAAAAAGAAGCAGATGTTATCTCGCTTTATTTTGGAATAGGCGATCAACAACCTATGAGTTTAGAAGAAATTGGTGAAACATTTGATTTGACACGCGAGCGTGTACGCCAAATAAAAGAAAAAGGAATTAAAAGATTGCGCCAAAACTCAAGGAGCAAAATTTTGAAGTCTTACTTAGGTTAAGACTTTTATAACAGAATCTAACGCCTCGCACTTGCGAGGCGTTTTTACATAAATTTGCTAGTGATTAGCTACCTCATTCTTTTGTTCGTTGAAAATGATAATTTGCGTAACGGTTTCAGCATAGATGGTGTTCTAGGAGCTTCCATTGCCGTGCAATGCTCGTGGACAAGAAATTGCAGTGTGTTATATCCATTTATCGCAGGCATATTTAACTATTTTTATATCGCCTATTGGTTGCTCACACGCACTGATAATGAACGTCGTTATTAAAAAAGCAGTGGCAGTCAATTGCAGTAAACAATGCTTTTTTTAAATAAAATCCTAAAAGGTTATATCGGTATCATTAATTGTTCTTGATATTCTAAAAAAATATACATGGTTAAAAAAGGTTAATGATATAATTGCGCTCATTTAAAGGAACAGCGATTTTGTAACTTTGTGTTTTAAATGTGTACTAATAAAACTAAATTTAACTAACCACAATAAATTAAAAATCATGAGTAAAAAAATTATAGCCATTCTGGCAGTTGTAGGAGTTATTGTTATCCTCTTTATGTGGGGCTCGAGCTGGTATAACGGTACCGTCACAAAACAAGAAGGTGTGGGATCGCAATGGGCAAATGTAGAAAGCAGCTACCAGCGTCGTAACGATCTAATTCCTAACATTGTCGCAACAGCAAAACAGTATGCCGAGTTTGAGAAAGAAACGCTAACAGGCGTTGTAGAGGCACGTGCCAAGGCTACTTCTATACAAGTAGACGCCTCTCAATTAACCCCTGAAACCATAGCGCAATATTCACAAGCACAAAGTGCTGTGAGTGCAGGATTGGGACGTTTACTTGCGACGTATGAGAATTATCCAAACCTAAAAGCAAACGAAAACTTTAAAGAGTTAATAAACGAGTTGTCACGTACCGAAAACCGCATCAATGTGGAGCGCAATCGCTACAACGAGGTTGTAAAAGCTTTTAATTTACAAGTAAAAACATTTCCAGGTGTGCTTTTAAACGCTTTCTTTGGTTTTAATGAATCTCCATACTTTAAAGCAGACGAGGCAGCGGCAACCGCACCAAAAGTCAACGATTTGTTCAATAACTAACGATGACTAGCATTAAGGTAGACGAATTTTTAACTCCCGAAGAACAGGAACGTATCGTTGCAGCGATACGCCATGCTGAAAGTCAGACCAGTGGCGAGATACGTGTCCATCTGGAAGCTGTTTGCACAGGCGATACCTATTTGCGGGCTCAAGAAATTTTTCACCTATTAAAAATGGACAATACAAAGCAAGAAAATGGAATCCTCATTTACCTTGCCGTCTCCTCTCGCAAGTTTGCCGTCATTGGTGACCGTGGAATACATTTAAAGGTACACGATGGGTTTTGGCAACAAGTTAAGGATGCTATGGAATCTCGCTTTCGCGAAAGCGAATTTACTACAGGCATTGTGGACGGCATTCTTATGGTAGGTAAACAACTTGCACAATACTTTCCGTGGGATGTCAATGATGTTAACGAACTCTCGGACGAGATTACAACAAGTTAATGTACAGGCATTTAAGAGTTTTTATCGTTGTTTTTTGTATCGCTTTTATTGCAAGCGCTCAATTTACCATACCCCAAAAGCCCAGTGGTAGCGCCCAAACCAGTGTTTATGATTATGCAAAAGTATTGTCTACCAATGACAAGGTTGCATTAGAACAAAAATTGATACGGTATGCAGACTCTACCTCTACCCAAATAGTCATGATTACCATCGCGAGTTCTCAAGGCGAAGAACTGGATTTACTAGGCGCGCGATGGGGACAAGAATGGGGAATCGGTCAGGCAAACGAGGATAATGGTATTGTCGTGATCCTTGCTAAAGACGATCGTAAAATAGATATTAACACCGGTTATGGTATTGAGTATCGCATAACCGATAGGGATGCAAAACGGATTATAGAAGACGTGATGATTCCGCACTTTAGGTCGCAAAACTATGCTGCTGGACTTAATAATGGCGCCGATGCCATTTTTGCAGCCCTTAATGGAGAGTTTAAGCAAACCAAAAAGAGGTCAGATGAACAAGTGCCATGGGGAGCAATCGTCATATTTCTGGTATTCATTTTTATTTTAATCGCGAGCAGTCGCAATAAAAATGGCGGTAAAAATGGCGGCTTTAATGGCGGTGGGTCGTTGTTAGATATTCTTATTTTAAGCAGTATGGGTCGTGGCGGTTTTGGCGGTGGTGGTAGTTCGGGTGGTTTTGGTGGCGGCGGCGGCTTTAGTGGTGGTTTTGGCGGTGGTGGTTTTGGCGGTGGCGGCGCGAGCGGTGGCTGGTAGTTTTTTATTGGCTATCGTTTATTGCCTAATGATTATTATTGCTAATTTGTAATTAATTTTCCATAGTATGTTTTCATGTGTAGTGATGAGAATCTGCAATCGCATCCGTTATTCATATACATTTTCCATCTCAACAAATAATGACAACTAACAACAACCGCAACATACAAGAAATTGAGAATTGCCCCAAGAAGAAAATCAACAGCTAACTATGCAACATTGCTTTTAAACCGCCTTAAAAACATGCAATCTGGTGCAAATTGATGTACCTACTAAAAAGCGGCTAACTATCTTTCTTTTAAAAGCTTACCGTCCCATGTATAGCTTTTTACTACTTTTTGTTTAGGTATTAAAATTTTATGAGTTCCATTTTTGTAGGCTTTAAATAAGGTTGCCTCGTCGTGCTCAAAGGAAATTAAGTCTATCTTAGTAGCGCTAGCAACTCTATATTCAAACCAGTAAATTTCAGGGTCTTCAGGCGATGTCCATGATATTTCTGGTAGTGGTATCATTTTGTCATTTGTTGTGACCAGAAAATAATAGGTATAAATTTCACACCCGCACGCGCATTCTGGTAGCGTTACCTTCAGGATTTTTTTTACGTTAATAAGCGGTGTGTTTGTTGCCTTCTTATGGTGAAAGTGAAAAATAAAAATAATTGTATGAAAGAAGCAACCTGTAACATTAATCAATAAACGTATTTTTGTCGCTTAAAATGTACATATGCTTATACTAGGAATCGCTGGCGGCACAGGAAGCGGTAAAACTACCGTTGTTGAACAAATGGTTCATGAATATCCTGATCACGATGTTACTGTCATATCACAGGACTCTTATTATAAAGACACCAGCGATTTAACGTATGAAGAACGGGTAGAAATAAACTTTGATCATCCCGAGAGTATAGATTTTGACCTGTTAGAACAACATTTGATTGCCTTAAAAAGGGGCGAAACAATCGACCAGCCCGTGTATTCTTTTATTGCACACAATCGCACTGGTGATAATTTGAAAACAGCGCCTAGTAAAGTGGTTATTGTAGAAGGTATTTTAATTCTTACCATGCCTCGCATACGAGACCTTTTTGATATAAAAGTGTACATAGATTGTGACAGCGACGAGCGATTAATACGCCGTTTAAAACGCGACATTGCAGACCGTGGCAGGGATTTAGACGAGGTTTTAAACAGGTATCAATATACGTTAAAACCCATGCACCAGCAGTTTATAGAACCTACTAAAGCCTATGCCGATGTCATCATACCCACTAACAGATTCAATACCGTGGGTGTTAAAATCTTACGCAGTATTATAGACCAGCGATTGTCATAATTTTGTAAATTACACCATGACTTGGCAAGAACTTAAAAACAATAAATACTGGAAAGTAGGTACCAATAAATACCTGATTATTTCAGTCGTTTTTTTGGTTTGGATTTTATTTTTTGACTCCAGTGCATGGTTAGGTCCACAATTAGACTTGAATCAGCAAATAACTGAAAAGGAACAAACACGCGATTTTTATAAAAAAGGGATTGCAGCCGACAAGCAAAAAATAAAGCAATTGCAAGACAGCGCGGGCATAGAAAAATTTGGCCGCGAACGCTACCTCATGAAAAAAGAAAACGAGGAAGTTTATATAATCGAACATGCAGATTCTCTTAAACAAAATGACCATGAGTGATTCCCTTTTTGATGATTTTAAACCGGTTTCTGAAGCGGCGTTTAAACAACAAATCCAGTTTGATTTAAAAGGAGAAAGTTATCAGGACGCGCTTATCACCCCAACGCCCGAGGGCATCGATATAAAACCATTTTATCACAGGGAGAGTGCTCCTACCCTAGACATTCCTGCACGTTGCACAGCTGCCTGGTATGTTTCTCAAAAAATATTTGTCGCAAACGCAGCCATCGCAAACAAGATTGCAAAAGACGCACTTGCACGCGGTAGTGAGGGTGTTATTTTTATCATTCCGCACAAAGAAATAGATCCCGCCGTACTGTTAAAAGATCTTCAACAAACCGGAATTCAAATACATACACAGTTTTTAGACCTCGCATATTGTCAGGACATTTATAACATAAACCCACGAGTTCACGTCCATATAGATATAATTCACCGACTGGGCAGTGACGGGAATTGGTTTGTTAATGGCGCAAGTGATTATGAGCGTTACAAATTATTTATAAAATCGTTTCCCGGCCACTTTGCACAGTTTACCGTGGATACAAGCCTTTACCAAATCGCAGGTGCCACCGCCACGCAAGAGCTAGCCTATTATGCCGCACACCTCAATGAGTATTTAAATAAATATTGCGATATACAAAAAGAGCACGACGAGGGTATTTATAACGCTTTCGCGAAAGCGGAAAAACGAATAAACGTGAACACCACGATAGGCAGCAATTACTTTATGGAGATTGCAAAATACCGCGCATATCGTATTATAACAAATTCATTAGGTGCAATGTACAACCTTGATCTAAAGTGTTACATCACTGCAAGTCCTAGCTTGCGCAACAAATCATTATTAGATTACAACAACAATTTACTACGCACCACAACAGAATGTATGAGTGCAGTCCTGGGAGGCGCAGACACCGTTTATAATGTACCTTATGACTACTTTTTTAATAAGGAAAATGAATTTGGCCGTCGCATCGCTCGCAATCAGTTGCGTATCCTTAAAGATGAAGCCTATCTCGATAAAGTAAATAACCCAGCGGCGGGATCTTATTACATAGATACACTTACAAAACAGCTTACAGAAAAATCATTAGCGTTATTTAAAACCATTGAAAACGCGGGTGGATTTGTACAATCATTGTTTGACGGTACTGTACAACGCAAAATTGATGAAACGGCTGCTAAAGAATTGCAAACGCTACAAGATGCTAGAAAAATACTTGTGGGTGTTAACAAGTATAAAGATGGCGCACAACCCTTGCAAAATGAATATGACTTATATCCGTTTACCAAAAAAAATCCCCGCAAAACATTAATAAAACCAATAATAGCATCGCGACTTGCAGAATCTTTTGAAAAGGATATTTTAAAGAAGTCCTAGGTCACTAAATAATAACTTGTTGAAAATCAATAAAAAAAGTAAAAACTTTTAAAACACCTATTCCATGAGCAGGAAAAACATTTCAAGCATCAAAGCAAATTTTAGTTTTCCCGCAGCGCAACCTAACGATGTACCTGTTTATGAAACTGCCGAAAATATCGCTCTAAAAAAATATTATACACAAGAAGACCTTAAGGATCTTAAACATATAGATTTTGCTGCGGGTATTGCACCCAACTTGCGTGGACCTTATTCCACCATGTATGTGCGCAGGCCGTGGACTATCAGGCAATATGCAGGTTTTTCTAGCGCGACAGATTCTAATGCATTTTATAGACGCAACCTTGCCGCTGGTCAAAAAGGGCTTTCGGTTGCTTTTGACCTTGCGACACACCGTGGATATGATAGCGACCACCCGCGTGTAGAAGGTGATGTGGGTAAAGCTGGTGTAGCGATAGATACTGTAGAGGATATGAAAATACTATTTGACGGTATTCCGTTAAATGAAATGAGCGTTTCCATGACCATGAATGGTGCTGTATTGCCAATTATGGCTTTTTATATTGTCGCGGCTATAGAACAAGGAGTCTCTATAAAAGATTTAAGTGGAACCATACAAAACGATATACTTAAGGAGTTTATGGTTAGAAACACCTATATCTACCCGCCACAACCCAGCATGCAAATCATTGCAGATATCTTTCAGTATACCAGCAACCACATGCCTAAATTTAACTCTATATCCATTTCTGGATACCACATGTATGAGGCCGGTGCGACCAGTGATATAGAACTTGCATATACCCTAGCCGATGGTTTAGAGTATGTACGTAAAGGACTAGAAGCAGGAATGAGTATCGATGAGTTTGCACCACGGCTATCGTTTTTTTGGGCAATAGGCATGAACCACTTTATGGAAATTGCCAAAATGCGTGCGGCTCGTATGCTGTGGGCAAAACTAATCAAACAATTTAATCCAAAGGATGAAAAATCATTAGCGCTGCGCACACACTGTCAGACTAGCGGGTGGTCGCTTACCGAGCAGGATCCATTTAACAATGTCGCTCGCACGACCATAGAAGCGGCAGCAGCAGCATTTGGTGGCACACAAAGCTTACACACAAATGCACTGGACGAGGCAATCGCTTTGCCTACAGATTTTAGCGCCCGCATCGCAAGAAACACACAATTATATTTACAAGCAGAAACTGGTATTACCAAAACTGTAGACCCATGGGCAGGCTCTTATTATGTAGAATCGCTAACAGCGCAAATAGCGCAAAAGGCGTGGGAACTTATTGAAGAAGTGGAGCAACTAGGCGGCATGACCAAAGCAATCGAGGCAGGCATACCTAAAATGCGCATAGAAGAAGCGGCTGCAAAAAAGCAAGCACGCATCGACAGCGGGATCGACGTCATTGTGGGTGTTAACAAATACCCTAGCCCAGACGAGGATATGATAGATACTCTAGAAATAGACAATGCAGCGGTGCGTTTAGAACAAGTAAACCGACTCAAAGAAATAAAAAACTCGAGGAATAATGACAGGGTTCAATCAGCTTTACAGAATCTAACAAATTGTGCGCGCGATAAAAAGGGGAACTTATTAGAACACGCGGTAATTGCCGCACAAGAGCGCGCTACTTTAGGCGAAATATCAGATGCATTAGAAAATGTGTATGGCCGCTACAAGGCAACAATAAAAAGTGTACAAGGTGTTTATAAAAAAGAGATTATGAATGATTCCGCTTTCGCGAAAGCGCAACAATTAGCAAACCTTTTCTCTAAAAAAGAAGGCCGGAGACCACGTATAATGATTGCAAAAATGGGGCAAGACGGGCACGATCGAGGCGCAAAAGTAGTTGCAACAGGGTATGCAGATGTAGGTTTTGACGTCGATATTGGGCCTTTATTTCAAACACCCGCCGAAGCTGCTAAACAAGCAGTAGAAAATGACGTGCACGTGCTGGGTGTGTCATCGCTTGCAGCAGGGCATAAAACCCTGGTCCCACAAGTAATGGAAGAACTTAAAAAGTATGGCCGTGAAGATATCATGATCGTTGTAGGTGGCGTGATACCTCGCAAGGATTATGAGTTTTTATTCAACGCTGGTGTGGCAGCTGTTTTTGGACCAGGTACAAAAATTAGTGATGCTGCAATCGATATTTTAGAATTGCTGTTAAACGATTGATTCTTTTACACGTACGATGTTTAAATTTTTAGAACGCTATTTAGGCAAAAGTTTAAGCTGGTATGAAATGCTCATGCGCAGTAAAGAAGAGAAAAATACGATTACAAATAAGCAGATACAAGAAGCTGCAAACGTTATTAAACCGCTAGCTACTGTTGCCAGGCAAATTATCAATTTAAGTGAAAGCGACAAGCAACCTCCTAAAACTCTTTTAAAATCGTGGCCCGAGAACAAAAAGAAGCAGCCGCTACCCTTTTATGGCACGATTGATACTAAAACACATACGATAAACATTTTTGTGAACGAGGAGAAGTTAGAAAAGGATGAATCTAACTTTTTTGTGGAGGCAATATCCCAAGAAGACTTTTTTAAAGCACGTGTTTTACAAAATGACGACAACGCTTTACTACAAAACAAACAGTGTACCTTTAAGGAAACAATAAGCCTGCCTATTTGGGAAGAAGTTATACACAGGGATCTTGCGATACACAAAAAAATAGTATCAATTGCACCACAAAAACCGTGGACATTGTACAAACTTGCAAAATCTACGTGGAATGATGCAGCGAGTGAAACAGGTATTGTAAATGGTTTCCCGCAGTGGGTAATTAATAATCAGGATTTTAGAAAAATAAAGGATCTTACATTCTTATTTCAAATAAGCTTCACAAAATCAAAAATTGTTTTTTACGTTTTTGCACAATCGGCTGGTGTGCATGTGGTAAAACAGCAATAAAAAACCCGATAATGACATCGGGCTTTAAAGTTACAAGGCGTTGGACGCTTTTATTTTAGCTTGATGATACTCTACAAGTCCATCAATTGGTCTGCGTACAATTTTTCCAACTTCATAATCAAATTCTTCTGCTACCTGGTGTATCCTGCGCGACGCAAAGTGCGCGATACTTCCTACAAAATGTACCTTACAAGATTTGGCTTCTTCTTGAAACTGCATAATCATGTGTTTAGAGAATTTACGTAAACCGCGTCTCAACAATTTTTTGATGTAGCCTTCTTCTAGGTTTTGAAAGATAAATTCAGCATGATTTGCTAAATAAGCGTTTGCATTGGGCGACTTATATAAATTTGCTTTGATAAAATCGGCATCTACATTGTAAGAGGCTACAAATCGTTCTTTAAGATCATTAGGCATGTTGTTAAAATAGTAATCACGCAATAAGGCTTTACCATACCAGTTGCCACTAGCCTCGTCCATGATGGTATAACCTAAAGAAACAACGCGCTGTTCTATGTTTTTACCGTCAGAATAGCAGCAGTTTGATCCGGTACCTAAAATACAAACAATACCAGGTTTATCCCCTACTGTTGCATAAACAGCAGCTGCGGTATCCTCTTTAACAATTACAGCATCTATTTTAAAAAAATCTTTAAGCTGATTTTCTAGTGCTAATCGTGGCTTTTCGGTCCCGCATCCAGCACCATAGAAATAAACTTTTTCAACACGACCGCGATGTGCTTTAAGCTCCTCATTCTCTGAAATTCGTATGAGCAACTCCTCGGGTTGTAAGATGGCAGGATTAAGACCTTTGGTACGGGTTTTAAACACTTCTTCGCCATTGTTATCTAGTGCTATCCAGTCGCACTTTGTAGAACCACTATCGGTAATTAAAATCATAAGGTAGATTTAAAAGAAAAACCTGCAATATAAATAATTGCAGGTTTAGTATTTGTAAAATTAAAGTGCGTGAACTTTTTCAGCTAGATCTACTAACTTATTAGAGTAACCAAATTCATTATCGTACCAACTTACTAGTTTAAAAAAGGTACTGTTAAGTTCAATAGCTGCACTTGCGTCATAAATACTTGTGCGGTCGTCACTTACAAAATCTTGTGAAACAACAGGTTCCTCGGTATACCCCACAACTCCTTTATATTCTCCTTCGGCAGCTTTCTTAAATGCTGCGTGAATTTCGGCTAAGTTTGTTTCCTTACTTAATTTAACAGTAAGATCTACTACCGATACGTTTACTGTAGGTACGCGGAAAGCCATACCTGTAAGTTTTCCTTTTAAAGATGGAATTACTTTAGTAACCGCTACTGCTGCACCGGTAGATGATGGGATGATATTAACCATGGCACTACGACCGCCTCTAAAATCTTTTTTACTAGGACCGTCCACAGTAGGTTGCGTTGCAGTGGCAGCATGTACAGTAGTCATCAACGCTTCCTCGATTCCAAATGAATCATTAAGAATTTTGGCCATGGGCGCAAGACAATTTGTTGTACAAGACGCATTTGATACAATTGTATTTGCAGCAGTTAGTTCATGGTCATTAACACCCATAACAAACATAGGTGCTGTTTTGGATGGTGCAGATATAACGACCTTTTTAGCGCCTGCATCTAGATGCGCCTGTGCGTTATCTAGTTCAGTGAAAATACCAGTACAGTCTGCAACGACGTCTACTTCTACTTCATCCCACTTAATGTTTCTAGGGTCGCGCTCACTAGTCACACGTACCTTAACACCATCTATAATAAGGCTGTCTCCTTGTATTTCAATAGTACCACCATAACGACCGTGTACCGAGTCATATTCTAATAAATAGGCTAGTTGCTCAATATCTACAAGATCATTGATTGCAACAACTTCTACGTTCTCTCTTTTTAAGGTAGCTCTAAACACGATGCGGCCTATACGACCGAAACCATTGATACCCAATCTTAACTTTTTACTCATTTTTTTAAATTTAATTATTGATTTGATTTATAACGTATTAAATGTTTTTAGGTGGTCATGATATCACTTACGCGCAATAACTCCAGGTCTATTTTAGTCTTTCCTTTTACCGCCTTTTCTAGAGGACACAATTCAATGACATTATCACGTATACCGACCATGTAATTACTTTTTCCTTGTAATAAACTTTCAACAGCGGTTACACCCATACGGCTAGCTAAAACGCGGTCATAACAAGATGGTGCTCCACCACGTTGCATGTGGCCTAAAACCGAAACACGCACTTCATACTCAGGCATGTTTTGTTCTACATACAGTTTTAAGTCAAAAACGCTATCGCCGGTTTTATCTCCCTCGGCAACGACAACAATACTCGAGGTCTTTCCTGACGCTCTACTGCGTTTTAAACTTTCAACAAGTCTTTCTTTACCTAAATTTTCTTCGGGAATTAAAATTTCTTCGGCACCTGCGCCCACACCGGCGTTAAGCGCAATATGCCCCACATCGCGACCCATCACTTCTACAAAAAACAGTCTGTTGTGAGAGCTCGCCGTGTCTCTTATTTTATCGATACAATCCACCACCGTGTTAAGCGCCGTGTCAAAACCTAATGTGTTGGATGTTCCAAATATATCATTATCGATAGTTCCAGGAATCCCCATTACTGGAAAACCGAACTCCTCGTTAAAAATAAGTGCACCGGTAAAACTACCGTCACCACCTATAACAACAAGTGCATCCATGCCGGCAGCCGTTGCTTTTTCATAAGCTAATTTGCGTCCTTCTGCAGTTCTAAACTGCTTAGATCTTGCGCTTTTTAAAATAGTCCCGCCTTTATTAATAATGTCCTTAACGCTGCGCGCTGTCATTTCTTTAAAGTCTCCTTCTATTAAACCCTCATAGCCGCGGTAAATCCCTAAACATTCAATTCCGTGATATGCACAGGTGCGCACTACCGATCGTATTGCAGCGTTCATACCAGGAGAATCTCCTCCTGATGTCATTACCCCTATCTTCTTAATCTTTTTGTCCATTCAATTTTTAATAAAAACATCGCTAAAATATTAAACAAAAATGAATATAGCTTACCATTTAATTTATATTTAGCCTTTAAACTTAAATATATCGTTATCGTTAATAACTTTCTTCTATGAAATTAGCCCTAGTTGACTTTATCATTATTCTTGCTTTTATGGTCGTTTCATTACTAATAGGTATCGTAGTGGCAAAAAGCAGTTCTAAAAATAGTTCTTCGTTTTTTTTATCCAATCGCAACATGCCGTGGTGGTTGTTAGGGGTATCTATGGTTGCTACCACATTTGCAGCTGACACTCCTAATCTTGTCGCTGATATTGTTAGGAAAAACGGAGTTGCAGGAAACTGGGAATGGTGGGCATTTTTGCTAACGGGTATGTTAACAGTATTTTTTTATGCAAAGTTGTGGCGTCGCAGCGGTATTACTACAGACCTAGAATTCTATGAATTGCGTTATGATGGTAAAAGCGCCGCATTTTTAAGAGGTTTTAGAGCGTTGTATTTAGGTGTTGTTTTTAATGTAATTATCATGGGTACTGTTTGTCTTGCAGCTATTAAAATAGGTCACGTGATGTTTAATTTTAGTGCTGCAAAATCTCTCATTATTGCGAGTATTGTTACTGTAGCCTACAGTCTTTTAGGTGGGTTAAAAAGCGTGCTTATTACAGATTTTGTTCAATTTATTGTTGCAATGGCAGGTTCTATTTGGGCCACTGTTTATATTGTTAATTTACCTGAGGTCGGTGGTATGGATGCGCTAATAAATCATGCTAACATTGTTCCCAAATTAGCTTTACTCCCTGATTTTTCTAATACTGATTTAATCATGGGGATTTTTCTCATTCCACTTGCTGTACAATGGTGGAGCACTTGGTATCCTGGAGCCGAGCCCGGAGGTGGCGGTTATGTGGCACAACGCATGCTTGCTGCTAAAGACGAGAAAAATGCAGTCTGGGCGGTTCTTTTTTTTAACCTTGCTCATTACGCGCTTAGACCATGGCCATGGATTATTATCGCACTAGCATCTCTTATCATATACCCCGATGTTGAAACCCTAGCTCGAGCTTTTCCTGATTTAAATCCACGATTTGTAAAAGACGATTTAAGTTATCCGGCAATGCTCACATTTTTACCCGCTGGATTACTGGGTCTTGTGGTAACATCGCTTATCGCTGCTTTTATGAGTACCATTTCAACCCATTTAAACTGGGGTTCTAGTTATGTTGTCAATGATTTTTATGCGCGCTTTATTAATAAAACGGCTAGCGAACAACAAAAAGTGACCGTAGGAAGAATATCTATGGTTGTCATGATGCTGCTAGCATGTCTTCTTGCGTTGATTTTAGAACAGGCAAAAGACGCATTTGACCTTGTTATACAAATTGGTGCAGGCTCGGGACTTCTTTTTATTTTAAGGTGGTTTTGGTACCGCATCAATCCGTGGAGTGAGATTGCTGCAATGGCAGTGTCTTTTATAATTGCAGTTGCACTATTTTGTGATACTAAATTTGAACTAGGCTTTTTTGGAAGCATGCTTAACTATGAAAAAATGTGTTTAAACGTTATTATAACGACAGCCGCATGGTTGTTTGTGACTTATTTTACAAATCCATCTACCACTAAAACATTGAATCATTTTCAAGAAACTATTTTTAAAAGCGAATCAAAATTTCACAATTTCCCAGCAAAAATCAGCGGTTTCTTTCTGGGGATTTGTGGGGTGTACAGTTTGTTGTTTGCTACCGGAAAGTTTTTGTACGGCCAATATGTGATTGCCTTTATTCTGTTAGCTTCTTTTGTGATTTGTTCCACATCCATTTATATCTTGCGCAAAAAACTTTTTTAAACACGCATCGATCAAAAACACTATGAAAAAAATTATTTACTCCGCGCAAGCTCCTAATCCTATCGGCCCTTACAATCAGGCTGTGCTAGTTACTTTACCTAAACAAAACACGCTTTACACAAGTGGACAAATCGCCATAGATCCTGCAACAGGAGATTTATTAATAGACGATTTAGAGAATGAAGCGCACCTTGTAATGAATCACCTAAAAAACATTCTTGCGCAAGCAAATATGGATTTTGACAATGTTATAAAAGCGACTATCTTTTTAAGTGACATGAAGAATTTTAATCGTGTGAACACAGTTTATGGAAGCTATTTTAAGGAAGATACCGCGCCCGCTAGAGAAACCGTGGAAGTCGCAAATCTGCCGAAATATGTAAATGTAGAAATTTCGGTAATCGCAATGTCCTTTTAATATGCCTATTGCACCATCCGAACTTATTTTAAATGCCGACGGCAGTATTTATCACCTCAATTTAAAACCAGAGCAACTGGCAAACACGGTCATTACCGTGGGCGACCCCGATCGCGTGCAAGAAGTCTCAAAATATTTTCAAACTTTAGAGTTTACGACACAAAAACGAGAATTTCATACGCATACAGGCGTTTACAATAACAAGCGCATCAGCGTTATTTCTACCGGAATAGGCACTGATAACATAGATATTGTGTTAAACGAGCTGGACGCGCTGGTAAACATAAATCTAAAAACGCGCGAGATAAAATCGCAGTTGACATCACTGGACATCATTCGTATAGGTACCTCGGGTGCAATCCAAAAAAATATTCCTGTGGATAGCTTTTTACTGTCTAAACGCGGGGTTGGATTGGACTCGTTGGCGCATTGGTACGATGGTGATGTTGAGGATTACGCTTTCGCGAAAGCGTTTAAAGAACAAGTGCAGGTGCCAGAAAATAGTTCAAAACCCTATGTGATTCAGGCAAATCAAGAATTAGCCAAGAAATTTTTAAACGAAGGATTTATTACAGGTAATACAGTGACAAATGTAGGCTTTTATGGACCACAAAGCCGAAGCATCAGGCTTAAACCATCGCTAGACATGCTGCAAACGCAATTGCAGAATTTTTCTTTTAAAGACGAAAAAATCACAAATTTAGAAATGGAAACTTCGGGAATTTATGCGCTTGCCTTGTTGCTAGGTCACCGCGCCGTATCTCTTAATGCCATTCTTGCAAACCGTGCTAATGGTATATTTTCAAAACAGCCGCAAGAGACCATAGATGCACTTATTAAAAAGTCATTAGACATTATTGCTAGCTTTTAACTTAAAATTATACAACGCCTGCCTAGCGACTATTTTTTAACAAGTATCTTTACATGCTGTTTACGGGCTTTATTAAATAAGTTAACAATATGATAACCATTAAAATAGGTGGTGTACCAGAACATTTTAACCTTCCCTGGCACCTCGCTATTGAAGACGGTGCCTTTGAAAAAGCTGGGATAAACCTATTGTGGCAAGATGTACCCGAGGGAACTGGACGCATGAGCAAATTGCTGCGTAGTGGTAAAATAGATGTTGCGTGCATTCTTACCGATGGTATTGTAAAAGACATAATTGCTGGTAACGACTCGCGCATTTTACAAGTGTATGTGCAATCACCGCTTTTGTGGGGTGTGCATATTCCTAGTCACCTAAGCGTCACACATTTATCGTCATTACAGGATGCCACTATTGCTATAAGTAGATATGGCAGTGGCTCGCATCTTATGAGTTATCTTCTAGCAAAGCGTCACGGCTGGAATACCGAAACCATAAAATTTAAACTTGTAAACACTCTGGATGGAGCTGTTGACGCCTTACAAAAAAATGAAGCACAAATATTTTTATGGGAGCGCTACATGACGCAACCTATCGTGGACGATGGTGTTTTTAAAAGATTAGAAACAATCGCGTCACCTTGGCCTAGCTTTGTTATTGCCGCAACAACAACGGCGATTAAAGAAAAAAGTGAAGCACTAGCTAAAATGCTACACATCATAAATGCCTACACAGCCGATTTTAAAGACATTCCTTGCATTGACACAACCATCGCTTCACATTACAATCTGCAAGTAGGCGATGTACAACAGTGGCTCATGCGCACAGATTTTAGCGATGACCAATTATGGCAGGAAACTGTAGAAATTATCTCAAAAGAATTTATTCAGGTAGGAATTATTGATAAAGAGGTGCCGTTAGAGCATCTTATTTACAATTTGCCAAAAATTGAAACCGAGGAGGAATCTGATTAACGCCTCCTTGCTAAAAGATTTCGCGATACCAGTATTACCGTTAATCGTGGAAATATCTTAAAAAACTTATTTTGAGCAGCACCATTTGTTTTTGTGTTTCATTCTGCCACAAGTAATTCCACAAAAAAAGCCACTAAAATTTAGTAGCTTTTTAAGTAGTATGTTAAGGGATTCTATTCGTCACCCACAATATGCTCGATAGCAGCTGCTAGTTTAAAATCCTTTTCGGTAAGACCATTTACATCATGTGTAGAAAGAGATATTTCTAGTGTTGCATAGGTGTTGTGCCAGTCTGGATGATGGTCCATTTTTTCGGCTTCCATAGCAATGCGCGTCATCACCGAAAAGCAGTCCATAAAGTTCTCAAATTCAAAAGTAGTATGAATAGCATCATCATAATAATCCCAACCATCTATGTTTTTAAGATGTTGTTGTATTTGTTCTTCGGTAAGTCTTTCCATGGTGCGTTATTTAAGTGTGAAAATGTGAGTTTTTAAAACATTTTTTTTAATCTAGCTTGTGCTGCACCTGATGCTTTTTAGATAAATAAAAAAGACCAAAAGGATGTTACATAAAGCCTTTTCATAAAATAAATGTTTATGTCAAAGGTATCACAATATGCTTTAATACGATGTTTAAAACAGTTAAGTTTACTATTTTTGAATGTTATGAAGACTTTATTTAAACTCTTATTTTTAGTTATCGCTACATTAAGTGTGGCCCAAGAAGATGTTGTACAAAATATGGATGTGCATTTACGAGAGATTCCTAAATACAACCTCGCACTAGATATGGGCGTTGCCCAACCGCTAGGCACTTTTAATGACTATGCAGGATCTGGTTTAACTATTGGTCTTACCTTTGAAGCCTGTAAAAATAAGCACTGGGGTATGAGCATTGCTGCGAGACACCAGTCTAATCAATCTATGGCGCGCAACGCAAATTTCATAAGCGATGCACCCACAGTATCTTTTGAGCATAGCAGCCTCGCCATTGGGCCGGTTTATAGCTACACCCGCAACAGGTTTCAACTAGATATCGCACCGCGTTTAGGTGTTCAATTTTTAAATAAACCTGTGGATAATCGCTATGCAGGAAGTGATGGTGCAATCATTTTCCCTATACAATTAGATAGTACAAATGCATCAAATGCAGCGCTTTATGGTGAGTTGACCACACGTTTTAATTATTATTTTAGACGTAGTGTCCAAGTGTTTGCAGCACCCACGTTTACAACAACATTTGGCGAACCGTATAGTTTTACAAATTCCCCAGCCAATGTAGCGGTAAATCCCAGCAACTTTTTATTCATCGTTGGTGTGAAAATAGCTTTAGGTCCCAAGTATTCTAACGGAGAGTTGCGCGATGATAGTCTTTAACATATTTAACAAAGCTTTTTAAGAACAGTTTTGTTTAAATATTACTTTTGAGTCTTAAACAAAATCCATTGAAACTTTACCAGTTTACAGCACAACAAAAAATACCTATTCCGTTAGACGAGGCCTGGAAATTCCTTACCGATGCTAATAATTTAAAGTTACTCACGCCGCCCGAAATGGAAATGACCGTGCAATATGGCACAGAGCGCGGCATGTATGCAGGCCAACTTATAGAATACAGTGTAAAACCCCTACCCTTTTTTCGTACAAATTGGGTAACACATATAACTCAGGTACACGACCAAAAATACTTTGTAGACGAGCAACTTTACGGTCCGTATGCTACATGGCATCACAAACATTTTATAAGTGAAATTCCTGGCGGCACGCTTATGGAGGATGTTATACATTACCGCTTACCACTTGGTTTTCTTGGTAAAATCGCTCATAGTTTACTGGTTAAGAGAAAGTTAGAAGAAATATTTCGCTTTCGCGAAAGCGCACTCATCAACCATTTCGGTTCATTCAATCACAAATAATTAAACAAACAAACACATGTCTAAAAATATACTACTTATAGGCGGCAGCCACGGAATCGGAAATGCAATCGTACACGAGTTACACGCTGGCAACAATGTTTATGTCGCATCTCGTGAAGCTGAAAATTTACCTGCTGGTGTCAAGCACATACCTTTTGACGCCCTTACCGAAAATCTAGATACCACGCTTTTACCTGAATTGCTGCACGGTTTTGTGTACTGCCCTGGCAGTATTAATTTAAAGCCTTTTAAAATGTTGAAACAAGAGCATTTTGAAGAAGATATGGCTATTAATTTCTTTGCCTTGGTAAACGTATTGCGCAGCGCGTTGCCACTTTTAACAAAAGAGGCTGGCAGCAGTGTGGTACTTTTTTCTACCGTTGCAGTGGGTAAAGGAATGCCCTTTCATACCAGTATCGCCGCTGCAAAAGGTGCGATAGAAGGATTTGCAAAAGCCCTAGCATCTGAATATGCTCCTACCGTGCGTATTAATGTGATTGCGCCTTCACTTGTCGACACGCCACTTGCAGGTCGCATGTTAAACAGCGACGATAAAAAAGCAAAGATGGGTGAACTACATCCACTAAAACGTGTAGGTACACCAGACGATATTGCAAGCGCAGCAGTTTTTCTACTTAGTGACAACGCTTCATGGATAACCGGTCAAATCATAGGAGTAGATGGTGGTAAATCCACTTTAAATATTGGATAACATGAATGCCAAAAAGGTCAATATCTTTTGGTTTAGACGCGACTTGCGATTAGACGATAATGTAGGATTGCTAGCAGCATTACAAGCTGGCAATCCTGTGTTACCTATATTTATATTTGATAAAAATATAGTTGATATTTTACCTAGAAACGACGCTCGGGTAACCTTTATTTGGGAAGAATTGCAGCGCATGCGCGCAATTCTTAAAAAGGACCACGGTAGTGCGGTTGCACTGTATTATGGCAATCCAGAAACTGTTTTTGTTGATATTTTAAAAGATTACAACGTTGAGGCTGTTTTTACAAATCGTGATTACGAGACCTATGCAATAGAAAGAGACAGTCGTGTTGAACAACTATTGACTACACACGCGGTAGCCTTTAAAACGTTTAAAGATCAGGTTATTTTTGAAAAAAATGATGTTGTCAAAAACGATGGCGATCCTTATGTCGTGTACACCCCTTACAAAAACAAATGGTTAGAAACGTTTCAAGAGCAAATAGGCGACCCTAAAAACCTGACCAATCACGCAACAAGTCCTTTTCTTAATAATTGCCTTAAAAATGACGCGTTGCCCGATGTGAGTCTCAGCGATATGGGTTTTGAAAAATCAACCATCCTTGTACCTGCTTATGATATTTCACCTACACTTATTGCGAATTATGATAAGACACGCAATTTTCCAGCCGTACAGGGCACAAGTAAATTAGGTACATACTTGCGATTTGGTGTTGTGAGTGTGCGCAACATGGTAAAAAAGGCCTATGCTGCAAATGATAAGACGTTTTTGTCAGAGCTTATTTGGCGAGAGTTTTTTATCCAAATTTTATATCACTTCCCGCATACCGCAAACAGTTCTTTCAGGCCTAAATATGATCGTATAGAATGGCGCAACGACGAGGCCGACTTTGAGAAATGGAAAACAGGCACCACAGGCTACAAACTCGTGGACGCTGGCATGCGCGAACTTAATGCGACAGGTTACATGCACAACCGTGTACGCATGCTGGTAGCCAGCTTTTTATGTAAACATTTACTCATAGACTGGCGATGGGGCGAGCGATATTTTGCAGAAAAATTACTGGACTTTGAGCTCGCTAGCAACGTGGGTAACTGGCAATGGGCAGCCGGTAGTGGTGTAGATGCTGCACCCTATTTTAGGATTTTTAACCCAGTGACACAAATCGATAAATTCGATAAAACGCGTGAATACACTAATAAATGGGTTCCCGAAAACAATACCACTAAATACCCAGCAATGGTGGTCGATCACAGCTTTGCTCGTGAAAGATGTCTAAAAGTTTATAAAGAAGCGGTGCAGTAGTTGTAATTTTATACAGTTTTTAAAAAGAACATCATGTATAAAGTCATCTATTCTTTTGTTTTTCTATGGATTGTCGTGGGATGCAAAGACAACAGCCCAGCAGCTAGTGAAAATGTTGAAAATTTATCTACAGAAACTGTTGAAAATCAGCAAATCGAATTACCAATTTCAACTGAACCCGCTGTTCTAGAAGCGGCGATGCTTCACAAAATTTTAGAGCACAACGGCCTGGGCAATTTACAACTGGGTTCCACGCTTAAGGTGCTTACAAATACTGTGTTGAAACCGGGAGATAGTTTAGTAAAAGAAAACCAAGATGCAACAACCGCGAGGAACAGTATGTATCGTTACAAAAAAGACAGTTTAAACCTTATAGACTTTCACCTAACTAACAACCGAGTGAAACAAATTGAAATTTTAGAAAACAGCGCAGTACCACAAGGAATGCTTGCCCCAGGTAGCAACCTAGGCGATATCTACAGCATTAATAAAACCGTGAGACCTTATGGCAATGAAGAGGACAGCCAGGTACAAGTTGTTCTTAACAATGTTACTTACATACTAGACGCCCGCCATCCTATAGAAGAACCTTTGGATTTATACCTCTCTACGCCTATAGTTAAAATACGATTTACTAAATAAACACCCCGCTTTTTATTACACCGCTGCTTGTGGACTTATTTCGCTTTCGCGAAAGCGTAACATAAAACCAACATATTGTAATACAATAGTTTACTATTTTCTAGAGTCATTCTTAAATTGCACCGCGTGCTTAAAATAAATTCTGGCACGCTGGTTGTATATTCATAAGTATCGTGCAAGTTGCGCGATGGTAAAACCATACATTATGAAAAAGCTATCTACCTTTTTAGGCATTTACTTCTTAGTAAATCTCCTAGCTGCCACCACCGCGACAGCAGTCGATTTAAGACGCGGGTATGAAAACGGCTTTATTTTTCAAGAAGGAGCCGTAGAGTTTGCCGTTTTTCCAGACGGGCAATTTGATTTTAATTACATCGATCAAATTGCTGAACTAAATTTCAACAGAATTAATCGCAATACCGGTTTTTCTTTTAATACAGGTTTCTTTTATGACCCATTTATACAGTATGATGTTTATGGAGCGGTGACACAAATAGAAAACATTCCGATTTTTTATGACAGTTTTGGTCGTATTATACAAGCAGGAAATGTTTTTATAAGCTATCGCAATGGTTTTGTAAATCGTATAGGTAACCTAAGTGTGTTTTATAGAAGACCAGGGATTATTTGGAGAACATCAGGGTTTGTAAACCGCTTTAACAGGGTTTATGTGTATCAGCCATGGCATGGGTTTTATGGAGTGCCGTTTGTAAATAATTGCATCGTGTGGAATACACCCTATAGAGATTTTTACAATCCTATACGCTATGACTGGGCATACCACCGCTTAAACTGGGATAGACCTTACTACTATAATGGACGTTACAGTGACTTTAATAATTTTAGAAATTTTTATAGACCTAACGACCGGGTTGTTTTTCAAAGTTTTGAGCGTGGGCGTCGCGACAACCGTGGCCGTATCATTGAAGATAGAAGTGTAACTACACAACGTGCCGACATTGCAACAGGAAGAAGAACAGTTGCTAGAGACCGCAGTCTTTACACCGCTACTTCTAGAACCAGTGATACCGGTAGGACCAGTAATGCCGTAGATACTAGACCGCAACGCACCGACAATAATGCAGGTGCTAGAGCTACTAACACCGGTACAACCGATAGACGCAACGCAGTAAACGGTCGTGAAGCTGCTACTGACAACAACACGAGCCGCAGTAGTGTAAACACTAGTGAATCAACTCGCGCAAATCGCAGCACTAGAAACACAACGACCATACCGGCCCAAAGACAAGAAAACGTCAATAACGCTGTAGAAAGTAGAAATTCTCGCACCGTGGAGCCCAACAATGCGACACGCGCCACGAGAACCGAGCAAATAAATACCTCGCAAAGAAATGTAAGAACCAATACAGCGCCCGCAGCTGCGCCACAACGAGAAGTACGTACCGTTGCACCTAGACAAGCAGCACCGCAACAAGTGCCCGCACAACGAGAAGTTCGCACGGCACCCAGAGAGGTGGCACCGCAAAGAGCATCTAGACCTGCCCCAGCACCACCACGGGCGACTGAAACTAGGGCGACACCTGCGCAAAGAACCGCACCCGCGCAAACCGCACCGGTTAGAAATAGCGGTAGTAATAATACTGAGCGAAGAGGCACCGGTAGAGGTTAATAGAAACATTTTTAAACTTTAAAACGCTTGTAATTTCTTACAGGCGTTTTTTGATTTAAGCGGTGGACGTAATCTTTTAAAATAATGAAGTCCAATACGGTGAAATCAGGATGTTTATAGGTTCGCTTTCGCGAAAGCGAAAACCATTAAAAACAAATAGTTACCCTACTGCATCGTTGCAAGTTTGACAAAGACTAACGACCATGAATACCGATAAATCAAAGAGTTTCAATACCTTTGCACGCTCACACAAAAAAGATATGACGCAAGAAAAATCGCCTCAAAAAGTTGCTTTTTACACACTAGGTTGCAAACTTAATTTTAGCGAGACCTCTACCATCGCAAGAGGTTTTGAGGCGCAGGGTTATGAACGAGTCGATTTTGAAGATGTTGCAGACATTTATGTCGTGAACACATGCAGTGTTACCGATAACGCCGATAAACGATTTAAGAGCATTGTAAACAAAATACAGCGACTCAATAAAGACGCCTTTACCATAGCGGTAGGTTGTTATGCACAACTAAAACCCGAGGAACTTGCTGCTGTAAACGGTGTAGATTTGGTATTAGGTGCGACTGAAAAATTTAAAATCACTGACTATTTAAACCAATTAAGCAAGGATGCTCCCACACAAATACATTCGTGCGATATTGAAGATGCAAATTTTTATGTAGGCTCTTATGCCATAGGTGATCGTACTCGGGCCTTTTTAAAAGTGCAGGACGGTTGCGATTATAAATGTACTTACTGCACCATACCGCTTGCTAGGGGGATTTCTCGTAGTGATACCATGCAACACATTCTAGAAAATGCGATGGCCATAAGCGCGCAAGGGATTAAAGAAATTGTTTTAACGGGTGTCAATATAGGTGATTATGGTAAAGGCGAGTTTGGTAATAAAAGACACGAGCATACCTTTTTAGATCTTGTCAACGCGCTGGATACCGTTCCTGGAATCGAGCGATTGCGTATCTCGAGTATCGAGCCTAATTTATTAAAAAACGAAACGATTGCTTTTGTCTCACAGGCAAATGCGTTTGTACCGCATTTTCATATTCCGTTGCAGTCGGGTAGTAATGAGTTGTTGGGTAAAATGAAACGGCGATACAATAAAGAGTTGTTTCTAGATAGAGTATCAACTATAAAGTCCTTTATGCCCGACTGTTGTATAGGTGTCGACGTGATTGTGGGTTTCCCAGGAGAAACGAATGAACTTTTTCTAGAGACCTATCATTTTTTAAACGAGTTAGACATTTCTTATTTGCACGTATTCACCTATTCAGAACGTGATAATACCGAGGCAGCTGTCATGGATGGTGTTGTGCCGCAAGAAGTAAGGGCCAAAAGGTCTAAAATGCTAAGAGGCTTATCTGTTAAAAAACGTCGTGCATTTTATGAAAGCCAACTGGGAAAGATAAAAACAGTCCTTTGGGAATCAGAGAATAAGCAGGGATACATTTATGGTTTTACTGAAAACTATGTGAGAACAAAAACGTATTGGAACCCGCAACTTGCCAATAAATTACAATTAGTAAAATTGTTGTCCATAGACGAGGATGGTAGCGTTACAGTAGAAATTACACAGGAACAAGCAAGTAGGTTTGCTGATAACAAAGCACTTAACCACTAAGTTCATGATGTCGCATAGTTTTCCCTTTAAAAACACACGAGACTTATTAAAATACTACTATATTTGCAACCGCTTTTAAACAGCGTTATGAAGTACACACCTTTGTAGATATTGCTATACTTGTAATAGCTTGCTCAAAGAAAATTCTTTTGAACTTGTGTTTTTCGGGTCGCGTAGCTCAGCTGGATAGAGCATCTGCCTTCTAAGCAGACGGTCACAGGTTCGAATCCTGTCGCGATCACAAGAGTTAAATAGCTATAAACCACACTGTTAAAGGTGTGGTTTTTTAGTTTTTAAAGGTACGTTTTGCTTGTATAGTTATATTATTATACCTTTATTTAACTATTTTATGACTAAAAAGTACACCAAAAATACACCCACTGCATGACCATTGTCTTACACTATCGTAAATAACAATTTCACAACACGACCGATTCAATAAACGTTGTGCGAACTTAAAAGCTGTCATGGTTAAAACAGAAAATTTCATTCAGGTCGCTATTTCTAGTCAGGATCAATTAAGAGACTGGCTTTTAAAAAACCACAATCAAAAGGAAAGTGTTTGGCTTGTTACCTACAAAAAAGTCGTTGAAGACAAATATGTGTCTGCACAGCAGGTGTTGGATGAATTGCTGTGTTTTGGATGGATAGATGGTATTCGAAGAGTATTAAATGATACCCAAACCATGCAACTTATTTCTCCCAGAAAAGTAGAATATTGGACAAAATCTTATAAAGATCGGTATGCAACGTTGTTAAGTAAAAACTTAGTCATGCCCGCTGGAAAGGAATCAGTAGCTAAAAGTAAAGAAGCCGGTCTTTGGGAATTTATGGATGACGTGGATGCGATTATTAAACCAGATGATTTTTTACAATGCTTAGAAAGCTTTCCCAACGCTCTAGCAAATTTTAATGCATTTAATGCAAGTAGCCAGCGATTTATTTTAAGGTGGATAAAAATTTCAAAAACTCCAAAAACAAGAACCGAAAGAATCATAAAAGCAGCAACTCTTGCAAACGATAATAAGAAAATTCCAGGTTTATAGGTTTAATTTTAAAACAAAATAGCAACGTTGTACGCTCGCCAGTTTAAATGAACAACATCGGATAAATTCTTTATGGCGCGAGAAACGTCCCAATGACATTGCTATCTGATACATCGAACAATGCTCTACTATGATAATCACGATTTAATTGCAACACCTCCATAGAAGAAGGAATTACTTCTAAAACAACAAAATGGTCGTCACTTACTTGCTCATCCCAGTCATAGGCTTCAGCAGGCTGCGTGATTTTTGTTCCTGGCGCTACTATCGATGTGTACGATTTATAACCATGGTTTTTTACACCGTTCCAGTAGTGTTTTGAAATATCGGTATTTTGATGAATCACAACGGTCGCGTCAACACGTACCTGTACACTTTTGCCTGTGTGATAAAACAGCAAATTACAGTTGTTGTTTTTTTGTAAATCAGTAATCTTACTGGTCCTTGCGTCGGTAAAAATGAGGAATCTATTGTTTTCTAAAAACTTCCTAAGAACCACATACCTGCTTTGTACGATATTGCTTGCGCAAGTACTTAATACAACATATTTAAACGGGTGTCTTTTAGCGGTACATGCCTTAACAAACTCGTACCGCACAATGGATAAAATATCGTCGAGGCTGTGATGCTGTTCAATCAAGTTTCTCAACAGCGTACTTTTTTAATTCTTCTAAATTGATGTATTCTAGCGTTTTTTCGTGGGTTGCCTCTAATTTTATTTTAGGAGCTTTACCAGCTTTTAAGGCTTCTTTCCATCGCAACACGCATAAACACCAGTAGTCACCTTCTTTAAGACCGGGGAAGTTGTAAGCTGGTATTGGCGTGCTCAAATCATTGCCTTTGGATTTTGTAAAGGTCAAAAATTCGTTTGTTATTTGCGCACAAACCGTGTGTGTTCCTGAATCGTCAGCGCCTGTTTTACAGCAACCGTCACGGTAAAAACCTGTTAGGGGTGACATGCTACAAGCGATAAGTGCACTGCCTAAAACATTTTTAATTTCTTTCATGGATTCTATTGCGATTTAAACTGTTTTAGAAGTACCTTTTCATAACGCCTATTACGTCTGGTAGCCTTATGTTTTGTAGCTCGCTTGCGCTCCCGTTTATCTTTTACAACATCCGATAAATCTGACGCTACCTCTACCTTTTTAAAATCTGCTATTCGCGTTCTTTTCATTTTGTTACATGTGTCGAATTGAACAAATTATAGACCTTTATTGATTTCCTTAAAATGTACCTAAAGATACCCTAAGTCTTATAATTAGAGAAATCAAAGTATCAGTGACAACAAATAGAAGTTCCAGTTCTTTGTTGTTGCCATGGACTAGGTCGTAATAAGTGGCAAAAGATTAAAAAAAATATTCAAAAAATCATAAGCAGTACAAATAAAAAACCCCGTGAAGGCTAACCTTTACGGGATTTTTTAAAATATGAATCAGTTTGAGTAACTCAACTGAACTTCTAAATAACTAGTTGATCAAAAATTTCTTAGTCCCACTTAGAGCCAAAAAATTTAGAGCGTCCCTTCCCTCCTGCTGGCTTGTCGGTTTTAGATTTACCCTCGCGACCGCCACCTGTGCCTTTTTCTTTTGTTGCACGGTCTCTAAAACCACCGCCACCGCTTGCTGCACCAGATCGTTCAGTTCGTTCAGGTCTTTCAGTACCACCAGTATCGCTGCGACGTCCTTTAAAACCGCCACTGCGAGGTGCGCTATCTCTAGAGCCACCGCGCGAACCACCGTCACGCGAATTACCGCTACGGCTTTTATAACTACCACCATCACCACCGTCTCTAGATTCTACGACCCGACCTGTATGTACATTTGCACGTATCTCGCGACCGTCTCGTTGTACACCATTTATTTTATCCATTTGTGAGGCTACATTTTCATTTACATCAATAAATGAGTGTGCGCCATCTAATACAATACGACCTATTTCGGCACCTGTAATACCGGTGACATCACAAACAAAGCCCAGAATAGAACCTTTATTCATATTGTCCTTGCGACCCAGGTTAACAAAATATGTTTTCATTCCAGCCTCACCACCACTTGCGTTGCGTTGCCCGCGATCACGACGTGGTCCACGATCATCGTCATCTCGTGGTTTAGAGCGGTCATTCAGGTCGGTTATAGAATTGCGTTTGTAGATACTGTTGTATTCTTTAGTAAGCAACTTTGCGATTAATTCTTCTTTTGATAAGTCTTCAAAAAGAGTGTAAACTGTAGCTAATAAGTCACTTCCTATTTTTTCGTTTACCGGTTGCGCCTTTAGGTTGTCTGACCAGCGAGCGATACGCTTTTTGGTAATTGCCTCTAGCGCAGGAATTTCGGCCGGAGCAAATTCAATTCCTAATTTAGATGCGATAAACTTAAGTTTGCGGTTATCTCCTCGAGTAATCAATGCAATAGAGACTCCTTTTTTACCAGCTCTTGCAGTACGTCCAGAGCGGTGTGCATAAAACTCGGGGTCGTCGGGTAGTGCAAAGTGTATAACGTGTGTAATATCATCAACGTCTATTCCACGTGCAGCAACATCGGTCGCGATAAGCAGTTTTAGGTTTTTGTTTCTAAAACGTTTCATGGCAGCATCACGTTGCGCTTGTGACATGTCACCATGCAGTGGCTCAGTAGCATACCCATTATTGTTTAACTCGTCGGCAACTTGTTGCGTTTCTCTTTTTGTGCGGCAAAAAACCACACCAAACATATCGGCATCATAATCTAAAAAGCGACGCAGTGCCTCAATTTTGTCCGATGCTTTTAGTTGTATAGACTGGTGTTCTATATTGGTATTAACGATGTTTTCGCGGTTTATGCGTATATCGTTAGGCGTTTTCATGTACGTATCTACGATAACTTTAATCTCGCGTGCCATAGTTGCGCTAAACAACCATATTTTACGCCCGCCATCGCTTTTAGATAAGATATAATCGATATCTTCTTTAAACCCCATGTTAAGCATCTCGTCGGCCTCGTCCAGTACCAGGTACTTTAAAGCGTCTAGACTTACCTCGCGACGCTTCATAAGATCCATAAGACGTCCAGGTGTAGCCACAATAATTTGTGCACCACGGCGTATGTCTTTAATCTGGTTCATGATGTTTGCCCCTCCAAAAACAGGAACAACATTGAGCTTCCCAACTTTTTGCGACAACAATTCTAGCTGTCCACAAATTTGCTGTGCAAGTTCACGCGTGGGTGCGAGAATCAGTGCCTGTGTTTCTCTAAGGTTAATGTCAATAAGGTCAATCAGTGGCAGCCCAAAAGCTGCTGTTTTCCCTGTACCGGTCTGCGCCAGACCTATAAAATCACTATCTTCATTCAGTAAGATAGGAATTGCTTGCTCTTGGATGTCGGTCGGTTCCGTAAAACCCATTTCAGCAAGTCCGTCTAATAACGGCTGTGATAGCCCTAAGGCTTCAAAATTTTTCAAATAACTCCCTTTAATTATTTTGCAAAAGTACGGCATTTTATACAATTACACAATATATTAATTTATTGATATTCAATACCGTATAATCTTGACTAAATGATTTGTTTTGGTTGCGATTTCGGTAGCATTTTCGCTTTCGCGAAAGCGTAATTCCTACAAAAAATTGTACTGTTTTTGTCGTATAAACGCTTTATAGATGCCTCGTTTGTGGTGTTGTCGCGGTTATTAGATAGTTTGCTTAAGTACCGCCATACAGCGCGATAAACTTCATTTTATTTCGCTTTCGCGAAAGCGAAACAAAAAAAAGGCGAACACCCCACTGCCCTGCAGCACATGATGTGTTTTTAAACTATCTAAAGATTGCTCGCCACATGTCGCGGCATCCACCAAAGTTATGGTTAATTTTACCGCCGCTACACACCAAGATTGTAGCTGCTTATTTTTTAAAGATTATGAATTACATTTCGGTTGAAAACGTGTCACGCTCTTATGCAGAAGTGCCACTTTTTAAGAATATTTCGCTAGGTATAAACGAGGGTCAGCGTATAGGTTTTGTTGCAAAAAACGGCTATGGTAAAACCTCGCTGCTCAACATTATAACGGGTAAAGAACAGCCTGATACAGGTGCTGTGAATAAACGCAATGACTTGCGCATGGCTTTTTTATCGCAAGAGCCCGATTTAAATCCTGATATGAGTATTGAGGAGATTATTCTCTCGAGCGATATCCCAACCATGAAAATTATCACGCGATACGAGCATGCGATTGCAAACCCTGACGATGTAGATGCCATGCAACGCGCTTTTGAAGACATGGACGCAGCAAATGCGTGGGATTTTGAAACGACCTATAAGCAAATCTTATCAAAACTTAAACTGGACGATCTCTCGCAAAAAGTAGGAAACCTGAGCGGTGGACAAAAAAAGCGTATCGCGATGGCGGTAGCGCTGCTGTCTAACCCGCAGTTGCTTATCATGGATGAGCCCACAAACCACCTGGACCTGGAAATGATTGAGTGGCTCGAGGCTTATTTTAAACAAGCTAATTACACCATTCTCATGGTGACGCACGACCGTTACTTTTTGGACCGTGTGTGTAATGAGATTATCGAACTGGACAATGGCCAGTTGTACACGTATAAAGGCAACTATTCCTATTATATTGAAAAAAAGGAAGAACGACTAGAACTGGAACAAACCACACAAGAAAAAGCGCAACAACTGTTTAAAAAAGAACTTAACTGGATGCGCCGCCAGCCCAAAGCCCGTACTACAAAATCAAAGTCTCGCATCGACGATTTCTATAAAATCAAAGAAATTGCTAGCAACCGCCGTAAAGATCACAAGGTTGAGCTAGAGATAAACATGGAGCGTATGGGTTCTAAAGTGGTCGAACTACACAAAATAAGTAAAGGTTTTAGCAACAAACCGCTTTTTGAAAATTTCTCCTACAACTTTTTGCGTGGCGAGCGCATCGGCATTATCGGTAAAAACGGTACAGGAAAATCGACTTTTTTAAATTTACTTACTGGTGAATTGCAACCTGATAAAGGCAAAATTACCGTGGGCGAAACCATAAAGATGGGATACTACAAACAAGATGGCCTCGTTGCAAAACCAGGTCAAAAGGTTATTGACGTTATCAAAGAATATGGCGAATACATACCACTGGCCAAGGGCCGTATTATAAGCGCAAGCCAATTGCTGGAACGCTTTTTATTTGACAACAACCGCAAGCACGACTTTGTAGAAAAATTGAGCGGTGGCGAGCGCAAGCGTTTATACCTGTGTACTATTTTAATACAAAACCCCAATTTTTTAATACTGGATGAGCCTACAAATGATTTAGACATTCCTACATTAAACGTATTAGAGAATTTCTTAATGGATTTTCCGGGTTGTTTAATTGTGGTGAGTCACGACCGTTATTTTATGGACAAGATCGTGGATAGCTTGTTTGTTTTTAATCAAAGTGGCACGGTAACAAACTTTCCAGGAAACTACAGTGATTTTAGGGCTTATGTAGGCAGTACCGACATTGCCCTTGACGTGGATGACAACGTTCCCGAACCGGTGGTTGCTGTAAGGCAAGAAGCAGTAAAACCTGCCGTTAAGAATAATGCACAACCTACCCGCGAGCAACAAAAAGAACTCTCGAGGTTAGAAAACAAAATAAAGCAACTGAACGAAGAAAAAGAAAAGCTACAAGCCAGCTTTCTAAAAGAAGGTCTGGATGCAGATACTCTTGTTAAAAACGGTAAAGCCCTAGACGCTGCTCTCGCCGAACTTGAAGAAAAAGAAATGGAATGGCTGGAACTGACTGAGGCTATTGAGCGTAAGTAAATATTTGGCGTAAGAAAATATGGGTCAAAATTTAGCTGGCGTTATCATAAGTGTAAATCCATTAATAGACAACAGCATAGTTTAAAGCATAAATCCCTTTGAAAAAAACAAGCAAACAACTCGAGTTCTTTCTAAGGAGTACTGGTTTTGACCGTGGGATACGTTTAGGTATTGCCATCACGGTACCTTTTTTCCTGTTGTATGCTTTGGGATATGTAGATTATGCCCCTGCGGTTGCTTTGGGTATTTTTTTAAATGCACAAAGTGACGTTCCAGGAAGTTATAAGCGTAAGGTAATTACTATTTTAATAAGTATTGCACTTACCATGACAATCACTGCGATCATCCTATTTTGTAGACCTTTCCTACCCTTATTGCTTATTGCATTGACCGTTACCACATTTATAGTGTCTTTACTTGCGGTTTATGGATTTAGAGCATCTCTTGTATCTTTTTCTGGATTGCTGGCTATGGTGATTGCATTTGCCATTCAAAAAGAAACCCCATTTGATATTATGGTGCAAGTGCTTTTAATGGGAGTTGGTGGCTTTTGGTATTTATTGATTTCATACATTTTTCATAAACTAGCACCTGTAAAAGAAGAAAATGAACTTTTAGCTGGTACGCTTTTGCTCATCGGTAATTATTTGAAATTAAGAGCAAAACTATTAACAAAGAAAACAAAACGAAACGAGTATATTAAGGAAGCATTGGTGCTTCAAAATCAGATAAACGAAAAGCACGAAACACTACGAGAATCGCTTTTAAAAACAAGAAAACGGTCAGGCCGTTCTCGTTATGAGGAAAAGCAATTGTTGATTTTACTGGCTTCTATCAACATATTTGAACTTATAGAAGCAAAACATTTGGACTACCAGATGATTGACAACACATTTGGCAATCGTAAAGAATTCTTGAGAGCGTCTCAAAAGCTCAACAAAATCATGGGCAATCATTTGATACGATTGTCAGAATTATTGATTCAAAACAAACCGATACCTAATAAAGAAAAGCTTTTAAATGGCTTGTCAGCTGCATTTGCCTCTATTACAGCCTACATAGAAACCGTAAAATTACCAGAAGCACGAGAAGGTGCACTGATTTTAAAAAACCTTTATGATTATCAGGAACAGCTGGTGGAAGAAATAAGAATCATACGGCGTGTCATGGCCAATGTGTACCAAGATTCTAAAGTAACCCTAAAACAAGAAGAGTCTGAAAAGTTTTTAACCACCCAAGAATATAGTCTGGATTTGCTCATCCAAAATTTCAGTTTAAACTCTACCATGTTTAGGCATGCGTGCAGGCTTACTATTGCCGTCGTATTTGCTTATTTAATGGGTTATTTTTTAGCAATACAAAACACCTATTGGATTTTGTTAACCATTATCGTGATCATGAGACCTAGCTATGGATTAACTAAAGTGCGATCCAAAGACCGCGTCATAGGTACGCTGGTGGGCGCAGCATTTGCTGTAAGTGTCGTATTTGTTACACAAAACACAGTATTGTATGGATTATTAGCAATGATGTCACTGGTATACGCTTTTATCTATGTACAGCAAAATTATAAATGGTCTGCAGTGTTTATTACCATCAGCGTCATTTTTGTGTATTCAATAATAAATCCGAATGCGTATGAGGTAATACAATACCGTATTCTTGACACTGTTTTAGGAGCTGGAATTGCTGTAGTTGCAAATTATGCAGTATTACCACGATGGGAGGCTGATAACATAAAACGGGTTTTAATCAATGCAATAGACCGCAATAAAAAATATATTCATGCAACCTTAGCATTATATCAAAACACCGCAAAGCAAACAATCAATTACAAGGTTGCCCGCAAGGAAGCCTTTCTTGCAATTAGTAATTTAAATGCTGCTTTCCAGCGATTTACGCAAGATCCTAAATCTAAACAAAAGGAATTCCAGCTGATCTATGAACTTGTGACGATTAATCAAACCATGGTATCGGCAATTGCTGCCATAGGTAATTTTATAAGCACTCACAAAACAACTAAAGTTTCTGACGAATTTTTAACGCTGGTTGATAAAATCTCCAATACACTGCAGTCTTCTTTAGATATACTCAATGACCATCAAAATGAACCAATGATTGTTAAAGATCGTGCCCAGCAGGCTCAGGAAGTTCTTTTGAAAAAATACCAGCAATTAGCAAGTTTAAAAGATGACTTCATTTATAAAACAAATCCAATAGCAAATACCACCGCAATGCATGAGCTGCAAGAAGCTTACTTGATTGCCAATCACATGACATGGTTAGCGTCTCTTTCAGAAAATTTAAAAAGAGTAACAAAACGCTATCATGAGGCTATCGCTTTAAACAAATAATACTGTTTGTTAGAGCACCCAATTATTTAAATCGTTCATCATAAATTTTTACAGCGCAGCAAAGTTTTTTGCAGCATCCTAAAGACTGATACCTAATATTCATTTTAAAGGAAATGCCAATAAATAGGCCTTGAGGACTTGAAAGAGCTACTGATAGCATGGTATTTAGGCGAACACGCTATATTCGCTTCTTGTAAAAAAGTGTTAGGACACAAAGTTACTATTTGACTAAAAAAATAGTCTGTAATTCCATACGCAACCATTTCAATTTTGCAGTTTTTGGAAATAGCACTTTCGTGCACTTTTCATTCCAACCAATTGGAAACCTCATTAGTTTGCTACACGCTTTTTTAATACATGTTGATGACCGTAACATCTAAACACAATCTGAGTAAGCATGTAGTCTGTGAGCGGCTCGTTAAGACAGATGAACAAATCTGCATGACGCTATTTTAAAACTATATAACTGTTTGTTTTTAAATTGGTTGAGATAGTAAAATTATTGCACAGTTTTATTAGACACCTCTTTAACAACGTGTTTAGAAGCGCCTTTTAACAATGTTAAATAACCACCTATTCCGCAGCAAACGGAAGCGACAAAAATCCCTATTTTAGACTGTAACACATAAGTAGGGTTAGAATAGGCAAGATCAGTAATAAACAATGACATGGTAAAACCTACACCAGCTAGAATAGCAACACCGTATAGTTGAGTCCAGTTTACTCCCTGCGGTAGTGTTGCTATTTTTAATTTAATCAACAATTTTGAAACGGCTACAATACCAAAAAATTTACCGACCACTAGGCCGACAATGACTCCGAGACTGACCTTACTTATTAAATCACCAAAAAAGCCGTTTGAAAACGTAATGCCTGCGTTTGCTAGTGCAAAAATGGGCATGACTATAAATGCTACCAGTGGATGCATGGCATGCTCCAGGCGTTGCAACGGTGGCATAGCAGCTTTTAAATAATATTTTAAGTCAACTAAAATGTGTAATTGATCGTTTGTTACAAGCGCGTTGTCGTTAGGAGAACTTTGTTCGAATTTGCCTATCAGTGATTTCATTTTTTGGACAAATGGCTTTTCTTGAATCTTTACTTGTGCAGGTATGGTAAGTGCTGCGATTACTCCTGCGATGGTCGCATGAACTCCAGAAAGCAAAAAGGCTAGCCACAAACCACCTATACCTATAATCCCATAAAATATTGTGCTGCGAACACCTAATTTGTTTGCAAGTACCAATACCAAGAAAAAGACACCGCCAATTATTAAACTGGTGGTAGAAATATCTGATGTGTAAAAGAATGCGATCACGAGTACAGCCCCTAAATCGTCTGCTATGGCTAGTGCCGTTAAAAATATTTTAAGCGATAGCGGCACTTTATCTCCCAATAAATAGAGAATTCCTAATGCAAACGCTATATCAGTAGCCATAGGTATTCCCCACCCGGCAGTAGTGTCGCCACCAGCATTGATGATTAAAAAACCGAGTGCAGGAAACACCATACCGCCCAGACCTGCAAAAATGGGTAAAATGGCATTTTGGGGAGAGGATAATTCACCTGCAATCACTTCTCGCTTTAACTCGAGCCCGATGACAAAAAAGAATACAGACATGAGACCGTCATTAATCCAATGATGTAAAGATTTAGAAATAACATGATCGCTAAATCCTATAGTAAATTTATATTCCCAAAAGTGGTGATACGATTCTTTTAATGGGGAGTTTGCAAGAATTAAAGCCACCACTGCCGACATGAATAAGAGAATTCCACTGGTGGTGGAATTGTTTATGAAGCGACGTACAGGGATTATTAAAATTCTGTCGATGGGATCTATTCTCATTTTAAGGTTTTAACTATTGGTTAATCTAGTGTTAAATCGGGTGTTGTCACTTTTTATTTATCAAACATGTTTTTTAATGTACTACACGTCGATTAAAAAAGAACGTAAATTGTCTATTTAAGACAACAATCATTTCAGCAGGAACAAGAATTTGTGAAAAAGTTATAGGTTTGCTTGTTATCATGCAGATTCGATATTTAAAAACTCTATTTTCCTAGAAGCCTATTAAACGTATTCAATAAATAAAATCTAAAAAAAACTTTTTCTCCCAATTTAAAGTCTACATAATCAGGAAATTTACCTAAATAAAAACTTCTATTTTTTGCAGTTTACAACTTGCACCCGCCGCTTGCTGTTAAACGGTTGCTTTTGCTTAAACCTGGATTTTTTTTAATGAAACTTTCGCAATAGCGATATAAACATCAGGTTCTATCAGGATGAACATATTTGTTTTAACATACGCGGGCGATTTATAACCGCATAACATCTAATTATCATGCATTACCAAAATAGGCACTTTGCTAAAAAGTCCCAATTCTTTTACCATCGGGGTAGAAAATAGTCCTCCAAAAAATGTGTGTTTACTGTTTATAAAAGCAATCATATCACTGCCGCGACTTTCTACAAACTGCGTCACGCTATATGCCGCATCTTTACCTATTTTATGGTGAAAACTGTGCGCGGTATCTTCTAGACAGTTTGTCAAAAGTTTTTTGTTTTCTTCTTGCTCTTTATTAAGATTTTGCTCGTCACTTATGTACAGCACGCTGATGTGGGCGTCGTGCAATAAGGCGATTTCTACAAGATGAGAAAGCTCTCTTTTTTTAAAGTTGGTTTTAAAGTTTGTAGGAAACACAATTTCTTTTAAAGTCATATCGCGTGAATCCATAGGCACGCCTATTACGGGACAACGGCGCATCGTTTCCATGATGTTAATGGTGTTGCTGCCAAAGAGAACATTTGCACGGTTGTTAGAACCTTTAGTACCCATCACTACTAATTCGATATCTTTTTTAGCTACGGTCGATACAATTGCCTCTCGAGGGTCTTCTAACATTGAAATGGCGTGATACGCATGGTTTTTGTGCGGTAAGCGACTTTTTATAAGGTCTATCGTTTCGTTAAGTTTGCGTTCGGATGTGTTTTTTCCGCTTAAAAATGAGTGATCTTCTACCCGGTCGTTGATCAAATCTGACCGGCTCGGGTTTTTAGTAGTGTACGTGTTTAATAAGTAAAAATCGCACGCTGTGTCTTTAAAAAGATTTGCCGCATATATAATTGCGTTTATTGCATTTTCTGAGAAATCTGTAGGTAGTAATATGTTCTTTTTCATGCAGTTTTAGTGTTAAGGTTCTCGATATAAACGCTGTTATATGGTAGGTTTTTCTTTTAAAATGATTTTATAAAGATAAGAATATCGTTGTAAAAATTCCTTTTAACCTGTTTTTAGGTTGATTGTTTTTTTAATTTCTTGTTGTACTTCTATTGTCACATCACACTTTTAAAGTTTAACGCACGTGATTTTTACTTAGAAAATGGTTAAGAGTAACAAACCATGACTCATAAATTACCATACAAAATCTCACGGTAATATTATTGACGTAAACAAACAAACGGATTACCTGCGCACGATAACCATGTTATTGTAAGTTTATTCCAAATAGCTTTTAAAAGAGAGTAAAAAAAATCAAACCGGCAATAATTTTTACTTCATTCTATAACTTCATTTAACGTTAAATGACACATCATAAAGCATAATTTCCACAAAAACAGACCGTTTAAAATATCTAAAACAACAACCACTACAACGTTTGAAATTATAAGTCAGTTTTATGTACTTTTAGAAAATTTATTAATAATGGTTTGCTGTGGTCCAATTAAACGCCATAAATTTTGCAAATTAAAAATCATGCAAACTACATAATAAATTGTTTAACCTATTGAAAAACACATGATTTCATGAAAAAAAAATGCATTCTTACCATGTTTCTAGTTTTAAGCGCTACCCTATTTGCACAAGATAATTTGTTGCACAATAACTACCTGCGCGAGGGATTTTCTTTAAACGGTAGATGGAACTACATTGTAGACATGTATGAAACTGGGTACTACAACTACCGCTGGCAACCTCACGATGGATCTGAAAATCCAGGAGCTGGTGCTTTTTATACAAATGCAAAACCCAGAAACAAAATGGCGCTGGTAGAATATGATTTTGACACGGCTCCTACCCTATTGGTTCCAGGAGATTGGAATTCGCAAGATGATAAGCTGTATTTTTATGAGGGTTCCTTGTGGTATAAAAAATCATTTGACATACCTAATTATGACGCTTCTAAAAGATATTATCTGCATTTTGGTGGTGTAAATTATAGAGCCGATGTCTATGTAAACGGTAAAAAGTTAGGGATGCATAAAGGCGGTTTTACACCTTTTAATTTTGAAATGACCGACAAGGTGAAGGCCAAAGATAATTTTGTCATCCTGCGCGTTGACAACAAACGCGCTGCCGAGGAAGTCCCAACGTTAAATACAGACTGGTGGAATTATGGTGGTATTACAAGAGACGTAACCATTTACACTCTTAATGAGACCTTTATAGAAGATTACACCCTGCAACTAGATAAAAACAATGACAAGATTTTAAAAGGGAACGTACAATTAAATGGTGCAACTAGAGGCAATCGCAAAGTCACTGTAAAAATACCTGAGATTAAGCTAAGTAAGGAGTTCACCACAAATGCCGATGGCTATGTTGCCTTTGAAATTCCCGTTAAAAAACTCGAAAAATGGTCGGACACAAATCCTAAATTATATGAAGTTGCTATAGAAACAAATGGCGACGCAATTACAGATAAAATAGGTTTTAGAAGCATCATAACCCGGGGGACCGATATTTTGTTAAATGGCAAAACAGTCTTTTTAAAAGGAATAAGCATCCACGAGGAAAACGTGATGAGAGGCGGTCGTGCATATTCTATGGAAGATGCAAAAATCCTTTTAGGCTGGGCTAAAGAGTTGGGATGCAACTTTGTACGCCTGGCACACTACCCACATAACGAAAACATGGCGCGCCTAGCCGACGAGATGGGCATGCTCGTGTGGGAAGAAATCCCCGTGTATTGGACCATCGCCTGGGAAAATAAAGAAACCTATAAAAATGCCGAACAGCAATTATCAGACGTTATAAGCAGGGACAAAAATAGAGCATCGGTCATTATATGGTCGGTGGCAAACGAGACCCCGCAGTCAGATGCGCGCCTCGCTTTTTTGAGCAATCTTGTGGACGCCACCCGCAACTTAGACGATACCCGTTTAATTACTGCTGCCCTAGAAGATTTTGAAAAACCAGGGGAGAAAAACACCATGGTGGTAGACGATAACTTTGCCGACAAACTAGATATTTTAAGTTTTAACCAGTATTACGGCTGGTACGGCGGTAAAATAGACAACATAAAAAACATACGCTGGAATATCGACATTCAAAAACCTATCATCATCTCCGAATTTGGTGCAGGTGCCTTGCAAGGAAACCGCGGAGATAGCGGCACCCGCTGGACCGAGGAATTTCAAGACGCCTTGTACAAAGAAACATTGCCTACTCTCGCTAGAATTCCACAAATTAGTGGTATCACGCCGTGGATTTTGGTAGACTTTAGGTCGCCCCGCAGGATGCTCATTCCTTATCAAGATGGGTATAATAGAAAGGGGCTCATCTCTGAAACTGGTAATAAAAAACTGGCATTTTACACCCTGCAAAATTTCTATAAAGAACTGGATAAGAACAAGTAATATTGGTTTTATAGTTGTTAGGCAGGTTTAGACACATTGCTTACAGCTATTTAAAAAGCAGCCGTGCAATAAGCGCTGGCTGCTTTTTTATTGATGGCTAGCTGCGTTCACGGTAACGTTTTCGCTTTCGCGAAAGCGAGATTTCTAAAGTCTCAACAAACGTGTTTACGGTCTAGTCGCGTCCTTACAATCGCATTTTACACGCGGTATTTTTTTGATGTGTTCGCTTTCGCGAAAGCGATATTTTTAACGTCCTACAGCATGCAGTACATAGCATTTATTGAAACATTCAGGATATAAGGTTGATGGTCTATTTCTACACCCAATTGACCTAAATACACCAGTTTTTTAGCCGCTCGAAGGTGCTAAATAAGGCTTAAAAAAAATCAAATGGCTTAATTTTATGATTCGAATTAACCAGAAATTGATTTAAAACACAAACATGCAAAAATTCACATTTTTTATCATTTGCGCGATATTCCTGTTTGCAGCGAGTTGTAAAACAAATCCAACTCCTAAAGTTTCTAACCCGCCAGCACCTGAAAAACCGAACGTGGTTTTTGTTTTAGTAGATGATTTAGGGATTATGGATTTAGGTTTTACAGGCAGTGCGTATTATGAGACTCCTAACATCGATAAGTTGGCACAAAAGAGTTTTGTTTTTAGCCAGGGATATGCGTCTAGCCGCGTTTGCAGTCCCTCTCGAGCAAGCATTCTAACAGGTAAATCTACTGCTAGACACGGTATTACAGACTGGATAGGGGCAAAATCTGGCGAAAGCTGGCGGTCTACCGAAAGACAAGATAAAATGCTACCAGCGCCATATGTTACGGAATTACCTAAAGAAGACATTACCCTAGCCGAGGCGATGAAGGCAAATGGGTACAAGACATTTTTTGCAGGCAAATGGCACCTGGGTGACGAGGGATCGTATCCCGAGGATCACGGTTTTGATATTAACAAAGGTGGTTTTGAAAGCGGCAGCCCTAAAGGTGGCTATTTCTCGCCTTACCAAAACCCAAAACTTAAAGACGGTAAGCCAGGTGAAAACTTAACCATGAGGCTTGCACAAGAAACAACATCTTTTATAGACGGCCATAAAGACCAACCGTTTTTTGCGTTCTTATCGTTTTATGCGGTGCACGGTCCACTCCAAACCAGTAAGGATAAATGGAAAAAGTACCAGCAAAAAGCTGAAAAGATGGGTATTAAAGAAAGGGGCTTTGAAAACAGCCGTAAACTGCCTACAAGGATCGTACAAGACAACCCTGTTTATGGAGGATTGGTAGAAAGTATGGACGATGCAGTGGGGCATTTGATGGATTATTTAGAAACATCGGGTATGGATAAAAACACCATTGTTGTTTTTACATCAGACAACGGCGGTGTGGTATCGGGTGACGGGTTTTCTAGCTCTATGCTTCCTTATAAAGGCGGTAAAGGATTGCAATGGGAAGGTGGTATACGCGAGCCGTATCTTATTTATATACCCTGGTTAAAAAATCAAATTAGAACAATTGACGTGCCTGTTACAGGAGCCGATTTTTACCCAACATTATCAGATTTTACAAACGCTAACCTGCTACCTAACCAACATCAGGATGGAGTGAGTTTAAAAAACTTAATTGTAAACAACCAGCCGCTTAAAGAACGATCGCTGTACTGGCATTATCCACACTATGGCAATCAGGGTGGAGATCCATCGTCTATCATAAGAAGAGGAAAATGGAAACTTATACATTATTATGAAGATCGTACTAATGAATTATATGACTTAGAAAAAGACCCTTACGAAAGCACCGATGTCGCTGCGGCAAACAAAGAACTCGCAGCAAGTTTGTATCAAGAATTAAGCACCTACTTGCAAAGCGTGAATGCAAAATACCCAACGGTAGATACCCAATTCAATCCCAAGAAAAGAGTAAAACGCGATAAAAATGTGCAAACGAACACCCTAAAAGAACTGGAAGAAAAAAGAATGAGGTTTTTAAACCCTAACTTTAAACCTAATGACAAATGGTGGAACAGTCAATCCACCAAAGACTAAATACAGGTTGTTGCCATTTAAAAAAATCGTAAAAAGTTTATTAATTGTAAATCAAATATTTATCAAGAATATGAGAAACAAAAACACGTCCATCATTTTTACCATAGTGTTATATCTCGCGGTTGCCTTTACTGCTAATTGCCAGATAAAGCTCCCTGCGATTGTGTCATCTAACATGGTTTTACAATGCAACACTACCGTAAATGTATGGGGCTGGGCGGCACCTGGTGAGCAAATTACCATCACCACATCATGGACAAAAAACGACATCAATGTTACCGCAAATAGTGATGGCACATGGAAAGTACCTGTAGCAACGACAAATGCAAAAGAGCCACAATCGATTACCTTAAAAAGTAAAGCATCTAACATTGTATTAGAAAATATTATGTTTGGCGAGGTGTGGTTGTGCTCGGGACAGTCTAACATGCAAATGCCCGTACGCGGGAATGAAGGTGAGCCTGTTGTAGGTTCTACAGCAGCTATTATGCATGCAAAAAACCCAAATTTGCGCCTGTTCACGGTGACACGCAATAGCGCAAAAACACCTTTAGTGGATTTAGAAAAGACCAAAAGTTGGAAAATCGCTTCACCAGAATCGGTTGCTGAATTTAGCGCTGTGGGCTATTTCTATGGACAACAATTACAAGAAATACTCGATGTGCCGGTTGGGTTGATACATTCTTCATGGGGCGGTAGTTTTGTAGAAGCATGGATGAGTAATGAAACCTTAACCCAATTTCAAACAGTAGATTTACAAAATGTAGATGTTACTAAAAAACCTAATACCATCCCTACCGTTTTATTTAATGCGATGATTCATCCCTTAACCTCGTATACGATTAAGGGTGTTATTTGGTATCAGGGTGAATCTAACCGTGAAAATCCTGAGGATTATAAAAAACTTTTCCCAGCAATGGTAAAAGACTGGCGAGCCCGCTGGAATGTAGGTGATTTTCCATTTTATTATGTACAAATCGCACCGTTTAAATATGATGGAAATAAACTATACGCACCGGCTGCAAACAGTGCCTTTTTAAGAGAAGCACAACTCACATGTTTAGATTTAATCCCTAACTCGGGTATGGCCGTTACCCTGGATTTAGGTTCTTTTAACTCTATCCATCCGCCTAAGAAAAAAGAAGTTGCCGACCGCCTGTTGATCAATGCCTTAAACCAAACCTATGGAATGAAAGCAATAAAATATGCCTCGCCCATTTATGAAACTAAAGAAATAAAAGACAGTAGTATTTTAATAAGGTTTAAAAATATATACCTAGGTATTTATACAAACGACGTTTTAAAGGACTTTGAAATTGCTGGTAAGGACAAAGTTTTTTATCCAGCAACGGCAAAAATCGTGAATAAAAAAACCATTTTAGTGTCCAGCGATAAAGTACCCAATCCTGTCGAGGTGCGCTATGCATGGCGCAATTATGTAGAACCTTCTTTGTTTGACAACGCTCTTTTACCGCTATCGTCTTTTAGAACCGACAGCTGGAATGATGCCACACATGCAAAAAATTAGCAACTTAAATGACACAAAAAACAGTAAACATCTGGATCGTTATTATGATGAGTGGATTTATGAATAATCTAGTAAACGCTCAAAATGAGGTAATTGCATTGTGGAAAAAGGGTGTTCCTAACGCCATTGAAAACCTAGACTATAAAGAACTTGTAAATACCGAAAATGGTAGCATTGCAAAGGTTGTTGCACCAACATTAACCGTTTTTATTCCCGAAAATCCTAACGGAGCATCGGTAATAATTTGCCCAGGTGGTGGTTATGAATATTTATCCATTCAAAAAGAAGGTTATAAAACTGCCGAGTGGTTCAACGCTATAGGCGTCACCGCTTTTGTTTTAAAATACAGGTTGCCCAGTGATAAAATTATGGAAAATAAAGCAGTCGGGCCCTTGCAAGATGCTCAAGAAGCTGTGAGACATGTAAGAAAAAATGCCGCTCAATGGAACTTAAATCCTAATAAAATTGGTGTCTTGGGGTACTCTGCTGGCGGTCACCTGGCAGCAACACTTTCTACAAAATACAATGATAAGGTGTATGAAAACAGCGACGATATAAGTGCTAGACCCGATTTTTCGCTATTAATCTACCCTGTCATCTCCATGACTCTAGAAACTACGCACAAAGGCTCTAAAAATAAATTGCTAGGCAAAGACGCTTCTACACAACTTATCAACCAGTTTTCGGCCGAGAAATTAGTTACTCCCGATACGCCACCCACTTTTTTAGCACATGCTGTAGACGATAAGGCAGTTGTCGTTGAAAATAGTTTACATTATTTTGTTCGCTTACGCGAAAGCGGAATAAAAACAGAGCTACATGTTTATCAATCAGGCGGTCACGGTTTTGGACTAGGCAAAGATGGCACAAGCAAATCGTGGACCGAAGACTGTAAAAGCTGGCTAAAAGCTAATCAATTTATCAATTAACGTATTTATAATTCTTATTTTCAATATGAAAGCACAACACGCAATCCTTTTAATTGCTATCGGTATAGTTATTTCTTGTGGAAAAAAAATCACAGAGCAACCCACGAGCATCGCCACAAAGTTTCAAAACCCCACTTGGGAAAATCCAGAATGGGAAAATCCTGAAATATTTCAAATAAATCGGGAAAAGGCTACTGCTGTTTTTTACAGATATCCCGATGAAAAAACTGCTAGCGCAAACGAAAGCTGGCAAAACTCGCCATTTTACCAATCGCTCAATGGCACTTGGCAATTTTATTATGCTGACAGTGTGCAGGCGCGACCTACTAATTTTTACAAACCAAATTTTGACAGTTCTAAATGGGATCTTATTGAAGTACCATCTAACTGGGAATTAAAAGGTTATGGAATCCCAGTGTACACAAATAACAAATACGTTTTTCCTGCAAACCCACCATATATACCGCACAACATGAATAATAACGGTAGCTACAAACGAGATTTTGAAATCCCAACCACGTGGAGTGGTAAAGAATTGTATTTGCATTTTGAAGGTGTAAGCGGTGCTATGTACATTTGGGTCAATGGCGAGTTTGTAGGTTATAACGAGGGTAGTAAAACTGCAGCCGAGTTTAATATATCCAAGGTTGCAAAACCCGGGAAAAACACAGTTGCCATTCAAGTTCTTAGATGGTCAGATGCTAGTTATATGGAGGATCAAGATTTCTGGAGGTTATCGGGAATTGATAGGGACGTTTATGTATATGCAACCGATAAAATAACAGTTAGAGATTTTAGAGTTTTGGCTGATTTAGAAAACGATTATAAAGATGGTGTTTTTAATGTAACGCTACACATCGACAATAAAACGAACCAAACAGTGGACAAAACCGCAAGTATTAAGATTCTAGAAGGTGATGAAGAGTTATACGCTACCCAAAAAACAGTAACCCTAAACAATGGAACCACCACGGTTTCTTTTGATAAAAAGTTTCCAAATATAAAAAGCTGGAATGCCGAAAAACCTCATTTGTACACGCTACTTATTACCGTAAATGGCGAGTCTACAGCGATAAAAATAGGCTTTAGAAACATTCAAATTAAAGACGCACAATTCCTAGTAAACGGCAAACCCATCCTATTAAAAGGAGTAAATCTACATGACCACGATGATAAAAATGGCCACGTGATTGCAGAATCACTAACCATAAAGGACATGGAATTGATGAAACAGCACAATGTCAATGCAATACGTTGCAGTCATTATCCTAAAAATCCATTTTTTTACAGGCTTGCCGATAAATATGGGTTTTATGTCATGGACGAGGCTAATATTGAAACCCATGGTATGGGTGCAACAAATCAGGGATTAGATAAGGATTATGAACAGCAGGCAAAACATCCGGCATATTTACCTGTATGGGAAGGAGCGCACATGGATAGAACTGTTAGAATGTTTGAACGCGATAAAAACCATGCAAGTATCGTTACCTGGTCGCTAGGCAATGAGGCTGGAAACGGTCGTAATTTTTACATTACCTATGATTGGTTAAAGAAAAACGACACCACCAGACCCACACAATATGAAGGAGCTACAGGTTATGAAAACAGTGATATCCAAGCGCCTATGTATTGGCAAGTAGATAGAATGATTAAGTATGTGACAAACAATGGCAAGCGTCCACTTATACTTTGTGAGTATGCTCATGCTATGGGAAATAGTCTAGGGAATTTTCAAGATTATTGGGATGTTATAGAAGCCTACCCGACCATGCAAGGCGGTTTTATTTGGGATTGGGTTGATCAGGGTATCGCTACAAAAGACGCAAATGGCCAAGAGTTTTGGGCGTATGGTGGTGATCTAGGTGGCGCAAATCTGCAAAATGACAACAACTTTTGTTTAAACGGAATCGTAGATCCAGATAGAGGGATTAAGCCAGCCTTGCTAGAAACTAAAAAAGTTTATCAGTATGTGAAATTTAAAGACGGTGGTATAAAAGACGGTAAAATGAACATCAAGAATATGTACGATTTTACAAATCTTAACGAGTACGATTTTAGTTGGTCATTGTTAGAAAACGGCTTAGAAGTGCAAACAGGAAGCATAAACAATGTAGATATTGCACCTTATGATACTAAAACAATACAACTTAAAGTACCTGCTTTAAAAAACAAAAACAGTGACTACCATCTCAATGTGTATGCAAAGGCAAGGCAAACTGTCGGGTTGATCCCTAAAGGACATGTAGTTGCATACGAGCAATTTGAATTGCAACAAGGTATTTTCACACCAGTATTAAAAGAATCAGGAGAGTTTGAAATGGGGGAAGATTCAGAAATGGTGAGAATTGCAAACAACGTAGTAAAAGCAGATTTCAATAAAAAAACAGGCGTGTTAATATCATTAGATTACGGCAAAGGAAACCTGTTGAAAAAAGGAATTACTACCAATTTTTACAGAGCCCCAACCGATAATGATTTTGGATTCCAGATGCCACAAAAATTGGGCATATGGAAAAAAGCAAGTGAAAATCAGCGATTGGTTTTTATAGATATTAAATCTGAAAATGATGAAATGCATTTGATTACAAAATATATGTTACCAGATGCAGAAAATTCAAACCTTGAAGTAGTTTATTCTGTTGCAAAAAATGGACAAATAACAGTGACAACATCTCTAGATACAAAAGGTAAGGAATTACCGATACTGCCTAAATTTGGTACCAACTTTATTATCAATAAAGAATTTGATAATGTACAATGGTTAGGTAGAGGTCCACATGAAAACTATCAAGACAGGAAAACAGCTGCGCTGGTAGGAAATTACCGTGGAAAAGTATCAGATTTGATTTTCAACTATATACGACCACAAGAAAACGGGTATAAAACCGAGAATCGCTGGGTAACCTTTACTAATAGTGCTGGTGAAGGAATTTACATCACTGCGCCTACGCATTTTGGTTTCAGTACACATCATCAATACAATACTGACTTTGATGAAGGTGATCAAAAAAATCAAAGACACACCACCGATATTAAAACAAGGGATTTTGTAAATATTAATATAGATGCCGCGCAAATGGGCGTGGGCGGTGACAATAGCTGGGGTAGATTACCTCATGAAAAATACCAAATAGAAGCTAAAAACATGCAGTTTACATATACTATTTCGCCTTTAAAGAAGTAGCAAATTATTAGATTATTTGAAAGTTACCCAAACAAAAGACCCGATGAAAAAAATAAGATTTTTGAGGATAGTAGTTTGCTTTGGATTGTTGCTAACACTAGTTTCCTGCGCACCATCTTTAAAATCAAAAGTCACTAAGACACTTATTGATGTAAACGTCAGGTGGCAAGCTAACCACGACGTGATGCAGCAAAAACCTTTTTGGCACCAGTCGACCTATCACATTGGCAATCTAGAAGCGTATGAAGTGACAAAAAAGGAAGAGTACCTAAACTACACCACCCAATGGGCAGCGCGTAATGCGTGGTCGGGAGCCAAATCACAAAATCCAGAAGAATGGAAATTTTCTTACGGAGAAAAAGATGAATACGTGTTATTTGGTGATTGGCAAGCCTGTTTTCAAGTGTACATAGACTTGTACAACATGCAGCCCGAGGAATTTAAAATTGCTCGGGCCAAAGAAGTCATGAGCTATCAGGTACATACCGAAGAAGAGAAGTACTGGTGGTGGATAGACGGGCTTTTTATGGTCATGCCCGTTATGCCGCGCATGTACGACTTAACACAGGATGATATTTATTTACAAAAACTGCATACGTATTACAGTTATACGTTAAACGAGGTGTACGACAAAGAAACAGGCCTGCTATACCGCGATGCAAAATATATTTATCCAAAACACAAAACTAAAAATGGCGTAAAGGATTTTTGGTCAAGAGGTAACGGTTGGGTTTTTGCTGCTTTAGCTAGAACTTTAGACAAACTCCCACCAACTGATCCCCATTATGCAGAGTATGTTCAAGTTTTTACTAAAATGGCTGAAACCTTAAAATCAACGCAGCAAAAAGAGGGTTACTGGACACGCAGCATCCTAGACCCTGAACAAGCTCCCGGTCCTGAAAGCAGTGGTACGTCATTTTTTACATACGGTATGTTGTGGGGTATGAATAACGGGATTCTAGACATAGACACGTATAATCCTACAGCCATGGCTGGGTGGGACTACTTAAGCAACGTCGCGGTTCAAGAAGATGGTACGCTTGGTTATGTGCAACCTATAGGAGAACGGGCAATTCCTGGGCAAATCGTAAACGCAAATTCTACTGCCGATTTTGGTGTTGGCGCCTTTTTATTAGCAGCAACCGAAATGATTAGATACATAGACCATCACAAGAAACGCCGATAACAATGATTACAACATTCCGATACAAATCCTTATTCGTTTTATTACTTCTTTTAGTTATTAAGGTAAATAGCAATGCCCAAACGGCTTCTGGCTATTTAACCAATGATGGGGCGTGGTGTTGGTTTTCAGACCCACGAGCAATTATGGTAGATAACAGCAATTTGGTTACAGGCTGGGTGAAATCCAACGGAACGATACAGGCTGCAAAATTTAATTTGGAAACAGGAAAAACAGATTTGAGTGAGTTGTATTTTTTACTAGAAAAAGACGATCACAACAACCCTGCATTTACGCTCACGGCAAATGGCGATGCTCTTGCCATGTACACGCGTCATATTAGGAAAGACTTATTTATCAACCGACTGCAGGATGCGACAAATAAATTTCGTTTTTCTACACCCGAAATGATTCACCCGTTAGCCGATGAAGAGGTTGCAAAATTTTCACGGCCGACAATGACCTATGCAAACCCGATACGACTAGAAAATGAAAACAATCGCATTTATTGTTTTGGAAGATGGATAGGTTTTAAGCCCAACATGATGTGGTCAGACGACCAGGGTAACACATGGTCTAAAAGCAAAGTGTTTATTACAAAATATCCCAACGACCTTAACAACAGGCCGTATGTTAAATATACCAGTGACGGTAAATCTAGAATTCACATGGTTTTTACCGATGGGCATCCACGCGATGAGCCTACAAATTCTGTTTACTACGCTTATTATGAAAATGGTGCTTTTTACAAAGCTGGCGGCGAGCAAATTAGTAGCATCGACTCACTGCCTTTTGAACCTAAGGACGCTACCGTGGTGTACACTTCTAATCAAAAACAAGGTAGAGCATGGATAGCCGATATCAGCCAAGACGAAAACAACAATCCAGTCATACTTTACACCCGTAGTCCAGAAGAAACAAACCACGAATATTGGTATGCGCGATACACTAAAAACGGTTGGGTAGAGCATAAAATATGTGATTCAGGAAAATGGTTTCCTAAAACACCTGAAGGTATGAAAGAACCCGAACCGCATTATTTCGGTGGCATGAGTGTTCATCCCAGCAATGCAAACGTGGTATATCTATCAAAACAAGTAAAAGGTGTATTTGAAATAGAACGTTGGGAAACAGCAAACAATGGCAAAAATTGGACATCCACAGCAATCACAAAGAACTCTACCGTTGACAACGTCAGGCCCTATGTACCCAAAGGTCTAGCGGCTACTGCTAAAGAAATAGTCCTGTGGATGGAAAATCAAAAATATGTGCATTACACAGATTATAAAACGTCGATTAAATATTTTATAGGCCAATAGCTTTTAGTCGCATGTGCCTACTGCACGGGCAACGCACTAGCCACGTTGTTTTGAATGTGGCTTATGACTGCCTCGGCCGCAGCTTTTCCATTAAGCATGGCGGCGTTTAAAGACCCATTGCTCAACTGGTCACCGGCTAGAAAAATAGTGTTTGTAAGTTGCGTTTCAGACGGGTGCATGCTATAATGTATGGACGGCAATTTAGGCAAAGCCTTGTTGATGTGTACCACTTTAATCAGGTCGCCAGCCACCACATTTGCCTGTTCTCGCAACTGCTGTGTCACACGCTCGGCTAGTTTTAGGTCATTAAGATTATGGCTTTTTACAACACTGGCGCTCAACACATTTTTATGACCTGGAAATACGTCTTGCAAAAAATGAAAATTATTTACTAGACAGTTTTCCTGCGCAATTAAATTGATAATAGGCATGTCCTGGCCGGTATGATCGGTCTCAAAATATAAGTTAGTAACCGCCTTCCAAAGGGTTTCACTACCTACCATATTAGGGATTAAGGGGCTCGCATCACCAGCAATAATGCAGTAATCACATTTTAAGGTAGTTCCGTTTTTAAGCTCAATAGATTCACCCACAACGCGCGCTACAGCAGTATTTAATTGAATACAATCTTGCGGTAATTGTGCGGCTAGTTGTTTAGGAATTTCTTGTATACCGCGTTCAGGCAGGGTTGCATTACCTTCTGCAAACATTTTAAAAACAAATTCAAACATGCGGCTGCTAGTCTCTAACTCGGTTTCTAGAAATATTCCCGTGTAAAAAGGTTTAAAAAATAGCTGAATCATTTTATCAGAAAAGCCATAATCCTTTAAATACTGCAAGGTGGTCTTTTCAGGTGATTCAAAAATAGCAGACAGACTTTTTTTGGCCAGCTTTCGCGAAAGCGAGAACGTTAACATCTTATCTTTTAAACTACCTATACCGGCGATAAGGGTAGGAAACAAAAACTGTGAATCCCGTCGTGGGTCGCCTATTTTATGCGCTTTGCCATCCACATAGATTATAGAACCAGGAACAAATTTAATAAGATTAAGAGCCTCTACATCCAGAAACTCCTGCACCGCAGGATACGCGTCTAGCATAACTTGGAAACCATGATCCATGATTACACCGCGCTCCACTGTTGTTTTTACACGTCCACCCACACTGTCACTTTGCTCGAGAATGATAGGCTTATAACCATGCTTTTTTAAGGTTATCGCCGCAGTTAGACCGCTTACTCCTGCTCCTACAATGTAAATTTCTAAAGGTTTCATCATCATGCAAAAATAAACCGCGAGGGCTTAAAAAGGGAATTTTACAGCGGCCAATTCAATAAATTTATCCCTACAATAGCATCGCTGGTAGCGATTATTGAATTTGCTAAATTATAGCCAATTAGCGGGCATAAAAGTAAAATTAACATAGCGTGTAGTATTTTTGCTATTTAAATAGATAGGAAAACATCATGATAAAAGCATTCAAATTACTCGCCATTGCCGAGGGGTACTCGTTCCTATTGATTCTTTTTGCAACCATGCCTCTTAAATACCTGGGTGATATATTGTTACCTAATAAAATCATGGGTATGGTTCATGGTTTTTTATTTTTGGCATACGTGGTGCTCGCCATTCTTGTTGCACAACTGCTCAAGTGGAATTTAAAAACAACAGCAATCGTTATCGTGATGTCGGTCGTTCCTTTTGGCACCTTTTGGATGGAACGCACCTATTTAGAAAAAGAACTCACCGCTTAAAAATGGTTTCCATGTCACGCTTATTTTAGGAGCTACTTTACCTGTAGCTTCTACCCTATTCCATTGATTTTACGTGTTCTATAGGTTGTAATGGATTCGCTTTCGCGAAAGCGAACAAACGAACAACACCCTAACTTTAAAATTAATTTGAAATTTAAACAGTGATATCGCGCCTTTTAATTCTTATTTATCGTAATATTGCAATGAAACAATGATTAACTTATGGGACTTGCAAAAACAGAAATTTTCACCGACGACCAAAATGCGATTGCGTCTTATGCAAAAGTTTTTGGACACCCCGCTCGTGTTGCGATTTTACAGCATCTTTTTAATATAAATACCTGTGTATGCGGCGATCTGGTTATTGAAATAGGATTAGCACAGCCTACCATCTCGCAACATCTTAAGGAATTAAAGGCTTTAGGATTAATACAAGGAACCATAGAGGGTACCAGCGTGTGCTACTGCATCCACGCGCAAAACTGGACAATAATGAAATCTCGCATGCTAGAATTTCTTAACCAGGACCTATTACAGCAACAAAACTGCTGCTAAAAAACTAAAAAACAATTAAAATTTTATATTATGAAATTATCACAAGTAAAAAATATCTTAACGCACGCAACAGCTCTTACCTTTCAATTGCCTACAGGTGAGCTGGTTCCCGAAAACTTTCACGTGACCGAGGTCGGTAAAATAACAAAGCACTTTATAGATTGCGGCGGCACGGTGCGCAAGGAAAACGTCGTGAGTTTTCAATTGTGGAACGCAGCTGACTATGACCACAGATTGCACCCCGAAAAACTATTAAAAATCATACAGCTATCTGAAAAAATTATCGGGATAGAAGACCTAGAAATAGAGGTTGAATTTCAAGGTACTACCATACAAAAGTTTGGACTAGACCACAACGGCTCATCATTTTTGCTCACGACAACACAAACAGACTGCCTTGCTAAAGACAGTTGCGGCATACCAGTAGAACAATTACCTAAACAAAAGGTCAAGATAGGTAGTAACGCTGCATGCACTCCTGGTGGTGGCTGTTGTTAATTTTAAAACCCAGTTACCTATTTCAAATAAATCAACATGAGCACACCAACCCTTTTCCCTGAAATTGTTAGCAGTATACAGCAACTACAAGTTAACCACATAACCACTGAAAGAAAAAAAGTTTTACAACCCCTCGCTGATTTCATTCAGGAAAGGATTGCTAAAAATGAGCCCGTGAACCTTAACTTTATTTGCACACACAACTCACGCCGTAGCCATTTATCGCAAATATGGTCACAAACACTTGCTGCGTATTTTAACTTGGTTAATGTACAATGTTACTCTGGTGGAACCGAGGCTACTGCTCTTTTTCCTGTGGTAGCGCAAACGCTTGAAAAACAGGGGTTTAAAATATACCCAATAAGTGAAGGTAAAAATCCAGTGTATGCGGTAAAATATGGTAGTAATGCGATTCCACTAATGGCTTTTTCTAAAAAGTTAGATCATGATTTTAATCCATCACAAGGGTTTGCTGCAATCATGACCTGCGATAGCGCAGCAGAAACTTGTCCTTTTGTACCCGGCGCAGCAGCGCGCATACCCATGATGTTTGAAGATCCTAAAAAATACGACAACACACCGTTACAAGCACACATGTATATGGAGCGCAGCAACCAGATTGCAACCGAAATGTATTTTGTTTTCTCACAAATCATATAAAAGATGGCGACTTCTAAAAAACTAAGCTTTCTGGATAGATTTTTAACGCTTTGGATATTTGTGGCGATGCTCGCTGGTGTCGCGATTGGTTATTTTGTTCCCTCATTTCCTGGAATAGTCAATTCGGTTAGCAGCGGTACAACAAATATCCCCATTGCTATTGGACTTATTTTAATGATGTATCCGCCGCTGGCCAAAGTAAATTATGCCTTATTACCGGCCGTTTTTAAGAACACAAAAATTCTAGGAACTTCTTTACTGCTTAACTGGATTATCGGGCCCGTACTCATGTTTGTACTGGCATTGCTTTTTTTACAAGAGTATCCAGAATATATGGTAGGACTTATCTTGATAGGCTTGGCACGTTGTATTGCCATGGTGCTGGTATGGAATGATCTGGCCGAAGGTAGTAGCGAGTACGGCGCGGGTCTGGTCGCTTTAAACAGTGTTTTTCAGGTTTTTGCGTATAGTTTTTATGCATGGTTGTTTATTACCGTTTTACCGCCGTATTTCGGTTTTGATGGTGCGATTGTAGACATATCCATCGTCACCATAGCCGAAAGTGTTGCTATTTACCTGGGAGTTCCATTTTTATTGGGTATCGCAAGTAGGTATTTTTTAGTGAAATTTAAAGGGATAGCATGGTACACAAATACCTTTATACCTAGCATATCCCCTATCACACTCATTGCATTGTTATTTACAATTGTTATCATGTTTTCACTTAAAGGAGAACTTATTGTAAAAATACCTTTTGATGTTTTTTTAATAGCGGTACCACTGCTTATTTATTTTGCAGTCATGTTTATCATAGGCTTTTTTGTTACCCGTGCGATGGGCGCAACGTACGATAAAACTGCCGCGGTTGCGTTTACCGCTGCCGGAAACAACTTTGAATTGGCCATCGCCGTGGCCATTGCTGTATTTGGTTTAAACTCGGGACAGGCGTTTGTGGGTGTTATAGGGCCGCTGGTAGAAGTCCCAGCGTTAATCGCCCTGGTATGGGTTTCTTTTAAGTTGCGGGATAGATTTTTTGTCTAGGAAATCCTTTTTGAAGATAGCATCATAGATCGTTTGTAGTTGTGCAATAAGATCATTACTCTAGTAATTTCACAATGATAGCTTCATCCTTTGTAAGCACAGTGCGAAGATGCGCGTCTTTAAAAACAACCCATTGTACACCTTATATTCCTATACCGTCAGCAAGCACCGCTGTAAACTGAATCAACCCATAATGAACTTCCATTTTAATAAAATCTGCATTTAGATAATCTCCAAACCATGGATTGTACATGCCGTCAACGGCCAACTCATATTTTTTATCACCTACTGTCAGTACTGCATCTAAAAGTTTAGTTTTAGGCAACTCGCCATCAGTACCAAATATGACATGCCTATCGATGGCTATCCATTCCATTTATAAATTCATCCTATAAAGTCCATTACTAAGAGTTACCATAAAGTGAAAATCTTATGCCTCTTCCACATCACACGCCTAGTAAACATTTCGTACAGAATATATACTAAAAATATATACATTTGTGATATAAAATTCACACATGAAAACGATATCTCTTAAGATAGATGACACCATTTTTGGTGAAACCGAAAAAATTCTAACCCGCGTGCGTATTCCTAGAAATAGATATATTAACGATGCAATAGCATTTTATAATAAAGCACAAAAAAGGCAAATTTTGGAGAAAAATCTTAAAGCAGAATCTAATTTAGTGAAGTCAGACTCCATGAATATTTTAAAAGATTTTGAAAATATAGATGATGCAGATTAACCAATTTGAAATTTGGATTGCAGATTTAAACCCACGAATCGGCACTGAACCAGGAAAATCGCGGCCAGTTTTAGTTGTTCAGACTAATTTGTTGAATAAAATACCGCATCCATCTACAATCGCTTGTCCAATTACATCAAATGTTCAATTAGAAGCCGAGATTTTAAGAGTTCATTTAAAAAAAGGAATAGCAAATTTGCATGAAGATGGTGATGTCATGATAGACCAGATTAGAGCAATTGACAACAAGCGCTTTGTCAAGAAAGTAGGAAAACTGCCTGATAATTTGATTGATATCGTTAAGGAAAACATAGCTGTAGTAATGGATCTAAATTAAAACACAGCAAGGCAAACAACCATTAAAAAATTGCTACAACTGCTCTTTAATCTTCAACAACTCGGCTTTTACATGTTCTAAGCGTCTAATGATGTCAAACGTGTCCAACGCATCTTTATGCGATTTCATGTACTGCCTGGCGCCGTCTAGGGTAAATCCACGCTCCTTCACGAGATGATAAATGGTTTGTAGATTTTTTATATCTACAGGCGTAAACTTGCGGTTGCCACGTGCATTTTTTTTAGGTTGCAGTACTGGGAATTCTTTCTCCCAAAACCTTATCAGCGAGGCGTTCACTTGAAATGCCTTAGTCACTTCGCCCATCGTATAGTACAGTTTTTCGGGTAAGTTTACGTGCATAATTTGGGCAATTTTTAAAAAATGTCTAACAAAAATAAATGTAAGTGCGTTGATTAATCCAGCGATATATTCTCTTCTTGCGCAGCTCTTAACAGGGCATTAAACTCTGCCGGAGTCATGTTACCATAATAAAAGTTAATCGGATTAATGCGTTCCTCGCCTTTAAAGATTTCATAATGTAAGTGTGGCGCCTGTGATCGCCCGGTAGAACCTACATATCCTATCACCTCGCCTCGTTTAACACGTTGCCCCACACGCACATTATATGGCTTTACATTGCGCAAGTGTGCATAGAGTGAGGTGTACCCAAAACCATGATTAATGCGTATGTGGTTGCCATAACCCGAGGCATTAGCATCGGCGCGTTCCACAACACCATCACCAGTGGCAAATACAGGGGTCCCACGTGGTGCCGTAAAATCCATTCCATAATGAAATTTACGTACCTTGTTAAACGGGTCTGTACGGTATCCATAGCCACTTGCCATACGCGTTAAATCCTGATTACGCACCGGTTGTATGGCAGGAATAGCAGCAAGCAATGCCTCTTTATTTGCCGCAAGCACCGCTATCTCGTCCAGCGATTCAGATTGTATAGCAATGCGTTTTTTAAGGACATCGACCTCCTTTTTAAGGGCAATAATCTTGTCAGAATTGTTGTAGCCCTCGTACCCCTCATACCTATTTACACCACCAAATCCCGATTGCCGCTGCTCGGGACTTATAGGAACGGCGTCAAAATAAATACGATAAATAGTGTTGTCTCGTCGCTCAATGTCTTCGAGAATCAATTTTAAATTTTTAAGATCGGCATAGGTGGACTCGAGCTCAATTTCTAAAAACTCTCGTTCCCTGCGTTCTTTGCGCAATGCGGGCGAGTCATAAAATTGACTCACTGTATAATAAGACAATAAACCAAAACACGCACTAGCCATAATAAACACCGCGATGTTGCGCAAGGTTTGCCGACGCTGCCGTTCCACCTTCTTGTAAGAAAGTGTTTCGGGATCATAGTAATACTTAACCTTTGACATATGTTTTTAAATACTATTTTTGCCAGCACTAACGGGTTGTTAAATGCGTGCTGTGGGCATGTTAAATGGTTCGCTTTCGCGAAAGCGAACTCCACACCATCCACCTGTTTCAATACAAATGTAGAACAATTAATTCAATCGCCATTTTAGGCAACTCTATGAACTCAAAACAAATACGCCAAACATACCTCGATTTCTTTAAACGCAAACAGCATGAGATTGTTGCAAGTGCGCCCATGGTTATTAAAAATGACCCAACGCTGCTCTTCACAAACTCGGGAATGAACCAGTTTAAAGAGTATTTTTTAGGCGTTAGCGTGCCTAAAAACACGCGCGTTGCAGACACCCAAAAATGCTTGCGAGTAAGCGGTAAGCACAATGATCTAGAAGAAGTGGGCGTGGACACCTACCACCATACCATGTTTGAAATGCTGGGAAATTGGAGTTTTGGCGATTATTTTAAAAAAGAAGCCATCGCATGGGCTTGGGAATTACTTACCGAGGTTTATGGTATCGATAAAGACATCTTGTATGTAACCATTTTTGAAGGCGACGAGTTAGAGGGGCTCGCACGCGATACCGAAGCCTATGAATACTGGAAGCAGTTTGTACCCGAGGAACGCATTCTTAATGGGAACAAAAAAGATAACTTTTGGGAAATGGGTGACCAGGGACCTTGTGGACCCTGTTCTGAAATCCATGTGGATATAAGAACTCCCGAAGAAAAAGCGCTGGTTCCTGGAGCAAGTCTGGTAAACAACGACCACCCGCAAGTGGTAGAGATTTGGAATCTAGTATTCATGCAGTTTAACCGCATGGCAAATGGGTCGCTACAACCGCTACCTGCGCAGCATGTGGATACAGGTATGGGATTTGAACGACTAGCAATGGTATTGCAAGGCGTGCGCTCTAATTATGATACCGATGTTTTTATGCCGCTTATAAAAGAGCTAGAAACCATTACAGGTCACCAGTATAAAAACAGCGAACAAGAGGATATCGCCCTGCGAGTCATTGCAGACCACGTGCGCGCCGTATCCTTTTCCATTGCCGATGGCCAGCTGCCTAGCAACAATGGTGCAGGATATGTTATAAGACGTATTTTGCGTCGCGCTATACGTTATGGATATACGTACTTAGATACAAAAGAACCCTTTATTTATAAACTCGTACCCACACTAGCTAACCAAATGGGAAGCTCCTTTCCCGAAATAGAAAAGCAAAAAAACCTTATTATTAATGTGATACGAGAAGAAGAGCAATCATTTTTGCGTACACTGGATCAGGGTCTATTGCTTTTAGACAGCATGATTAATAATGTTAGAGCCGCCGGCAGTGACACCATGCAGGGCAACAAGGCTTTTGAACTTTATGATACCTATGGTTTCCCCATAGATTTAACAGCACTTATATTAAGAGAAAAAGGATTGAAGCTGGACGAGGCAGGATTTGAAGAATCCATGAAAGAACAGCAAAATCGTTCACGAGCAGCCAGCGAGACCATCACCAGCGACTGGACCGATTTACGCACAGATGCTTATCAGGAATTTATAGGATACGACACCCTAGAAGCACGCGTGTACATCACCCGCTACCGAAAAGTAACCACAAAAAAAGACGGTGATTTATTTCAGCTGGTTTTTAATATGACGCCGTTTTATGGCGAGAGCGGTGGGCAAACAGGCGATAAAGGATATCTCGAAAGCGCTAATGGTGACACCGTTTACATCATAGATACTAAAAAAGAAAACGGGCAAACCGTGCATTTTACAAAAAACTTGCCTACAAATTTAGATGGCTTGCATACCGTTATTGTAGATGCTGCACAACGCGCACGCACCTCGAGCAACCACAGCGCAACACACTTGTTGCATCAGGCATTACGCCATTTACTAGGCGACCATGTAGAACAAAAAGGCAGTATGGTGCGCAGCGCATCCTTGCGATTTGACTTTTCGCATTTTGCTAAAGTCACCCCAGACCAACTTGAGGCGGTAGAGCAGTTTGTAAACGCACGCATTAGCGAGCAACTACCTTTAGAAGAAAATAGAAGCAACACCTATGCAAACGCGGTTGCCGACGGCGCGATAGGATTGTTTGGAGAAAAATATGGCGACGTGGTGCGCACCATAAAATTTGGAAACAGTTACGAGCTTTGTGGTGGTACGCATGTTAAAAACACGGCAGATATTTGGCATTTTAAAATCACCAGCGAGGCAGCAGTCGCAGCAGGAATTAGACGTATAGAAGCCATTACCAGCGACGCAGTAAAAGATTTTTATATCCAACAAGACAGGGAACTCGAGGCTATAAAAGCTGTTTTAAAGTCAGGAAACAAACCTGTTGCCGAAAGTTTGTTAGCCTTGCAAGAAGAAAACAACCTGCTTAAAAAAGAAATCGAGCAACTGCAAAAAGCAAAGGCCGGAAACTTAAAAAATGATTTGATAGCGCAAGTGCAACTTGTAAACGGCGTAAACTTTATCGCAACCCAAACCGACCTAGACGCAAAAAGCGTGAAAGAACTCGCCTTTGACATAGAACGCGAGGTAGAAAACCTGTTTATGATTATCGCAGCAACCGATGGCGGTAATAAGGTAAGTTTAACCGTGATACTCAGTAAAAACGTGATAGACAGTAAAGGACTGCATGCTGGCAACATCGTTAAAGAATTGGGAAAATTTATCAATGGCGGCGGCGGTGGACAACCACATTATGCCACTGCCGGTGGTAAAAACCCAGCAGGGATTAATGATGCGCTTGCGGCTGCACAGCGCTTGTTGTAAAGAATTCTTAATCAGTTAACGATATAGAAAAGCAATTTGTTTTAGGCGCATTCAGGCGAGTTTTAAATCGCTTTTTTATTTTTTAGTTAGAAGTTACCAAAACGGTATGAAAGGTTCCTTGCATCAGGTGCACTGTAAAAAATTATTAACAATGGGATGTTATAAGTACGCTTTCGCGAAAGCGTAATCCACAAAAATGTTCTTGCTAAAAAAGTATCTTTGTGCAACGTTTAAAAAACGCTCACATGATTCATTTTTACGGTAATCCATCCCACGTTATTTATGCAGTACAAACCACTGCAAACCTGTCTGAAGAAGACGATAAAAAATTACAATGGCTTTTTGGAAACGCCCCGCTTCTAGTGGATGCAACCATTCCAGGATTTTTTACAGGGCCGCGTGCAACCACCATCACACCCTGGTCCACAAACGCTGTAGAGATTACCCAAAACATGCAAATTAAAGGCATACAACGCATAGAAGTCTTTACCGCGTGCGCAGCAAATGCAGTGATTGATAAAATGCTTTTACAACTGTTTAATGGTTTAAATCAGTCACAATTTGATATTAACAGCATTCCACAAGGTATTTTAGAAATAGACGATATAGCCCTGTACAACGCGCAAGAAGGCCTGTCGTTAAGTGATGACGAGATAGATTACCTAATCGCGCTGTCCAAAAAATTAGATCGTAAACTTACTGATAGCGAGGTTTTTGGGTTTTCGCAAGTAAATTCTGAACACTGCAGACATAAAATTTTTAACGGCACATTTATCATAGACGACGAGGAAAAACCAACATCGCTTTTTAAACTGATTAAAGAAACTTCTAAGCAAAATCCTAACGGCATTGTAAGTGCCTACAGCGATAACGTCGCATTTGTACAAGGCCCTGTTGCTGAGCAATTTGCACCTGCAACCGCACACCAACCCGATGTTTACCAGACCAGCTTGTTTGAAGCCGTCATATCCCTAAAAGCCGAAACCCATAATTTCCCCACTACTGTAGAGCCTTTTAACGGGGCGGCGACAGGCGCTGGTGGCGAGATAAGAGACCGTCTGGCAGGTGGGCAGGGATCCTTACCACTGGCAGGAACCGCGGTCTACATGACCAGCTATTCTCGTTTAAGCGAGTATAGACCTTGGGAAAAAGCCTTTGAAGCACGCAAATGGTTGTATCAAACGCCCATGGATATTTTGATTAAAGCAAGTAACGGCGCAAGTGATTTTGGTAACAAATTTGGTCAACCTTTAATCACAGGGTCGGTGCTCACTTTTGAACATCAGGAGGCCGACCAAAACTTGGGTTTTGACAAAGTAATTATGCAAGCAGGCGGTATAGGTTATGGTAAAAAATCGCAAGCACTTAAAATAACTCCTAGCGCAGGTGACGACATCATTGTGATGGGCGGTGATAATTATAGAATAGGCATGGGTGGCGCCGCAGTAAGCAGCGCCGATACAGGCGCACTAGACTCTGGACTTGAACTTAACGCCGTACAACGCAGCAATCCCGAGATGCAAAAACGCGCCGCAAACGCCATACGCGGCCTGGTAGAAAGTGAAAATAATCCTATCAAATCCATACATGACCACGGCGCAGGCGGTCACTTAAACTGCTTGTCAGAGTTGGTTGAAGCTACTGGCGGTATTATTCAAGTCGATGCACTACCTGTAGGAGACCCAACCCTATCGCGTAAAGAGATTTTAGGAAACGAGTCCCAAGAGCGTATGGGACTGGTAATCCACCCACAGGATACGCCTATTTTAGAACAAATTGCTGCGCGAGAGCGCTCACCGTTATATAAAGTGGGTAAAGTAACTGGTGACAACCGCTTTATTTTTAGCGAAAAAGACGGTCGCAGCCCCATGGATCTCGCGCTCGAGGATATGTTCGGTTCTAGTCCCAAAACCATTATGAACGACCGCACCATTGACCGTTCTTATGCGCCTATTACCTATGACGGTAAAGATTTTAAACTCTATTTATACCAGGTACTGCAACTAGAGGCGGTCGCATGTAAAGACTGGCTAACCAATAAAGTAGATCGTTGCGTGTCTGGTCGAGTCGCTAAGCAACAAACCTGTGGCGAGTTGCAGTTACCGCTTAACAACGTGGGAGTTATGGCAATCGATTATAACGGTAAAAACGGGATTGCGACCACCCTAGGTCATGCCCCGGTTGCCAGTTTAATAGACCCCGTGGCAGGATCCCGCAACGCCATTGCCGAGTCGCTTACTAACTTGGTTTTTGCACCCTTAGAAAACGGACTTAAAAGCGTGAGTTTAAGTGCAAACTGGATGTGGCCGTGCAACAACCCTGGCGAGGACGCACGACTATATGCTGCCGTAAAAGCCGTGAGTGACATGGCTATAGAGCTGGGTATCAACATCCCCACGGGCAAAGACAGTTTAAGTATGAAACAAAAATATCCAGCCATGGATGTTTTAGCACCTGGAACAGTCATTATAAGCACCGTGGCGAGTTGCGATGATATCACAAATGTTATAGAACCTGTGTTGCAACCCATTGTTGACGCGCCTATTTACTATATCAATATGAGTGGCGATTCCCACAAATTGGGTGGTTCTAGCTTTGCACAAACACAAAATAAAATAGGTGAAGCGTGCCCGACGATAGTGGATAGTTACGCTTTCGCGAAAGCGTTTAACGCCATACAGCAACTCATAAAAACAGGCAAAGTGCTAGCCGGACATGATATTGCTAGCGGTGGTCTTATCACGAGTTTACTAGAAATGTGTTTCCCATCGCTAGACGTGGGTATGGAACTAGACCTGGGCGAGATAGGTGTGGATATGGTAGAAATTCTGTTTGCCGAAAATGCCGGAGTCCTTTTACAAGTAACTGACGAAAGTGTCGAACAACTGTTGCAAGAAACCGGCGTGCCTTTTTATAAAATCGGCTATGCAATAGACGAGGCGGTGCTGGACATTAATGGATTTATTATCGATGTGGACGACATGCGCGACGTGTGGTACGAGACCTCGCATTTGCTAGATCGCCAGCAATCATTCCACGGAAAGGCAGACGAGCGCGCTATAAATTATGTGAACCAACCGCTGCGATTTACATTCCCGTTGCACGCGACGGGTCAATTACCCGTACTGCCCGAAAAACGTGTGCGTGCGGCCATTATACGAGAAAAGGGAAGCAATTCTGAACGCGAAATGGCACGCGCCATGTACCTCGCTGGTTTTGAAGTAGTAGACGTGCACATGACCGATTTAATTACGGGCAGGGCAACGCTAGAAGACGTACAGTTTATCGCAGCAGTAGGTGGTTTTTCTAACAGCGACGTGCTGGGCAGTGCCAAAGGTTGGGCAGGCGCTTTTTTATATAACGACAAAGCAAACGCGGCGTTAAAAAAATTCTTTGCACGCAACGACACGATGAGTTTAGGCGTTTGTAACGGTTGTCAGCTTTTTGTAGAATTGGGATTGATCTATCCAGACCATGACGAAAAACCAAAAATGCTGCACAACGATTCTGGAAAGTTTGAGTGCACGTTTACCAGTGTAACTATAGAACCCAATAACAGCATCATGTTAACATCACTGGCTGGTGCAACGCTAGGAATATGGTCTGCCCACGGCGAGGGTAAGTTTTATTTACCAAAAACCTGGGGAGATTACAACATCCCTGCAACCTATGCCTATGAAGACTATCCTGCAAACCCTAACGGGTCTGATTACAACGCGGCAATGTTAAACAGTGACGACGGTCGCCACCTGGTCATGATGCCGCATTTAGAGCGATCCACCTTCCCGTGGAACTGGGCGCACTACCCTACCGACAGCAAAAATGACGTGGTAACGCCTTGGCTAGAGGCATTTGTGAATGCGCGGGTGTGGTTAGAGAAGCAAACAACAAATTAAAAAAATGTATACCTGGGAGTTCGTAGGCTGACTGATAAAATCTGGTAACTTGATGTCTTGTGTCACCTCTTTTGGTTATATTATTTACACAAAAAGTGGTAAAGTTTTAAACAAGAATTAATTTTATCGCTGTAATTATTAGAGAAAGCAAATTTAACCCAGTGCAGATCGCCAAGATTCTAAAGGAATTTGATCTAGGCAACGATCTAAAAGTGCTATTGCGGGAATATGGCGTATCAAAAGCCACCTTCTATATATGGCGCCAGCGCTATGGTTGGTTGGAAGCCAGTGAGCTTAAAAAGCAATAAAGCTAGAACAAGAGTATACAAAGCTTAAACGCATGTGTGCAGAACTTGCTCTAGAGTTAGATATGGCAAAGTACATTATTGTAAAAAAACTTTGAAACCTTTTTACAAAAAACAGATAGTAGATTTTAAACGCAATAACTTTTTAATCACGCGTATTGGCTAGTTGGCGGTAATGCTTAAAGACCCGATACAACAGAAAAAAACGATTATTTGTGTAACTTTGGCTGGCAAAAAATAAGGATAAAAAATGAGAATAAAAACTTTAACATATAGAGACAACGCTCTTAAATGGGAGTTGGAAAAAGCAGATTTTGAAGCACTTACCCTTTTAGTTGGAGCTTCAGGTGTTGGTAAGACTCAAATTTTGAAATCAATTCTTAACTTAAAAAGTGTTGCTAGCGGTAAATCAATTAGTGGCATACATTGGGAAATTACTTTTGAAACATTGAATGGAAATTTATATAAATGGAAAGGTGAATATGAAAATAAAGGAGATATTGACTTTTCAGACGATGATGATGAAGAACTTAAAAGACACAAACCATCAATTCAATTTGAAACACTACACCTTAATGGAAAAATCCTTGTAGACAGAAATAATAATGAAATTATTTTTAATGGCAACAAAACAGTAAAACTGCCTAATCAACAAAGTGTAATTTACCTTTTGAAAGAAGAGGACTTAATACAACCAGCATTTGAAGGTTTTGGTAAAATTCTTTTTAGTGACCAAACAGATTCTACTAGAGAGGCTTATCGAATTAAATTTTCAGACACCCAAAAACTTTTAAAAAGTGTAAAAACAATTTCTCAAATTCAAGAAGCAAAAGAAGATATTAGGATTAAACTTTTTCTTGCTTACAAAAATGTTCCTGAAATTTTTGAAATTATTAAAGAAAGATATATTGATATTTTCCCTCAAGTTGAAGACATAAAGGTTGAACCTTTAGATATGGATGATGAAGATTTACCAATGTTCTTTAAAGAATATCCATTTATTCAAATCAAAGAAAAGGGAATTGAAAAATGGATTAAACAGCATAATATTTCATCAGGTATGTTTAGAAGCTTGATTCACATTAGTGAAATATATCTATGCAGTGAAGGCTCTGTATTTCTAATTGATGAATTTGAAAATAGTCTTGGAATAAACTGTATAAATGAGTTGACGAACGACATTTTATCTTCAAAGCGAAAAACTCAGTTTATCATTACTAGTCATCATCCTTACATTATAAATAATGTGGATTACACAAACTGGAAATTAGTTACTAGGACAAAAGGAGTTGTTAAGACGCATAAACCTGAAAAGTTCAATATAGGAAAATCTAAGCACGATGCTTTTATGCAACTTATCCAGCTAGAACAATATCAAACAGGATTAGAAGTATGAATATATACTTTATAGTTGAAGGCAGGAGAACAGAAAAAAAAGTTTATCCCGAATGGCTAAATTTTTTAATCCCAGAATTAAAAAGAGTTAATTGGGCTTATGAGGCAACTTTGAACAATTATTTTCTTTTTAATGGAAATGGATTTCCCGCACTACTACACAATCACTTAAAAAAGTCAATTGAAGAGATTAACGAGTTGAAAAAGTTCAACTATTTAATTATTGTTTTAGACGTTGATGAAACGACAGTTGAATTTAGAATTAATGAAGTGAATAATTTCATTAAAGAAAATAATCTACGACTTATTGCTTGCGAATTAGTAATAATTCCACAAGATAAATGTATTGAAACTTGGTTTTTAGGCAATAAGACTATTTTTAAATCAAATCCTCAAAATTTAGAACTAAGGGATTACGTCAGGTTTTATAACGTCAAAGAAAACGACCCTGAATTAATGCCCATTTTTCAAGGTTTTAATACTCATTCTCAATTTCACGCTGATTATTGCACAGAATTTTTGAGAGAAAGAAATATTCGTTATTCAAAAAACAATCCAAATGGTGTTGTTGAAGAGGCTTATTTAAACAGACTTATTGAAAGAACAAAAGAAACAAATCATATAAAATCGTTCAAGACCTTTGTTGATTTTTGTAGCAAATTAAGAGGAAGAATATAAAGCACGACCTCCAACAGCAGTTTGGCAAGATGACGGGTTCAGTGCTAAATTAAACGGCATTTTTTCGATTGAAATTTTGTTCAAAACTGAACATTTGTGCTTCGATTTCCGCCACTTCGCCAAGCTGCAAACCGGTTAAAATTGTTAATTTTAAAGCATGAATAAAAAAGTAGCTATAATCATGGGGTCAGCAAGTGATTTACCCGTGATGCAAGAAGCCATAGATGCTCTCAAAGAATTGCAAATAGAAACGTTTGTAGATGTGGTGAGCGCACATCGCACGCCCCAGAAAATGTTTGATTTTGGCACACAAGCACACAAAAATGGATTTGCGGTCATCATTGCCGGTGCTGGTGGCGCTGCGCATTTGCCGGGAATGGTTGCAAGTTTATCGCCCTTACCCGTTATAGGGGTTCCTATAAAATCTAGCAATTCAATAGATGGTTTGGACAGTGTGCTCTCTATATTACAAATGCCTGCTGGTGTACCGGTTGCGACAGTGGCCCTTAACGGCGCAAAAAATGCTGGAATCCTTGCTGCTCAAATTTTAGGCGCAACCCAAGACAATGTGCGAGAACGCATCATTGTCTACAAAGAAATGCTCAAAGAAAAAGTGATTACCGCTGCTGCACAGCTACGGAAGGATGCCTAAAACGATCCTCGTTTTTTCCCTATTTGTATTTTCTCTTACAGGTTTGTGGCTTATGTATGCCACCTACACCCACTTTGTGCGTTGGCAATTTCTAACCGCTGGCGGTGTGCATTTTATTTGCAGCATCCTCGTTAACAAGCAACTGATTCTAAAAGATCATAACTATCTAGGATACATTATTGTGTGTGCTTTTATTTGGAATAGGTTACATCGCTTTGTAATATTTAACGCGTTCTTAATCAATAATAAGTTTGCGCGGATTTATTTTGTTTAATCATTTTATAAAAAAGTTTAACAAAAAATTGGTGCATTTAACAACAACCTCTTTTAACTTTACCTTATGAAAAGTAACATTTTACTACAACCTTTTGACACTTTCGAGCAAACTGCTCCGTTTAAGCGTATTGAAGAAGCTCATTACGAGCCCGCGTTTAAGCACGCAATTGCGGTTGCTAAGGGTGAAATAGATGCAATAATCAATAGCAAAGAAGCGCCTACTTTTGAAAATACGATAGAAAAATTAGATGAAGCGGGAGCATTGCTCAATACAATATCTACCTTGTTTTTTAACCTTAACAGTGCAGAAACAAATGACGAAATACAGCGAATAGCACGCGAGGTAAGTCCGCTTTTATCGCAATTTAGTAATGACGTGACTCTAAACGAGGCTCTTTTTTTAAGAGTCAAAAAGATTTACGATCAAAGAAATTCTTTAGCGTTAACACCAGAACAGTCGACACTGTTAGACAAACAATACAAACGATTTTCTAGAAACGGCGCAAATCTAAATGAAACCGATAAGGAAACGTTACGCGGTATTGACCAAGAGTTGGCGCAGTTAAGTTTACAATTTGGTGAAAACGTACTCGCGGCTACACAAGCATACACGCTGCATATAACCGACGAAAAACTGCTACACGGTTTGCCAGAAAGTGCGTTAGAAGCTGCCCAAGAACTCGCGCAATCTCGGCAAAAAGAAGGATATGTTTTTACGCTAGACTTCCCTAGTTATGTTCCTTTTATGACTTATGCAAGTAACCGCAGCCTGCGAGAAGAATTTTACAAAGCTTTTAGCACACGTGCCTATGGTGGGGAATTTGATAATAGCAAAATAGTGTTGAAAATCGCAACCCTGCGCCACCAGCGTGCAAATTTGTTGGGATATAAAACACATGCGCACTTTGTACTCGAGGAACGCATGGCACTAACGCCCGAAAAGGTTCTTGATTTTTCTAACGACATGCTGCAAAAGGCAAAACCCGCAGCCGAAAGAGAATTTAAAGAGCTTGAAAACTTTGCGATTGCCCTTTCTAGCAAGTCTGAAGAACTGGAACCTATAACCCAGTTACAAAAATGGGATAGCGCATTTTTTGCCGAGAAATTAAAACAGCAACTCTTTTCACTAGATGACGAGTTGCTCAAACCCTATTTTAAATTAGAAAATGTGATCGATGGTGCGTTTGAAATCGCCACTAGATTATACGGCTTGCATTTTAAAATGGTAGATAACATCGATAAGTATCACGAGGATGTAAAAACCTATATCGTTTATAATAAAGACGGTAGTCTTAATAGTGTTTTTTATGCAGACTTTTTCCCGCGCACAGGTAAGCGCAATGGTGCATGGATGACGTCTTATAAAGATCAATACTTGGAAGGCGCACACAACAGCAGGCCACATATTTCTATCGTTTGTAATTTTACAAAACCTACCAAAACAAAGCCATCGCTTCTCACTTTTAGCGAGGTCACTACCCTATTCCATGAATTCGGTCATGCGTTGCATGGTATGCTGGCTAACACCCGATACCGCAGTTTATCAGGGACATCGGTTTTTTGGGATTTTGTAGAATTACCCAGTCAGGTCATGGAAAACTGGTGTTATGAACAAGAGGCACTTGAGCTTTTTGCCAGACATTACCAGACTCACGAGGTGATTCCGCAAGAATATATCCAAAAAATTAAAGATGCTTCTACGTTTCAGCAAGGGCTCGCGACGTTGCGACAACTGTCTTTTGGGTTGCTAGACATGCATTGGCACGGCATCGACCCGACCGCCGTAGAAGATGTCAAGCAACACGAACAGGCAGTTTTCGAAAAAATAGATATGTACCCAGATGTTCCTACCAGCTGCACGAGTACAGCCTTTAGCCATATTTTTCAGGGTGGCTACAGTGCAGGATATTACAGCTATAAATGGGCCGAGGTGCTGGATGCTGACGCCTTTGAATTGTTTAAAGAACGAGGAATTTTTGACAAAGAAACCGCCACGAGTTTCAAAGAACATGTTTTATCAAAAGGTGGAACCGAGAACCCAATGCTTTTATATACTCGCTTTCGCGGAAGCGAACCCAATACAAACGCCCTGCTTAAAAGAGCAGGCTTAATAACGTAAATAAAGACAATGTCAGAAATACGATTAGAGCCAGAAAAGTGGGTAGATCGCTACGGAGACTACCTGTACAACTTTACCATCTCGAGAATAAACGATGGCGAGTTGGCGCAGGATTTAGTTTCTGAGACTTTTTTAGCTGGACTTAAAAGTGCAGCAAATTTTCAAGGAAAAAGTACAGAACGTACCTGGCTTGTATCGATACTTAAACGTAAAATAATTGACCAATATCGCAAAGCTAATAGCCGTAAGGGAAAGGCCGAGGTGCGCATGAGCTATCTAGACACCGACCAAAATGGTGACTGGCTAGAAGAGCAAGTGCGTGATTTGCGCAACCCCACGGTAGAAGACGATTTTGAACAAACGGAGCTGGGCGAAGCCCTAGACCGATGTATCGCCAAGCTGCCAGAGCGATACGCTACAATATTTGTACAAAAAACCATAGAAAAGCTAGACACAGATTATATTTGTAAGGAGCATAATATCACACCGTCAAACTTGTGGGTTATCATTCACAGGGCACGCGTTCAACTAATGGAATGCTTGAAAAATGATTGGTTTGAAGATTAAATACTATGGGAAAGTTTTTTATAAAGTGTGAAGACGCTAATGTGTTGAGTACACGCAATCAGTATAAAGATTTAAATGCTAAAGAACTCTTTAGGTATAAATTACATCACTCCCACTGTCCACAATGTCGCAAAATCGATAAACGCAATATGCTGTTTACCTCAAAACTTAGTTATCTAGGTGGTCGACGTTTAAGTGCAGCACAAAAACAAAGTATTAAAGAGTGCCTGTTAAAGGCCATGAGTAAATAATTAGAAAGCGTTAGGCTTTTTTTTTGTGATTGTTTCAGATACTTTTTTAAGCCTCAATTTTGTAAAAAAGTTTTAAAAACCCAGACCATCAAGTGTGGTAAACTTTTCGTTTTTTGCTAGGACATTATCGATGCTACCTTTCCCCAACCCTGAAGGGTGAGGAAATAAAATTACCATATTAAATAAGCGTTTAGGTTTTACTATAAACCAGTTGCTATATACAGCAAAAAAACCCACATTACAGGTATTGCTTCTACAAAAAAGCTTGTAAAGTAGTCACTCTTCACATAGTCCGACAGCCATATGCAAACAGCTGTGACGCAAATGATAAGCATTGCGGGATATTTTAAAAAAAGGTCGCTTCCACCCCATTGCCATTCTAAAAGAAGTATCCCCGCGAGAAGTGCGATACCAATAATTTTACTAGCCTTTATCCCAATTAATTGTGGCAACGTGCGCAAGGATTGCGCGTCATATTTTAAATCTCGGATTTCAAAAGGAATACATAAAGCCACGATAAGCAACATGTATTGCAAGGTTCTTAAACCTAAAAAAGGAATATTACTTAATCCCGATAAGTTGTTTACTGCTAATACATTATGAACACTTACTAGCGGATAAATAAAAAGTATGAGAACCCAACTAATTGCAACAAGAATAATTTTTAGCACAGGTACATAGCGCAAACCTGTATTTTTATAAAGCGGTAGTGCATACAGCAATGCGAGTCCAGCGGTCATTGCAATTAAAAGTTGGGCTAATGCATGTTCCTTTACAAATAGAAACCCTGCAATAAGACTCGCACATGCCGAAAGCACAATAATCGCTGGTCTTAAAAAAAATGGCTTCCTGCGCACTATCAATGCTCCATATTTTACAAAATTGTACCCAGTAATCACCACACAAAACACAAGCACATAAGCTGATGCATTTAAGCTTAGCTTGTAGTAAAGAATTACTTGTTGAAACAGCGCTAAAAAGCTAATAGCTACATGTAAACTACTCGCTATATAAAATCGCAAAAGAGTTTTAAACAACCTCACTTGACAAAAATAAACCTCGTGGTTAATAACTCTTTTAAAAGCGTTGAAAAATAGCAACGAACTGTACAAACAATTGTTAGTTAAACCCTGTCTCATCGACTACTTTTGCATTTAATTTAAAGACATAATTTGCTTCCATGAATACTGACTCTTTTGCATTAAGACATATAGGTCCACGACCTGAGGATTTACCAGAAATGCTTGATACCATAGGCGTTGAATCTGTAGACCAGCTTATTTATGAAACGGTTCCCTCGGGAATTAGACTTCAAAATGAACTGAACTTGGACCCCGCTATGAGTGAATACGAGTTTTTAAACCACATTCAAGAGTTGGGTAACAAAAACAAGCAATTTCGCACGTTCATGGGATTGGGTTACCATGCAGCCATTACCCCGGCGGTAATTCACCGCAATATTTTAGAAAATCCAGGATGGTATACGGCTTACACACCCTATCAGGCCGAAATTGCTCAAGGTCGACTAGAAGCTTTATTAAATTATCAAACGATGATTACCGAGCTTACCGGCATGGAATTGTCAAATGCATCGCTTTTAGATGAATCTACCGCAGCGGCCGAGGCGATGACCTTGCTTTTTGCAGTTCGCGACGCAGCAGTAAAAAAGGCAGGTGCGGTTAAATTCTTTGTCGATCAGAATGCTTTGCCGCAAACTAAAGAGCTTCTTAAAACCCGCGCGATACCGCTAGATATTGAGTTGGTCGTGGGCAATCCGCTAGAAATGGATATGAACGATGGTTATTATGGCCTCCTATTACAGTATCCTGGTGCTAGTGGTCGTGTTGTGGATTATACCGCTTTCGCGAAAGCGTGCAAAGAAAACAACATACGTATAGCCGTTGCAGCAGATATTCTATCACTCGTATTGCTGGAATCACCCGGTCACTGGGGAGCAGATGTCGTGGTAGGAACCACACAACGTTTTGGAATCCCACTAGGGTATGGTGGACCACATGCCGCTTATTTTGCAACACGTGAAGAATTTAAAAGACAAATACCAGGTCGTATCATCGGTGTAACCCGTGATACCGACGGTAAACGCGCGCTGCGCATGGCGTTACAAACGCGCGAGCAGCATATAAAAAGAGATAAAGCCACTTCTAATATTTGTACAGCGCAAGTACTACTAGCTGTAATGGCTGGTATGTATGGCGTTTATCATGGTCCAAAAGGTCTTAAATACATCGCTACCAAAGTCCACAAAAGTACCGCCACCCTGGCAGATGCTGTTGAAAAACTGGGCGTTTACCAAGAAAACGAAAATTATTTTGACACCTTAAGCTTTAAAACGCCCGCAGCGGCAGTTCGCAATGCAGCACTTGCATTAGGCATCAATTTTTATTATCCAGACGAGCAAACAGTACAGGTTTCTTTAAACGAAACAACATCAATAAAAGACATAAATGATATCATCAGTGCTTTTGCGACAGCTTTAGGAAAAGAATACGCGCCTTTAACCACGTTGTTAAACAGCACGCATGTAGGTGTTGGTCGTCAAACATCATTCATGGAATTTGATGTGTTTAACAAATACCACAGCGAGACACAATTGATGCGATATATTAAATCGCTCGAGCGCAAGGATTTAGCATTAAACCACTCAATGATTGCTTTAGGCTCTTGTACCATGAAGTTAAACGCAGCTGCCGAAATGCTTCCATTATCAAATCCGCTGTGGGCAAACATCCATCCTTTTGTGCCTATTGACCAGGCAGCGGGGTATCAAGAAATGCTTAAAAAACTAGAACAACAACTTAATGAGTGTACAGGTTTTGCTGGCACATCGCTTCAACCTAATTCTGGAGCGCAAGGCGAGTTTGCTGGACTTATGACCATACGAGCTTATCACCACAGTCGTGGCGATTTTCACCGCAACATTTGTCTGATTCCGTCAAGTGCGCATGGAACAAACCCTGCGAGTGCTGTCATGGCAGGTATGCAAGTAATAGTTACCAAAGCGTTAGACAACGGTAATATAGATGTAGAAGATTTGCGCGCAAAAGCCATATTACATAAAGATAATTTATCGTGTTTAATGGTGACCTATCCATCAACACACGGTGTTTATGAAAGCGCTATTAAAGAAATTACAGGTATTATTCACGAGCACGGCGGCCAGGTATATATGGACGGTGCAAACATGAATGCCCAGGTAGGTCTTACAAATCCTGGAAATATAGGTGCAGACGTTTGTCACCTTAACTTACACAAGACATTTGCTATACCACATGGTGGTGGTGGTCCTGGCGTGGGTCCTATTTGTGTGGCAAAGCAACTTGTTCCATTTTTACCTACAAACCCGCTGATACCTACTGGTGGTAGCCAGGCGATTACACCTATAAGTGCGGCGCCTTTTGGTAGTGCGCTGGCTTGTTTAATATCTTACGGATACATTTGTATGCTAGGCGCAAAAGGAGTTACACAGGCGACTGAATATGCAATTATCAACGCAAATTATATCAAAGAACGCCTAGACGGTAGCTATGACTGTTTGTATGTAGGTGAACAAGGTCGTGCAGCACACGAGATGATTATCGATTGCCGCCCATTTAAAGAGCATGGTATAGAAGTTACAGATATTGCAAAACGTTTAATGGATTATGGTTTTCATGCTCCTACCGTATCGTTCCCAGTAGCTGGAACGATGATGATTGAACCAACGGAATCTGAAAGTAAAGAAGAAATTGACCGTTTTTGTGATGCAATGATTGCCATACGTGCCGAAATAAATACTGCTCGCAAAGAAGAACCTAATAATCTTCTAAAAAATGCGCCACACACACTTGCCATGATCACCGCTAATGAGTGGACATACCCGTATAGCAGACAAGAAGCAGCATTCCCATTACCGTGGGTAGCAGATAATAAATTTTGGCCTAGCGTGCGCCGTGCCGACGATGCCTATGGCGACCGCAACCTTATGTGCACATGTGCGCCAATGGAAGAGTATCTTACATAAAGAATCGTTTATCGTTCTAATTGATTTAAAACAATATGCTCTATTTAAAAGCCTGTAACGAACATATCTGTGTTTCAGGCTTTTTTATGCGGTCAGTTTTGTTTGTTGTGTTTTCACAAAAAAAGTGTTGTTTTGTTATTTATGATAAATTATTCTTGTAATTTTATAGCTATAAGTGATATGAAAAATAGCATTGTTTTTATCATTCTTTTTGCTTTTGTAGCTAGGCCTCTATTCTATGTAGGCCACTATGCATACTATGTGACCTATTTAAACTACATAATAGAAAATTACTGTATTAATACCGATAAGCCAGCAATGAATTGCGACGGTAAGTGTTTTCTTGCACAACAAATTAAAATAGGTGAACAAAAAACAGAACAAGATGCATTAAGTGAGGTACTGTCAGCATTTTTTCCTGTTTTTTATTCACCTAGTTTAAAGACTGTGGTTTCTAACAACATTATGCCTCCCAAAAGAAAGCAGCAATATTGGTATTTAAATACCTATCAGTATTTAGAAAACCATTCTACAATAAAGCCCCCAGCTGCATAATTTCAATCTTTTTAAGCACCTATTCACGCAATTCCTGCTACTAGCTTTTGGTATGGAACGATTTTATATCTTGAACTAACGTGTGCTTATAACATACTCAGTACAGATTGTACGGAGTTTATTTTCGCTTTAAGCTAAAACATATTCTGGAAATAACTATCTGGAAAATAACATCCTAAACTTAAAATAATGAATATCACAAAATATATATTAGCCATTGTGCTAACAACTTTTATTGCATCATGTTCAAATGATGATGCTCCTATTGAAGATTTAACAAATCAAACAGGTTCACTAAAACTTAAATTTGATAACGGAGTGGGCGATAGCGATTTTTTATTTGACACAAACTATAACCGTACAAACGGCGAATCCTTTAAATTAACAACGCTTAAATACATCGTAAGTAATGTGCGTCTTACTGATGAAAACGGAATGATTTTTACCTACCCAACAGCAGACAATGTTTTTATTGTAAATGAAGCAAATGCAAACGCAGCAGGCGAAATAAACATCAATTTAGAAAATGTACAAGCGGCTAATTACACGTCAATAACATTTGGAATAGGAATAGACCAAGAGCGATTTGCCTTAGGAGCAGCTGGTCAAGGTCCCTTTTTAGATCTTGCCCAATCAGAGGGGATGATGTGGTCTTGGGCAGTAGGCTACAAGTTTATACGGGTAGATGGCACATACAGTTCAGCTACAGTGACAAACCAGCCACTAAATTTACATATGGGAAGCGTGGGAACGTCATTAGATAATTACAGAGAAGTTACTTTATCATTGCCTAACACGTCGCGTGTACGGTCAGACAAAAATGCTGAAATTCATATCAAAACAGATGTGATGAAGTTTTTTGAAGGTGTTACGTCGGTAAGTTTTGATAACGGCTTTAATCAGGTGCACACAAATACTACCTCAACACCTGTTATTGCTGCTAATGTTGCTACAAGTTTTAATGTAGACCACGTTCATAACGATTAATTAAAAATTAAATAGGAAACTACATGGTTTTACACCGTGTAGTTTCTTTTTAAAAACAATCTTATGAAACGATTTAAAATTATATCTATGACCGCGCTCGCACTTGTGTTACACAGTTGTAGCGATAGCGAGGCACGTTTAGGCTACGAACCTATACCTGTTCAAGCCGAAAGACCCTCTAATTTTCCCCCACCTACCTACGATCTACGGAATAATCCATTAACACAAGACGGAATTGCGCTGGGTAAAAGGCTTTTTTATGAAGGCAAATTATCATCAAACAATGCTATTGCGTGTGCGTTTTGTCACCAGCAAGAATTCGCTTTTACCCATCATGGACACACACTAAGTCATGGCGTAGACGGCGCCTTAAGTCTAAGAAATGCCCCGCCTGTGCAAAATCTTTACTTTATGAAAGATTTTATGTGGGACGGCGCAGCTTCTCATTTAGACTTTTTATCCATAATACCTATTACAAACCCTGTAGAAATGAATGAATCGCTTGCAAATGTTGTTTTAAAACTAGAACAAGATGCCAATTATAAAATGCTATTTGCAAAAGCATTTGAAGACGGTGCTGTAAACTCTGAAAACATGTTAAAAAGCTTATCACAATTCATGATTACGATGGTATCAGCAAATAGTAAATTTGACAAGGTTGTGAGAAATGAAGGTGCTCAATTCACCGCCATAGAATCACAAGGTCGCACTGTATTTAGTAACAAATGCGCTAGCTGTCACGCCACCGATTTATTTACAGATCAAACATTTAAGAATAATGGACTGCCTATAAATAGTAGACTCAATGACGTAGGCAGGTTTAGTATATTTGAATTAGAAGAAGACCACTTTAAATTCAAAGTACCGAGTTTAAGAAATATAGAGGTAACTGCACCCTATATGCATGACGGTAGGTTTTCAACCTTGGAAGCTGTGTTGGATTTTTATAACAGTGGCATGGTTGACACAGGAACTGTTGACGCGTCGCTGTTGCGCAATGATGGTACCTATGGAATCGATTTAACACCACTCGAAAAACAAGCCATTATTGCCTTTTTAAAAACATTAACAGATCAAACATTTTTAAATGACCCACGTTTTTCAGAATTTTAAGAAGTTACCAACGTGTATTGTTTTTTTAGCCTTGCTAATTTTTTTTGACGGTGAGGCACAAATACATGCTAAGTCATTTGCATGCGACACGTGCGGCAGCTCTACATCTGGCGGTGCGGGAGCTTTTGGTACATTAAACAATTTGAGCTTTGTTGGACTAAAATACACAACGCAAGAGTATAACTCACGCAATGGTATCTTTGAAAACTCACCACTAAGTAAAGAACAATTTAATAGTGTACAACTATGGGGCAAAATACCTTTATCAAAGAATGTTTTTACAACAATAAGTATACCCTTTCAAAATTTAGAAAGAAGCAGCCCATCAATTCCAAGAGAAAAATTAGAAGGTTTGGGTGATATAACCTTAACAAGCTGGTTTTCAATACCTATAAACAAAAAATTACTTGGTACTGATATTCCGTTTGCAAATAAAATTCCAACAGGTCATACTATTAATCTGGGCGTAGGTATAAAATTACCCACTGGAACTTTTGAGCAACGTCTTGCAAATCGAGTAAACCCTGGTTTTCAATTAGGTACTGGAAGCACAGATATTTTATTAAGTACAATGCATATTTATAGCAAAAAAAAGTTTGGCGTAAATACGACTGCTTCTTACTACTTAAAAACAGCTAACAAAAATGAATATAAATTTGGGAACCAATTAAGTTTTGCAAGCAATGTCTTCTACAAAATTTCATTTGAAAAATCAAGTTTACAACCATTTATAGGAGTTGGCGCAGACTTTTTTGAACCTATAGAACAATTTAATGAACAATTACTTCGTACTAATGGAAGATTTGTAAGCGGAATTCTAGGTACCGAATACAATTTTAATGCATACATGTTGGGGCTCAACTTTACAGTCCCTATCGAACAAGAACTATTTGATGGTGATGTTACTGCAAAGAATAGATTTTCTATTTATCTAAACGTTCTTTTTTAACAAAAAAAAACCTACTTTCGGTTGTAAATGGCGTGAAAATTTGTTTTTTAAGCGATAATACATTTGTTGACAGCATTTGTCGATGCGTTGTGATGAAAATCAATAATAATTCCGTTTTTTTGTAAATTATATTATGCATGCATACAAAATGAAAGCAAAAATAACAGGAGTCGGTAGCTACGTTCCGCACAAGGTTGTAAAGAACATAGATTTTCTTAATCACACGTTTCTTAATGAAGATGGCACACCATTTAGTGGTGATAACGCTACTATTATCGAAAAGTTTAAGGCGATTACTGGTATTGAAGAACGCAGATACATAGAAGATAATCAGGTAAACAGTGACATAGCTGTCATCGCCGCACAACGCGCCATCGCGCACGCAGGTATCGATGCAGAAACACTGGATTATATCATTGTCGCGCATAATTATGGTGATATAAAAACAAATGGCGGCACCACCGATGCTGTTCCCAGCCTTGCCAGCCGTGTTAAAAACAAATTGGCTATAAAAAATCCGGGGTGTGTAGCTTATGATATTCTATTTGGCTGTCCAGGTTGGGTACTAGGCATGTCACAAGCCTATGCCTACATTCAAGCAGGAATGGCAAAAAAAGTACTGGTCATAGGATCTGAATCACTTTCTAGAGCCATAGACGCACACGACCGCGATGGCATGATTTATTCTGACGGTGCCGGTGCAACTGTGGTAGAAGCTGTTGATACTGGTGAATCAGGCATTCTAGGTCAAGCAACGGCGACCTACACCGCCGATGAAGCTTTTTTAATCTACAACAGCGCATCTTATAATAAAGAAGCATTAACAAACGGTAGTTTTATAAAAATGTATGGCCGTCGCATTTACAATTTTGCATTGACCCAAGTTCCTGCGGGCATGCAAGCGGCAATGGATCAGGCTGGTGTGGACATAAAGGACCTTAAAAAAATATTTATTCACCAGGCTAACGAAAAAATGGATGAGGCAATCGTCGCACGTTTTTACAAATTACATGGACTAGAAATGCCTGCCGATATCATGCCCATGAACATTCATTTACACGGCAACAGTTCGGTCGCGACCGTACCTACCGTTTTTGATATGGTGGTAAAAGGCGAGCTGCAAGGTCACAGTCTTTCTCCAGGTGATGTTATTATGTTTGCCAGCGTGGGCGCCGGGATGAATATAAATGCGATTGTTTATAGGTATTAGTTAGTATGTAGTAGTTAGTAGTTAGATTTTAGAGGTTAGAGGTTAGATTTCAGAGGTTAGATTTTTGTTTTTTTGATATGAAGACTTCGCGCTATGTATAAAGTCAAGAAATCTATCTATTGACCTATCTAAAAGTGAGTATTTATCATGAAAAAGAACATTACCGTATTATTAACAGCACTACTTTTTACCAATTTCATTTTTTCTCAAATTCCAATTGAAGAATATCGTGAGGAAATTAAGCAGTTAGAAACAGACTCTCAAGTAAATCAATACTGGAATGACTTGTATAAAATTGACCAAGAAATTTTGGTGAATACAAGTAATTTAAAAATTGCTGATAGTATCTCGGTTTCAAATATGATTAGAACAACTTTAATGTTTCATATGCATGGAACTAAAGGATACAATTCTAAAGGGTTTAGTGGATTTTTGCCAATTCTTAATCTTTCCCACAATTATATCGGACAATCTCAAATTATATACTGGCCAATAATTGAAAAGTGTGCAGAAATTGGAGGTGCTATTGAAAGTTTTGGCGGAAAATATCCTGCATATCAGCTAGAAAGTATAGCGCTAACTTTTTATAATTATTCTGTATTTAGACAAGAACAAAAATATCCAGATCTCATGAAAAAAATGAGTGAAATAAAAACAAAGGATATAATAAATGAACTTGTAAAATCATATGAGTACCAGAACAAATTACGCACATTAAATGAAGTTGCTGTACTAAATAGCTGGTATCGTCAAAATCACAAAGACCGGATTGAAGAAGGCGAATTTTCGATTGTGAAGATGTCAGATTATAATATCTATCTAAAACAATATGGACGAATTCAAAAACTTGAACTACTACAAGAAAATAAGATGTCTAGGGTTTATAGAATTGAATACGAACCGTTTGGCTGGAGCTACATTTATGGGAATGATGGAAGTTTAATTTTAATAGACGAAAAGGAAAACCAATTAATCAATTACACCCTAGTAAAGTAAAAAAAAATACTACCTCCGTATTTAAATTGTAGTGAATCAATTGATTAATAAAAAATAAAACAAAAGGTTGGTACTAAACAGAAAAATTGGGTCACGAAATCACCTTTTACTCATACGAGCTCAGAGCCGTTAAAAAACTTCTAGTTCTTCACAAACTACAACGTAACTTTCCGAATTGTAAGTTCTTGTATATAAGCATTCTATATTCAACTCGGAACAATATAGCATAGCCATTAAACATTAGCCACTACACATTAAACAATTGCCATTAAACATTAGTCATTAAACAATAGTCATTTAAAAATTCTCACTTAATCACTTTCATCTCGATATAAACAGCATTTAGCGGCCAGTCGCTTTGACCTAT
>DAIRDE010000004.1:0-90416 GCA_036796335.1 Nonlabens sp.
TCTTGCCGATTCTCTTGCCCATTTTAGAACATTTGGTGTTATGTATGCTTTGTCTGCCATTTAGGTCTCAAAAATACAATTTTAAGCTCGGTTTTGTCAAAATACTAATGCTTTGGTGGTAGCTGTCGTCTTTTTAGCATGACCGCCAACTCATGCTTACAAACAATGGGACCTGAGATGAAAGAATCAACAATAAGAGAACAGTTCACAATTTTAAAAAATCATCAATCAAAAATCGTAAATCTCTAAGGCGTACTTGCGCTTACCTGCATGACTTTACCATTGTAAAAGGTGTGGCCGGTGATTGCAAAATCCATAATATACGTAGCCATTTGCAATGCCGTTACCGGTGCCTGATAGCCTGGAAATGCTTCTTCCAGCATTTCAGTTTGCACAGCGCCTAAGGCAAGTGTGTTAAAAGATATTCCCTTTTCCTTATACTCTTCGGCGAGCAACTCAAAAAGCGTAATCACCGCCCCTTTTGCACTGCTATATGCCGCAAGACCCGGAAATTTTGAACTGCCCTGAACACCACCCATAGAGCTTATCGCTACCGCATGACTGCCATGCTGCATGGCAGGCAACAACGCCTGCGTTAATGCCGCAACCCCAAAAACATTTACCGCATAACACCGCTGAAAATCATCGGGCGTTAGGGTTTCAAATGGCTTATTTACTAACAATCCCGCGTTGTGTATGACGACATCGATGTGCTTTGTACGTTCCAAAATTTCAGCTGCTGCACTTGCAACACTACTTGCACGAGCAACATCGCAAGAAATGGCATGTACCTGTGGTAGATTCAAGGCTTTTATAGAATCTTGCTTTCGCGAAAGCGAATACACGACATACCCAGCACGCACAAAAAGCTGTACAAGTTCATAGCCTATACCGCGACTTGTTCCTGTAATGACAACGGTTTTAACCATAATTACTGATTATTTGTTTTTAACACGTTATCGTTAATAATATTGACGAGACCTGGCATGGTGGCATCTACCACCGCTGCCATGTGTTTTGCATCTACTATCGAAGCCTCGTCACCTGGCTTGTGGTAGTGATTAAAGTTTGTAAAATCAAAAGTGCTAAATGTTTGGGCAGGGATACCAAATACTTGTGCAAAGGGGTAGTTGTCTGATCGCTGGTACAAATTAAACTTTGCGGCTTGCTCTAACTTACCTGTTACTAAACGTTTATTAAAAGCCTGATTAAAAACCTCGCCCATGTTTGAGGTATCATAACCTGTTAAATAGGTTAAAAAAGGTTGTGTACTCATGGGAACGCCCGTCATTTCATAATTTATCATGGCAACGACATTTTTGTTTTCGGTTTTCATTTTAGCAGCTAAATGTTTAGACCCTAAAAGGCCCTTTTCTTCGGCACTAAAAAATGCGATTACTACCGTGCGTCTGGTAAAATCTATTTTCTTGAGCGTTTCGGCAATCGCAAGTACCGTGGCAACACCTGTAGCATTATCATTTGCACCATTTGCGATGCTGTCGTTTGCCACTGGTTTTATGATTCCTATATGATCATAATGGGCACCTATAACAACTATCTCGTATTTTAACTTATCATCGCTGCCAGGCAAAACGCCCAGCACGTTGTATCCTGTAACTTTACCGGCTTCAAAAGCATCTAAATAAGCACCCTGATAAGGCTTAACCCCTAAATCTTCTAAACGTTGTTTCAAATATTCAGCCGCCTGTGCAATACCGTCGGTACCTGTTTCACGACCTTGCAGTTTATCACTGGCTAAAAAAGAAACATCGGCCAATAACTTTTCGGGACTTGCTGGTGGTATTGCAATACTGCTGCTGGTGAGCCCAGATGTCGCATTTTGCAATGGATTCACCTGACTTTTTGAAACGCATGCGCTTATGCTAACCAACACAAGTAATAGGAAAATATTTTTCATGAAATTTAAATTTGTTGTAAATATAGGTGGTACGCATAAAAAACCCATCAGCCTGCTGATGGGTTTTAGTATTTACTAGATGACATACTTAAACATACATCACAATCGGGTTCTCTATGTATTGTTTAAACGTTTGTAAAAATGCAGCACCCGTGGCACCGTCTACCGTCCTGTGGTCGCAAGCTAGGGTGATTTTCATTACATTGCCTATGACTATCTGACCGTTTTTAACAACAGGTTGCTCTACAATAGCACCCACCGACATGATCGCCGAATTAGGCTGATTTATAATCGAGGTAAACTCGGTAATCCCAAACATGCCTAAGTTAGAGATGGTAAAGGTACTGCCCTCCATTTCTTTAGGTTGTAGTTTCTTATCGCGCGCTTTAAGCGCCAGTTCTTTAACTTTAGCCCCTATTTGCTGTAAACTCATCTGGTCGGCAAATTCTAGTACAGGAACCAGCAACCCGTCTTCTACTGCAACGGCAACCCCTACATGAATGTGTTTTGCAAGCCTTGTTGCCTTGTCTGTCCACTGGCTGTTAACTTTTGGGTGTTTGCGCAATGCCATGGCAGCAGCTTTAATCACCATGTCGTTAAAACTAACCTTAGTATCTGGCAAATTGTTGATGGTGTTTCTTGCGGCAATCGCGTTATCCATGTCGAGGTCTAACCCTAGGTAATAGTGTGGTGCCGTGAACTTAGACTCGGCAAGACGTTTTGCAATGGTTTTGCGCATTTGCGAATTTGTCACCTCGTCCCATGTAGGCTCACCTACACTTACAAATGCGGGTGCACTTGCTGCAACTGTTGTTACTGCCTTGCTAGGAACAAAGTTTTCTACATCCTTTTTTACAACACGCCCATTTTCACCAGAACCTGGAACTTGAGCAATGTTAATACCCTTATCGGCAGCTAATTTTTTGGCTAATGGTGATGCAAAAATGCGGTTGCCCTGTGCAGCATCTGCCACTGGTGTAGCCTCTACTGTATGGTTTGTAGCTGGTGCAGCAACCACCGGGGTTTCTGCTTTCTCTTCAACTTTTACCGTTTCTTTAGATTCGGGAAGCGTTTCTTTAGATTTTTCTGCTTTGGCGACAGGTTTTTGATCAAAATTAATTGCAGACAAATCTGTGCCCGCTGGGCCAATAATGGCTAGTAAGGAATCTACTTTTGCAGTTTCTCCTTCTTGCAACCCTATCTTTAGTAACGTACCTTCATAAAAGGACTCAAATTCCATGGTGGCTTTGTCGGTCTCTATTTCGGCGAGGATGTCTCCTTCTTTAACGGTGTCCCCAACCTGTTTTAACCAGGCAGCAACGGTACCTTCTTCCATCGTATCACTTAAACGCGGCATGTTAATGATTTCTACACCCGCAGGTAAAGAACCGCTAGTGCTGGTAGCCTCAACTTCATCAGCACTTTTATCAACAAACGTAGCAGATGTTTGTTTAGGTGCCTGTTCTACAGGATTTTCAGGTTGTTCTTGTGCAGCCGGTGTGCTGCCGTTTACTAAGGCACTTATATCTTCACCCTTTTCACCTAAAATACACAAAAGAGCGTCTACTGGTGCAGTTTCACCTTCCTGTACACCTATGTGCAACAACGTACCGTTGTAAAAGGATTCAAACTCCATGGTTGCCTTGTCGGTTTCAATTTCGGCAAGAATGTCCCCTTCAGATACGGTATCACCTATTTGTTTTAACCACGTTGCTACAACGCCTTCTTCCATCGTGTCGCTTAATCGCGGCATGTTTATAACCTCTGCCATGTATTATAGTTTTGCTGGTAAAAATGGATAATCTTCTTGCTCATAAACAGTGTCAAACATCACATTGCGCTCTGGGAAGGGTGATTCCTCGGCAAATTTCTCACATTCGTCCACACGCTCACGCACACGCTCGTCTATAACATCGATCATTTCTTGTGTCACACCGTGGCCTTTCATAAGTCTATCCTTTACGGTGGTTATCGGGTCTATTTTTTGATATTCGGCAACCTCGTCTTTTGTGCGATACAACTGTGCATCACTCATAGAGTGTCCACGGTAGCGGTATGTTTTAAGCTCTAAAAAAGTAGGTCCACCGCCAGACCGTGCTCGTTCTATGGCCTCGTGCATGGCCTCAGCCACTTTTTCTGGATCCATGGCATCTACTGGACCACATGGCATTTCATAACCTAGGCCTAGTTTCCAAATCTCGGTATGGTTTGCTGTTCTTTCTACACTGGTTCCCATGGCATACCCATTGTTTTCTACACAAAACACCACAGGTAAATTCCACAACATCGCCAGGTTAAATGCCTCGTGTAAAGACCCTTGTCTAGCAGCACCATCGCCAAAAAACGTAAGGGTTACAGCATCTACACCGTGATATTTATCGCCAAAAGCGATTCCTGCACCTAGTGGGATTTGCCCACCCACAATACCGTGACCGCCATAAAAACGGAATTCTTTTGAGAAAATGTGCATAGAACCACCCAATCCTTGAGATGTCCCTGTAGCTTTACCGTACAACTCGGCCATCACGCGTTTTGGGTCTACACCCATCCCTATAGGTTGCACGTGGTTGCGGTAGGCGGTAATCATTTTATCTTTGGTTAAATCCATTACATGCAACGCACCTGCTAGGATTGCTTCCTGACCATTGTACAGGTGCAGGAATCCTCTTACTTTTTGCTGAATGTAAACTTGTGCTAATTTGTCTTCAAACTTTCTCCAGAAGTACATCTCCTCGTACCAGTGCAATAGGACTTCTTTGGTTACTTTTTTCATGTAGTATGTTTGTATTTATTATGCTTTCGCGAAAGCGATATGGTAAAAATACCGTGTGTTTTAAATCAATCACATGGACTTAGCAAAAATAGCCCAAAAAAAGCTAAGGTAAAACCCTAAACCGACTAAAAAATGTCGAAAAATTATAGAAAAGACTGGTCAAAAACCAGGGGTAATAAATCCTTAAGTGATTGCGCTTTTGCAATGGTGCCGGATGCACCCATAAAATAGATCGTGATGGGTTCCTGCTGGCGGTTTTCATACTCGGCAATCGCTTGTCTACATGCCCCACATGGCGGTACAGGTATTTGCAAAGTATCGTTTATCGGGCTTGCGGTAAGTGCCAAGTGCTTAATTGCTACACCTGGATAATTTGCGCCGGCTGCATATATCGCAACACGCTCTGCACACAAGCCTGATGGATAGGCGGCATTTTCCTGGTTATTGCCTGTGATAATGATGCCGTTTTCTAGCTGCAAGGCGCATCCTACCGTAAAATTTGAGTAGGGTGCATAGGCTTTATGACGAGCATCTACGGCATGACTCATTAAAGACTGAATGTTTATAGGCACATCGTCCAGTCCCGGGTAAAGCTCTATGGTTATGTTTATTGCTAACTTTTTGATAACCTAATATTCCATATACTCATCGCCAAATTCAAACGAAAGACCAAATCGCAATGTCCCCTCTAGCGGACTTCTTACCCGGCTGGTCGAGAATAGGTAGGATAAGTCGATATTAATAGAAGAAAATTTAAAACCAGCACCCATAGAAAGAAATTTACGCGCGCCCTTATCATCGGCCTCGTTAAAATATCCTGCACGCAGTGCAAAATTGTCGTTGTAAGTGTATTCTGCCCCTAATGCCCACGTAAACTCGCGCAGCTCTTCACTAAAGCCGCCTGGCGCATCGCCAAATGATTGAAAGATACCGTTGATAAAACTTACGTTATCATCTTGACCAGCAATAATCTCGCGCGGGATGCCGTTGCCGTTTTCGTCGTTTACCTCTCTAACAGGTGGGGTTGGAACCAATAATTTGTTAACCTCTAGCGTCACACCTATTTTGCTGTAACCGTCGTTTAGAAAGAAATCCATACCGGCTCCCAGACCTAAATTAGTAGGTAAGAAGTTTTCTTGTCCCCCTAAATCATAACTTATTTTAGGTCCTACATTAGAGATATTAAAGCCCGCACGGTAACGTCCTGTAACATCGGCAATCGCGACCTCTTCAGACTGGTAATAACCCGAGATGTCAACCCCAAAACTGTTTGCTGCTGTCGCATCGTTATTAACACCCTGTATGCGTAAATCACTTCTTAAAAAACGACCGGTAACCGCCATCGCAAATTGCTCACTTAACTTTAAAGAATAGGTGCCGTCTAATACAAATTCATTTGGGCTTTCGGTTCTACCGGGGTCGTTTTGGTCTTGCCTAAGGGTGATTCCTCCCAGACTAAAATACCGTAAACTTGCAGCAAACGCACTGTTTTCGTTTACGCGATGTGCATAAACCAGCTGCGCAATATCTATATCATTCACGAGATTCCCTAAATAAGGCGTGTATGCTAAACCTAAATTTTGTTCTTTTAACAAAAAAGCATATTTAGCTGGGTTCCATTGTTGTGACCATGCATCGGCACTTGTGGCTACACCCATGTCGCCCATGGCAGCAGACCTGGCATCACCAGCAATTCTTAAAAATGGCAAAGCCGTTGTAATGGTCCCACCAGATGATGTGTCTTGCGCATACACTGTGCTTGTACAAAAAGTTACAAAAGCTAGGGATAAAACGATTATTTTTTTCATTTACTTATTTTAAGTGAGGCAAATATATGGCAATCCATCCTAATCTATAAAAGGACTAGTTTTTCAATTTTAGTCGCAACCTGGTTTGTTAACGTAGATTTTACAGTAATCTTATATACGTAGACACCTTTTCCTAATTGCTGTCCAAAATCGTCTCTACCGTCCCATGTTATTTCTCGCGAGGTAAATCCTGTAGTGGTGATGCTTTGATTTTTTGTCCAGATAACTTTGCCTGATATTGTCATGACTTGCACTTGCACATCTAGCGACTCAAAAGGCCTGTTGTGATTAAACCAAAATTCGGTATAGGTAGTAAATGGGTTGGGATAATTGAGAACGCGTTCTAGTTTTAATTCATTATCGTCGGCAACTAGAAACTGAATTTCTTGCGTGCTGCTGTTATTATAAGTATCCCAGACTTTAACCACGAGCGTATGCAATCCTGGCGCTATGTCTCGCAATGGGAAAAATACTTTACCTTTTCTAAAGTCATCTACATTTGCCTCGTAATAATCGTTCATGATATATGGATTTACATCGTCACCATCTATGGTCGCTGTAATATCGTGACCTACACCGCTGGCTGTATTGATACCGTTATCATCTTCAAAAAATGCAAGAATAAACGGATCCTTATTTGTAATGCCTCCCGAAACAAAATTTGTATCGTTCATAAAAAGCTGAATCTCTGGACCTAGATCGTCCACAGCAGCATTGCGATTTATACCCCCGATAGTAAGGTCTTGAGAGAAACCATTTTGATCCTCGGGCACATTTGCACGTTTTGCATAAAAAGAAACCCTGCCCGCCCCTACCGGTATTTGTGTGTCTCGAGGCATGACAAAACTAAACTCAAAAAGACCGTTTGTAATCGTTGCTTGCCCTCTAAACAACACCTCGCCCAGAGTTGTAAAATCAATGGTTATAAGGCCGTTAGCATCGGTAAAACCATCATTTCCTAAGGTCTGACGTTGTAGTAATTTGTCATAAACAGTCGCGCTTAAGGTGCCGTTGTAATCGTTTAATAAAGTACCGTTAACATTTTGCACCTGCCCTGCCAGTGTTACCCGATCTAGAGCACGCAATACTTGAGTGTTACCTAATGCTGGTGCACCGTTGATAGTTGTTAACACCACTTTAGGCGATGGAAAAGCCAGTTTTAAGGCTGGATCACCCACAAAAGCGACTACACGACGGTTACCATCGCTGGCGAGTGCTATTTTTGCTAGTCGCAGTGATTCGGCCATAGAAATAGGCTCGTCATTATCATATTGAAACAAAAAATCGTCTAGGCTGTCATTAAAGGCAGCACCGGCGCCTATACCTATGAGTCTATTGGTGGCTACCATAGCAATGGCACCACCCTGTGGATTAAGATAAGTTAACTCGCCACCACTCACGCGCAACGGGTTGTCATATCGGGTAAACTCACAAGTTACTGTGATAAAAAGCGGTAAAGTATTGGGGTTACGCAAGCTTCTGACCATAGGTTGTGTAACGACAAATTCGGCTGCTAGCCCGTCTTCATTACCATGACCGTAATAATTAATCACAAGCGAACCTTGCTCAAAGGCATTTCTTATATCCTCTACGGCATCAGGATATCGTTCTCCTGCACCCCCGCTTACTTGTTCATAGCTATCTAACAATATTTTAGTAACGTTGTAGTCGGGTCTATTGAGAAAAATCTCATCAGCCAGTGCATTTACATTTACTTGTAGATTCCTGTCTGCGTTTACATCATCTATATCGTCGGCGATTAAGGTGATATTGTTGCGCCATTTATCAAAGGCAGGCTCAGCCGTATAGCTTATGGTTTTATCGACCATTTCTCTGGCTTCTTTAAGGTCACTCACAATCATACGGCCCACAGCCAGGTCCATAAGGTTGTTACTACCTAAATCCCCCTCGTTAGGATCCATGAATGTAAAAAAATCGTCAGTACAATAAGAGTTTACAAGCGACTCTGAGTTTTGGGACAAATAGGTAGGTACGATATTGTCTCTTACGGCAATTCTATCTTTATAATCAAAACTTGCATCGCCAAACATATTGAGATATTGCAACCTCCTAGAGGGCGCCGATGCGTTGTCATAAACGTATTTTACAAAATTGCGTATCGCGGCAATGTCTTGTTTGCCTTCAGAAAACTCAGCATAAATCTCTTCTAAAGTAACCACCTTTGTATTGAGGTTGCTTTGTGTGATGTGATAATTTGCAAGTCGCTGCGCCTCGGGTCTTAAAAAATTAGGAGTAATAATTAAATAATCAATATCTAGAAAGTTACTTGTTGCAGTTCTAAAAATGGTCCCTTTTAAGTTTTGATTTGCAACCCTGTGATTGCTCACATTGATAGGGCTGTAAAAATCTCTTTGGTCCACAGCCTGGTATACACGAGATTCGCCACCATTTGCGACAAAAGAAAATGTAGCCGCGTTATCCCTGTTGTCTATTTTTGTAATATTATAAGGATCAGTAATATCCCAAACTTCTTGAATAGCGCCGGCACTAGCAAATTGATACCTAACAACACCTGGTTGTAACGCCGCATCTCTTATAGAAAATTTAAATTGTTTGCCTGTTCCTAGTAATTGCTGTGGTACTGTTAACGAGATATAATCTAAATATCCCTGCGCACTTGGGTTACCACCATTATTAAAAGTCAACTTTACATTAATGGTATTTGTAGAAACGGCGAGATTGTTCATTTGAAAAACCGATCGTTGCGATGCGGTAGACGTATTAGCGCGAGGTATGCCCGGAAAAGACCTGCTCCCCACGGCGCTGTTATTTACCTCATAAGAAAAACTCGTGGGAGTGTCTGCAATAGCACCTGTATTTATTTGTAAGGTTGCTGGTTGTGTTGTAACAATGTTATTAAAGGTAAAGGTAAAAATTTGCTCAGGCTCAAAGTCAAAACGCTCGCCGTACCACACCCGTCCTATCCTACCTATATTTATTAAATCCTTTTCATAATGTTGTGCAGCTTCAAAGTAATCATAAGTTACTGCTGGCGCACCTGCAGGTTGCACTTGTGGTAAAATGCGCTTTCCACTGCCACCATTTGTGGTGATATAATAATAGGAATCATTACTATACGGATTTATAAAGCTATCATTTTCGGCTACATAATCTGTATCTGTAGCAATTCCATAAAATAGGACTGCATCATTATTATCAAATCTACCATCTTCTTCTCCTGTTACACTTATTGCCAACTCTGGCGGGTCATAGGCGATAGTTTGTGCATTTACCAGCGGTAACGATTTGCCACCATGACCATAAATTTTAATTGTTCTAGGGTCAACACCATTTAAATTCATTCCTAGACCCGATAAGAAATTTCTGTCTAGCCTGTGAACACCTGTTTTATCAACCCTAAATCTAAACCAGTCACCCGAGGCGAGTATAGAGTTTCCAAAATTTGTTGATTTTGCAAGGATGCTTTTTTGTCCAGTTGCATTCAGCGTTGCAGTAAAAGAAATAACACGACGATACACATTACCATCCTTATATATAGGTGATACGGTAAGCTGTTGAAAAGTTCGCTTTCGCGAAAGCGCCTCCTTTAAAACCGCTGTAAACTGTAACGGTATGGTGCTTTTATTTAAGTCATACAAATCAGCAGCCGCAATAGGCTCTGTTTGTAAATTAGAAATACTAAGGTTATATGCAGTGTTGGGTTGGTCTACTGGAATCGTGCGTCTCAAATATAGATGTGGTTCTTCAAAAATAAAATCTGATTTAAAATGCGGGATTTTTAAATCCATGACGCCTATAACATAATGCGTAGGCTCTGTCCAGTCAATCGTCACATTTTGCGTCTGACCATAAGAAAAGGTCGCGCAAACAAAAAAGAAAAAAAGAGTGAAAAATCTCATTACACAATAAACGACCCGCCGGCTGTTCTAGTATTTAAAAAACAAAATAGTTGCGAGTCTAAAATAAAGCTAAAATTTACACGTTATCTACAAGCAATGACAAATGTAATGTGAATATTTTCAACTTTATGCTTTTGAATTAAAACGAAGTGATTATATTGCACGACATTTTTTACATAATTTTTAAGAATGAAAAAGTACTTTTTTATTAAAACAGCGATTGCAGCACTAGCTGGGGCAGCATTAGTAAGTTGTGGTAAAGGCAATGACTACTCTAGCACCTCAAGAGGCACTGGCTGGGATGTGACGGGTAAAAATCCTACAGGCTTTGAGCTTAATACAAAATATAAGGAGCAAGCAACTGGCCCAGGTCTGGTGTTTATAGAAGGTGGCACCTTTACCATGGGTCGTGTTAAAGATGACCCTATGCACGACTGGAATAACACACCTAATCAACAACACGTGCAGTCCTTTTATATAGACGAGACCGAAGTTACCAACGGTATGTACCTAGAAATGCTGGATTGGATGAAAGCAGTTTTCCCACCAGAGGATGAAGAATACCGCAATATATACAATGGTTTTGTACCAGATACGTTAGTATGGAGAAACCGTCTTGGGTACAATGAGGAAATGACTAAAAACTACCTGCGCCACCCTAGCTACCAGAATTATCCTGTTGTAGGTGTATCTTGGATACAGGCCGTTGAATATTCAGAATGGAGAACAGACCGTGTTAACGAGTTAATATTAAAGCAAGAAGGATACACCTCTAAAGACGCTATGGGAACCATCGAGGCTGGTTCTACATTTTCTACTGACACGTATTTGAATGCACCTACTTTAGCCTACGGTGGAGACGAGGCTAAAACCAAAGGCGGTAAAAAATCCAGTGCGATAGAAAAAAGAAAAACACAACAAGCTACTAAAAATGGAAATGGCACGGCCAAAGGTCTTTATGCAACCAGAAAAGACGGAATCATTTTGCCCGGTTATAGACTACCGACAGAGGCTGAATGGGAATATGCCGCCCTCGCTGAAAACGGCAATCGCGAGTACAACGCTATTCAAGGTCGTAAAAAATATCCATGGGATGGACAGTACACTCGCAGTGGCAAACGCCAAAACCGTGGTGACCACAAAGCAAACTTTAAACAAGGTGATGGTGACTATGGCGGAATAGCCGGGTGGAGCGATGATGGCGCTGACATTACTGCCGAAGTTAAATTTTACGAACCTAACGACTTTGGTGTTTATGACATGGCAGGTAACGTTTCAGAATGGGTTGCCGACGTTTACAGACCTATCGTAGATGATGAATTCAATGACTTTAATTATTACCGTGGTAGTGTGTACACGAAGAATAAAATAGGCCCCGACGGTATGATTGCTATTATTAGCCCTGACTCTATACCTTATGACACACTATCAAACGGTAGAGTAATCGCTAGAGCGCTACCAGGAGATATTCAACAAGTAGCTGTAGACGAGAACGAGACGTATTTAAGAACAAATTTTGACAAGTCAGACAACAGAAACTTTAGAGATGGGGACACTCAATCTACAAGATATTTTGAAAACAAAGACATGACCGACAGTGGCAAACGTATGTATAACGCCCCTGTACACAACGTCACCGTGGATAGTCTAGGTAGCCTAGATAGAAAATATGATAAAGCAGCGACTCGCACAACACTTATTAACGATGAAGTACGTGTTATAAAGGGTGGATCGTGGAGAGACCGCGAGTATTGGTTAGACCCAGCACAGCGCAGATTCTATCCACAAGATATGGGTAGAGACGACCTAGGTTTCCGTTGTGCGATGTCTAGAACAGGTTCAAAATCTAAAAAGACAAAAAGACAGCGCGGTTAATAGTATTTATAAGTTAAAAAAAGCCCTTATTTTTAAGGGTTTTTTTTATTATCCTTTTTTTATGATTCAAAATCTTTACAATCTTTTCTTACAAAGTACCGCTGTAAGCACAGACACACGCACCATGCGAGCCGGCTCTTTATGTTTTGCACTTTCAGGTCCACACTTTAATGGAAATACTTTTATTCCTGACGCACTTAAAAAAGGAGCCTTTCACGTTGTAAGCGATGATGTCAATTATAAAAACACACCACATGTCACCGTTGTAGAAAATGTTTTAGAGACCCTGCAAGCGCTGGCTACCCATCACAGGGACACACTTAATATTCCCATAGTCGGATTAACAGGTAGTAACGGTAAAACAACCACCAAAGAACTTATCGTATCTGTTTTGTCGCAACGTTATGCAGTAACAGGTACACAAGGAAACTTAAACAATCACATAGGCGTACCTCTTACGCTATTAAGTTTTAATAAAAATACAGAAATAGGTGTTGTGGAAATGGGTGCAAACCATCAACTAGAAATTGCAGCATTATCTAAAATTGCTAAACCCAATTATGGTCTAATAACAAATTATGGAAAAGCTCACTTAGAGGGTTTTGGCGGTGTTGAAGGTATAAAAAAAGGCAAAAGCGAGTTATACGATTACCTGAGGGAATCCAACGGAGTAGCCATCGTGGGGCGTTGGGATCAAGAACAAATGGATCGCAGTACAGGAATACAAAGAGTTTTAACACCTACTGAAACTGAAATTATCGATAATACCGACCTGCTAGAATTTACTGTCAACGGCAGGACGGTTAAAACAAAACTAACAGGCAGCTATAATTATCAAAATGCCTTACTTGCCTTTACTGTTGGAACGATTTTCAATGTTGCCGAAGATGATATTATCGCAGGTATAGAAAAGTATACACCTACAAATCATAGATCACAAATAATCCAGTTGAAAAATCTTCATATCATTATGGATTCCTACAATGCAAATCCCAGCAGTATGGAGGTTGCGATAGCAAATCTAGCAAACAAAAAAACTCCTTATAAGATTGCTATTTTAGGAGACATGTTTGAATTGGGGGAATACACCCACGCAGAACACCAGAAAATAACCAATCTCGCACAATCCGCACAGTTTAACGAGGTTCATTTAATAGGCATTAACTTTAATGCAACTATTAAAGATGCAACCACAAAAACCTATGAAAATTTCGAAACTTTTGAACGTACATTTACCCTTTCTAGTCAGCAAGAAGCGACCATATTGATAAAAGGATCTCGTGGAATGGCTTTAGAACGCGTTCTTAAATTGCTATTATCTAATGTTTTATAAAAAATATTTGAAATAATATCATTTATACTTTTAACAAAGAAGAATTTATGTAAATTTGCATCCGCCTAACGCATTAGGTACCTTAGCTCAGTTGGTAGAGCAAAGGACTGAAAATCCTTGTGTCCCTGGTTCGATTCCTGGAGGTACCACAAAAACCCGACTTTTATAAGTTGGGTTTTTTGTTTTAATCATCATGTTCTTAAAACAAATTCTTAACGTTTTTATAGAGGCTTCATCGATATACTAAACGAATAGCTGCCACAAGAGGCTTAACATCAAGTATTCACAAATATTGTAAACAATTACAGCGGCTCAAAAGATAAAATTATGTTTAGTTATTTATATCTTAGCCGCTTTTTAAGTGGGATTAGCTCAGTTGGTTTAGAGCGTTACGTTGACATCGTAGAGGTCGCTGGTTCGAGCCCAGTATTCCACACAAGCAAAACTTATGGTTTTTATTTTAGACATAGGCAATACTGCAATTAAAATAGCTGTTGTAGACCATCTAAAAGTTTATGATTTATATCGCAGCAATGCTCAAGACTTTCAAGATAGTTTTGCAGTCATACGTAAAAAGTATCCCGCAGTAAAAGAAATTGTCTGGTGTCAGGTAGGTCCCTTTCCTGCAACCTTGCGAGCGCAAATAGAAAAATCACACTCGATTTTTGAATTAAGTAATCAATGCGTGGTACCTTTTGAAAACAACTACAAATCTGCAACCTTAGGAATCGATCGCGTGGCACTAGTTGCCGGTGTTGAACCCAGTCAAACAATAAGACAATCAACGCTTATTGTAAGTATGGGGACCTGTATCACCTATGACTTTATAGACGCCGACCATGTGTACCAAGGTGGTGCTATATCGCCCGGTGTACAATTAAGATATTCATCGCTTCATAATTTTACAAAAAATCTACCGTTATTAAAGGCAGAAAAACAAGAAACATTTATAGGCAACAGTACAGAAAGCTCTATACATAACGGCGTTTTAAATGGAATTTTACAAGAAATCAAAGGAACTCGTAAACAATATAAATCACTAGATATAAATCTTAACTGTATATTAACAGGAGGCGACGCTCATGTATTGCAATCCCAATTAAAAAGGCGTTTCTTTGTCGACCCATTTTTAATGCTGCATGGCATTTACAAACTATACATACTCAATAAATAAATATGATAAGAAGTGTTTTAATCGCGGTCATGTTAACAGCAGTCACTAGCTCGTTAGCACAAACCCGAACTTCGTCCCCATACTCCTATTTTGGATTAGGTCAACAAACATTTAGAGGCACCATAGAAAACCGAAGCATGGGTGGTGTAAGCACATATCTAGACAGCGTGCACGTCACAATACAAAATCCTGCGAGTTACGCCACACTTAGGCTCACTAATTATGCATTGGGAGCCAGCTACACGCGCACCACCGCTACCGATGGTGTCATATCTGAGAGTGCTAATGCGACAACGATAGAATATATAAGCCTGGGATTTCCATTAGGGCAAAAAGCAGGATTTGGTATTGGGCTCGTGCCGTTCAAGTCCGTTGGATATTCCTTAGGGGAAACGACTGTAGAACAATATAGCCGATTTAGAGGGGCTGGCGATTTAAATAGAGTGTATGCCGCAGCCGGTTACAAAATAACTAAAAGGCTAAGTCTGGGAGCAGAATTTAGATACAACTTTGGACAAGAAACTAACTCGTCTAGTGTAGCTCTTAATAATGTGCAATTCGGAAGTAACGAGGTTAATAAGTCAGATTTCTCTGGCGCCTCTTATAATTTTGCCTTAAATTATCAAAACACAATCAATAAAAAATATGAAATTCAGGCCAGCGTTGTGTATGCTCCCGAAAGCACAGTAACCGCTTCTAACGCCCGATCACTTAATACCTTTGCCCTGGATGCTGACCAAAACGAAATAATTGTAAGCAGAAGGGATCTGGAATCAACCAACCAAAAATTAAAACTACCTAGCGATTTAACCCTAGGAATAAGTTTTGGACAACGCCTATTGTGGGGCGTAACTACCGAATATAGTGCACGCGAGTCCAGCTCTTTAACAAGTAGAAGTTTTGCACCCACTAATAGTACTTTTGTAAATGCAACCTCTTACCGACTAGGTGGTTTTTATGTGCCAGACTATAACAACGTATCAAGTTACTGGAAAAGAGCAACCTATCGCGGTGGATTGCGATTAGAAGAAACAGGCCTGGTCCTAAACGGTGAAGAGATATCTGAGTTTGGCATATCTTTTGGAATGGGCTTACCCATCGGGGCACGTTTAGGGTTTTCAAACGCAAATATCAGTCTTGAATATGGACAGCGTGGCACAATAAACAGCGGTTTAATAGAAGAAAGTTTCTTCGGTTTATCCATCGGTTTATCCTTAAATGATAAATGGTTCACTCCTCGTAAATATTACTAATAACAGCAAACAACTAGGTATTATGAAACTTAACAAATCACTTTTAACAACTCTTGCACTTTTAGGTTTTTTCGCTTTCGCGAAAGCGCAAATTTCAGAAGAATGTAGCATCATGTTACAGTTATATGCAGAAAATGCAAAAGCAAAAAATTATGACGAGGCATTTAAAGATTTAGAACCGCTTATAGCTAAATGTCCAGACGCCAGTGCAGCTATTTACCAGTATGGTGCAATTATTTATGAACACCGATTAGAAAACAACAAAGGGGACCTTATGGAAAACGCAAAAGGACTTATTACCATGCTACAAGCCCAAATAGACAAGTTTCCATCCATGATAGATGTTCCTAGGAAAAAAATTGAGATAGCTCGTACCACGTACAAGTATAAAATAGGTACTATTACCTATGAGTTTAACATGTTTCATGACCTTTTTAAAGAAGATCCTGAGCATTTTACCGACCCTAATGCAATGATCACTTATTTTACCCTTGCAAAACAAGAATATGACGATAAGCATTTAACCCTAAAACAGTTATTTGATATTTATGATGCATTAAGCGAAAAAATAAATACAGAACTAGACAACAGACTTGCACAAGTAGAAAAGCTAGAAGCGTTGCAAGAAACAACCCAACTTACTGCTGACCAAAGTCTACAGCTTGAAAATGAAAAAATTAATATTTCAAATTATGGTATCGTATCTGGCAGTTTAACCAGCACCATAGGCAAACTGGTAGGATGTGATTATTTAGTACCACTTTATGAGTCCGAATTTGAGCAAAATAAGTCTGACGAAGTTTGGTTATCAGGCGTTTTAAACAGATTACAATATAAGGACTGTACAGATGCTCCTGTTTACCTAAAAGCAGTAAAAGCGCTACACGTTATTAAACCCAGCGCAAGAACAGCATATGGCCTAGGTGCCATTGCTGCTACCCAACAAGAAAAGTTTAAATATTGGGACGAGGCACTTGCTCTAGGGGTTACTAAAGATCTTGAGGCTAAAATTTATTATGAAAAAGGAAATGCTTTTAATAGTAAAGGACAGTTTTCTCAAGCAAAAGCTGCTTATTTACAAGCAGTTAACTTAAGACCATCATACGGTATCGCTTATTTAAAAATCGCTAACATGATTGCATCGAGCGCGCAAAACTGCGGTGGAGATCCATTCTCACAACGCGCAGTATACTGGGTAGCAGCACGATGGGCAGAAAAGGCGGCAAATGCCGACCGCGCGGTGCGCAGCAATGCAAACCAGTATGCAGCAAATTACCGTGCAAAAGCACCATCTACGCAAGATATTTTTAGCAATGCTACATATAAAAAGGGTTCTACCATACGTATCGGATGCTGGATTAACGAGTCTGTAGTAATTCCTTAATACTGTTGAAAAAGACTGTCTACAACATCAAGATAATAATCACGGCACTAGCCGTGATTTGTCTTTTTGCTTGTAACGATAACCTGGGTGAACTGCGTAAAATGAGCATCACTTCTAACGAACCCCTGGGAGAAGTTAAAAACATGCTTGCAAAACACACCGATAGCGGCATGTTAAAAGTAACTATAAGCGGTAAAACCATGCGCGATTTTTCTAACGACTACTACCCATATACCGAGTTTCCTGACGGTGTGCGGGTCGTGGTTTATAACAATGCCATCGATAGTACACAAAAAACAGTGATAACTGCCAACTATGGTGTGATGTACAATAAAACAAAGCTGGTAGATTTGCAAGGAAGTATAAAAATCGTAGCCCAGGACAGCACAACTTTTACAGGTGAGCAACTATACTGGGATCAAAAAGCAGAATGGCTGCTCACGGACCTTAATTCTAAAGTGGTTTTTCCTAATGGCTCTATAACCACCAGCGAGCGTCTAGATTCAGGTCAAAAATTCCAAAACGTGCGCGCACGCAACACAAAAGACATTTATAAAGTAGCCCCACAACAATGAACAAGTTCTTTAAATATTTTCAATTTGTATATTTAGCATTTGCTATACTTTTTATCGCAAGCGGTATTTTAGAATACAGCAAATCCCCTAACAGGTCTTACATGATGTTTGCGATGGCAGGTTTAGCTATTTTCATGTTTTTCTTTAAACGCCATTTTAGTCGTAAATTCGACAATAGAAAATAAGAAAACCACCCCACCATGGTCACGATAACCATAATCATTGCGATGCTCGTGCTTAGTGCATTTTTCTCGGGGATGGAAATCGCTTACATCTCTTCAAATAAAATCCATGTCGAGTTAGAAAAAAGACAAGAAAACATTATAGGTCGTGTGTTGACTACCCTAACAGCACAACCTTCTAAATACATCATAACGATGCTTATAGGCAACAGTATTGCGCTGGTGATCTATGGTTTTTTTATGAGCGACTTGCTTACCCTAACCTTGCAAGAATTTTTTCCAAAATTGGGAACTGGATTGCTCACACAAACAGTGATATCTACCATCATTATTTTACTAACTGCCGAGTTTTTACCTAAAGTCTTTTTCCAAATTTATGCAAACGAACTGCTCAAGGCTTTTGCCATACCCGCTTATATCTTTTACATGCTGTTTTGGCCTGTATCCTGGTTTTGCATAAAAATATCAGACTTTTTTCTTAAAACGTTTTTTAAAACGCAGGGTGACCAGGTGCAGCTTTCATTTTCTAAACTAGAGCTTGGTAATTATATTACCGAACAAATGGAAAGCGCCCGCGAACAAGAGGATCTGGATACCGAAATACAAATATTTCAAAACGCACTGGATTTTGGCGAGGTAAAAGCACGCGAGGTCATGGTTCCCCGTATAGAACTAATCGCCGTACCCGAAAACATCGCAATAAAAGAGTTAAACAAAAAGTTTGTACAAACCGGGCTGTCTAAAATCCTTATCTATGAAGGTACGATAGATGATATTACCGGCTATGTCCACAGTTTTGACTTATTTAAAAATCCTAAAAACATCACCCCGATTAAGCGCAGTATTATCAATGTTCCCGAAACCATGCTTGCAAAAGACGTTTTAAATACCTTGATGAAACGACGCAAAAGTGTCGCTATCGTGTTAGACGAATACGGTGGGACCGCAGGACTTATTACTATAGAGGACATCGTCGAAGAACTTTTTGGAGAAATAGAAGACGAACACGACTCTGACGAGCTTATCGACACCCAAATAAACGACATAGAATTTAAATTGAGTGCCCGCCTCGAGGTGGATACGCTTAACGAAAAGTACAAACTCGCACTACCCGAAAGCGAAAACTATGAGACCCTAGGCGGCTTAATAGTCCATGAGACCGAGGATATCCCTGAAGAAGGAGATATGGTAGTCATTGAAAACTACGTGTTTACTATTTTAGAAACTTCTAACAACAAGATAGACCTGGTGCATTTAAAAATTCAAGAAGCTGAATAATTTGCAGTTTTGTAGGTAACCGTGTTCGCTTTCGCGAAAGCGAAATTCTTTTACCACCCTATTCCATAGAAACAACGCACGTTCCTTTAATTATTTAGGATAATACCTTATTTTCGCCCACTGAAAAAATAAAACTTACATACACAATGGCTGTACTTAACAAGATTAGATCTAAAGGGGTTTTTCTAATTATAATCATCGCCCTCGCACTTTTTGCTTTTATACTAGGTGACCTTTTAAAACAAGGTTCTTTTACTGGTGCAAATAGCGATGTCATAGGGGTTATAGGCGATACTGAAATAAAAAGAGAGCAATTTGCGCGTCAAGTCCAAAATTTTGTGCAAAGCAGACAAGGCCTGAGCGAGGTGCAAGCCGCAGAGCAATTGTGGACACAAGAAATAAACAATGCCCTACTTAATAAGCAAGTAGATGAAGCGGGTATAGAAGTATCTGACGAGGCTGTTAGAAATTATATAGAAGTAATGTACTCGCAATACCCACAATTTCAAGACCTTAATGGTTCTTTTTCAGACGCTAAGCTTTTTGAGTTTATAGAGGACTTAAAGCAAAACGATCCTGCTAGGTACAAGTTGTGGCAACAAGATGTAAACGAGGCTGCAAACAAAGTAAAACAAATGCAGTTTTTTACACTTTTAAAATCTGGGATAGTAGGTACAAACGCAGCTGGTAAAATGGATTATCATCTAGAAAATGACAGTCGTAATTTTTCTTTTGTAAATATTCCATACACATCCATTCCAGATGCCGACGTTACTGTGAGCAAAGAAGAGATTAAAGAATACATAAAAGCTCGTGAAAAGCAATATCAAACCGTTGCGCAGCGCGATATTGTCTATGCATTTTTTGAAGATAAAGCTTCTAAAGAAGATACCGAAGAAATTAAACGCAACCTAGAGCAACTTATCAATGACACGCAAGTGCTTAATAAAAATAGCAATAATGAAGAGTTGCGTGTAGGTTTAAGAAATACACCAGATCCTATCCAATTTGCAAACGAAAATTCGGACATCGCAGGTAGCGGTGATTTTGTTGAAGAAAGCACCCTATCAGACAGCGCGCAAGCTCTTAAAAAAATAGGTATCGACTCTTTACATGGTCCTTATGAAGATAATGGTTATTTAAAAGCATCTCGCGTTATTGCACGATCTGTGGTCATGGATAGTGTAAAAAACCGACACATTTTAATTGCATATGCTGGTGCTGAAAGAGCCGCTCCTAATGTAACTAGATCACGCGACGAGGCAGAAAAACTGGCTGACAGTATTTTTGCAAACATAGAAAGTAACAAAACCAACTTTCAAAAAGAATATGACTACTTTAAAACGAATACCGAATTAGCAAAGTCCGAGGATATAGGTTGGGTTGTAAAATCTGGTAACGCAAGTGGATTTGCAAAAGGTTTCACTGATTTTTTATTTTCAAGCGATAAAAACACTATAGGAGTTGCCGAATCAACGTTTGGTTTCCACATCATCAGTATAGATGATACCCGAGCACCACTTAAAACGGTTAAACTAGCCACTGTTGCTAAAAAAATCGAATCTAGCAAGACCACTGGTAAACAGTTATTTAATACCGTTCAAAAATTTGAAGCGGCTGTAGAAAAAGGAAATTTTGATGCGGTAGCCAAAAAATATAATGTTACGTCAACACCCGTAAATGCCCTTAAAGCCTTAGACGAGACCTTACCTGGAATAGGAACAAATAGACCTATAGTTAAATGGGCTTTTGACGAAGAGACAAACCTTAACGACATCAAACGATTTGAAGTCGCAAAAGGATATGTGGTTGCAAAGGTTACTAAATCTAGCGAGGCGGGACTTATGAGTGTAGAAGAAGCTAGTGCTACTGTAACACCTATTTTAAGAAACAAGAAAAAAGCAGCCATGATCATGGCCAAAATAAAATCTGGGGATTTACAAGCAATTGCCAGTGCTAATGGTGTGGCTGTTCAAGAAGCTATCGCAGTAAATCGCAAAAACCCTGCACTACCAGATGCAGGAAACGAGCCTAAAGTTGTGGGCACCGCTTTTGGTATTGCGCTTAATAAAACGTCAAAACCAGTCGCTGGCGAGGCAGGCGTTTTTGTTGTAAAAACAACTGCAATAGAAAATGCTCCAGATATTAAAAATTATAAAGGTGCTGCAAATGAGGCTGCAATGCGTATGGCAAACCAGTCGTCGTCGCAATTACTAGAAGCACTTAAAAAGAATGTAGATATTAAAGACAATAGGTCTAAGTTTTACTAGGAACCATAAAAATAGGATAGTTAAAACAGCTGCTTTTTAGGCAGCTGTTTTGTTTATATAGCATAATGGTTTTTAAAACATTTGTAATTTAAAGCACTACCTCATCCCAGTCCAAAACAACATCATAACCGCGAGCATGAAAATAAGCTGGAGCATCGCCACCAGCCGCGAGTATAAAATCGCCGCCCCAGCCGCCCAAGCTTTTAAGTTTTCCTGTAAAATCCTTGAACTGCATTTGCACAGGTTCCAGTCCTACAAGCTTAGAAATCAATAGCTCGTGCTCTACCATAAGTTCTTGAAATAATGGCAAATCTTGTGTTGCGTCTATAAACCGTTGTGGCATCTTACTTAAACGTAATTTTACATCGGGCGTGAGTACATCTTTGTTAAAACGCGCAATCGACTCTCTACTGTTTTGTTTTTTATTAAGGTAAATAAAGAAGAGTTGGTTTGAGAAAACAGGTTTAAAACGTGCAGCTTCTACAACAGGTTGCACAGTATCATAGGTATAAACAATAGCTGACTGCGCAGTGGCGCAAGCAATATCATAACCACTACCGCCAAAACATGCAAATTGTAATGCATATGCATCACATCCTATCCATTGCGCAACCATAGCAATAAGCGTAGAGCTTGTCCCCATGCCATACGCACGATTAAAATCGAGCGATGTGCTTACATCATAACCACAATCAAATCTATTTTTTCCACTTAATTGCAATGCAGTTTGTAATATCTCTTTTAGTTTTGTGGTCGTTGGACTGTCTCCTACTGTTGCAGTTAAACTTAAAGCAAACGTATCTTCATACCACAAGCTGCCGTCTGCATCATAACTTTTCCAATGGATGGTTTGCGCTATGGTAGGCGTGACAACTAAATATTGTTTTAACCGCAGCGGAATGGCCAGGCTGGGTACACCGTCTAACACAGCATACTCACCTGTTATTAAAAACTTACCCTGCGCGCTGTATGTGGTTTGTGTTTTTACCACACTTTAATGAACACGCAATTGAGCGAGTGATTCTTTAAGACTTGCAAAACTGGGTGTTTTTGTTGCAAACTCCTTTTTAAGCGCTTCCTTTTCGGTGGGGTTTGCCCCTATTTGTTCCAGCATATTGTTGATATGCATTTTCATGTGACCCGCCTGAATGCCAGATGTTACAAGCGAGTGTATGGCAGCAAAATTTTGTGCCAACCCAGCAACTGCGGTAATTTTCATCAGTTCTTCTGCATTTGGATTACCCAGTAGTTCCATGGCGATTTTAGAAAGTGGGTGCAACGATGTCATGCCACCTACAGTGCCTAATGCCAGGGGGAACGTGGCTTCAAAAATAAATTGCTCGTTTTCTATGCGTGCTTGGGTAAGACTGCGGTATTGACCATCTCGTGCTGCATAGGCGTGCACACCCGCCTCTACCGCTCTAAAATCATTACCGGTTGCGAGCACCACGGCATCTATACCATTCATGATACCTTTATTATGTGTCACTGCTCGATAAGGCTCTACGGTTGCAATTTGCACTGCTTGCACAAATTTACGAGCAAAATCGGTGGAAGAAACTCCGTTTATTGTACCCAAGTCATTAACTGAACAAGAAACCTGCACATGTACCGTACAGTCAGGAACATAATTACTTAAAATACTCATGACCACCTCTGGCTTTGTCATTTCAAACAGGCTGTAAGTGGCAGCGAGCTCTTTAAAAGTGGTTGCTAATTGCTCTAGCGTGGTATTTATAAAATTTGCACCCATCGCATCGCGCGTTTCAAAGGTTGCATGCAGCTGGTAATAACCCTCAAGAACATTTGTTTTGTCGACAAGTTCTAGCGACTTTATACCGCCGCCTCGTTTTTCCATGCTCGCACTTATGGCGGCTGTAGATTGTAGTAATTGCGCTTTCGCGAAAGCGAAAAAACCAACCATATCACTGCTAGCACCCGCATACGTTATATGCACTTGGCCTGTTTTAAGCGTTCCCAAAACGGTCGCTTTAAAACCACCGCGATCCAACCAAAATTTTGCTGCTTTACTGGCAGCCGCCACCACACTAGACTCTTCTACAGCCATAGGAACGGCATAAAGCCTGTCGTTAATTAAAAAATTAGGAGCAATGCCAAAAGGAACATAGTAATTAGAAACCGTGTTTTCGCTAAAACCGTCGTGCAGGTCTTGTAGTTGCTCGTACCGGCTCCAGTATTGCTCGAGTACAAGTCCTGAACTTATATTGCCATTAAAATAAGTGGCCACGAGCCAGTCTACTTTTTCTTGTTTAGAGCGTTTAGAAAAGCCTTCTATGGGTGTGATCATTTGCTAATAATAAGGTACAAAGATAGTATCTGTGGGTTTAAGAATAGTTGAAAAATAACCTCTTATCGCAATGGACTTACTTGTATTATTAATCAACCTCTTTTTAATATTTCTAGTAATTTGTAGTTTAAATACAAGGTTTCTCTACCCAATTTTTGGGAATTTAAGATGCCTAAAGCATCCTGTTTTTTTAAATATCGGGCTGCTGCTTTGCGTTCTACTTGTAGTTTTTCTATAACGAAATCTATTTTACAATAAGGCTGTTCAAAAAGCAGTTCTACAAGCTCCTTCCTGTAAATTTTAGGCTCGTTTTCTTGCACGTATAAAACAGTTTCATCAAGCAAAACGTTTATACTTTTTATCTTTTTAACTGTGCGATTTGCAGTGTCTTCTATGGCTTTGAGCATATAAATAATATAAGGCCACCAGTCGTTAGAAGTGTTTACAGCATTAAGTAAACGATAATAAGCTGCCTTATGCTCGCTTATATAAGAACTTAAATACAAAATGGGTATGTCTAGAAAATCGTTTACAATAAGATATAGGATGTTTAAGATGCGTCCTGTCCTGCCGTTACCGTCATAAAAAGGGTGTATACTTTCAAATTGATAATGCAAAATAGCAAGATTAATAAGGGGGTCTAAATCATTTTGTTTTACGTTAAAATGTTCTAAGAAATCTGTTAGTAGATCTAGTATTTCATCCTTTTCTTGTGGTGGCGTATATACTATTTGTCCTGTTTTGTCATTTTTTAAAACTGTACCTGGTAAAGCCCTAATGCCGGCATTATTTTCAACAATTGTTTCTTGGATAAACTCGACATCTTTTAACTTTAAAAATCCCTGCTCTTTAATAATCCTAAATCCAGTAAAAATAGCTCGACGGTAATTAATAACTTCCTTTACCTGTGCATCTTGCTTCATGTTACTAGCTAGCGCCTTGTAAAGCTCGTCTTGTGTGGTAATTATGTTTTCGATTTCTGAGCTGTATTGTGCCTCTTGCAATACCACAGCATTAATAAGAATTTCTTGATTAGGAATAGTTTTCGCAATTCCTTTGAGTTCGCCCAGCGCATTTGCAGACTTACTAAGTTGCCTTAAAATTTCTACTGTTTCTACCAAATCTCTTTTCGGTGGCAATTTAGGAAGTTTTTTATAGGACATAAAGTCTCATATTTTATTAACGTGTACCAAAAATAAGAAAAATGGTACACATACAATAAATATGGGACTTTTTGTCGCATATACCTGTGTGTTTAAAAAGCAGTTTTAAGAGAAAAAGAAATGCTTAACAGGAAAAAAGCAAATAATGACAGAAATGCCACAAAACAATCACCTACAAAGCCATAAACACACTTTTTCATTATCTTAGCCCACACATATTGTAACTATGAGAAAAACTTTTTTAAATGTGATCGCTTTTATCGCGTTATCACTACCACTTACTGCCCAGCAAAGCATTACTGTTGAGGACATTTACACAGGGGCTTTCCGTACCGAGGGGCTGCAATCATTAAATTCTTTAAACAACGGTACAGAATATCTAGTCCTTAATTACAACCGCGACCGCACACAAACCCTAGATCGTTACAACTACCTTACTGGCGAGAAAACAGGCACTATGTTGAGTAGCAACGACCTAAAAATGCCTATACAAGATTATGTTTTAAGTAAGAACGAGGAGCAAATCATGATCATTACTGAGCGTACACCCATTTTTAGACGCAGCTCGTATGACATGGTGCATGTATATGACTTTAAAACGAAAAAGCTTACCGCAGTCGCTAACCATGCGGTGCGCAGTCCACAACTATCACCTGACGGTACCATGGTAGGCTATGTCTATGAAAACAACATTTACATTAAAAACCTAATTACCGGCGACACTGCGCAAGTGACCAGCGACGGCGTCATGAATGCTTTAATTAATGGTGTCACCGACTGGGTGTATGAGGAGGAGTTGTCTCTTGTAGACGCATTTGCGTGGAGTCCAGATAGCAAAACGATCGCTTTTATGTCCTTTGACGAAAGCGACGTTCCAGAGTTTTCAATGGATATATTCAATAAAGGCTTGTACCCGACGCAAGATGTTTTTAAGTATCCTAAAGCTGGAGAAAAAAATGCGGTGGTGGGGTTGCATGCGTATGATTTGCTTTCGCGAAAGCGAACTCCCATCAATCTAAATCGTAACGAAGAATTTTATATCGCTAGAATAGCTTATGCACCTAATGGCAACCTGACTGCACAAGTATTGAACAGACACCAAAATGTTTTAGATTTTTATATCATCGATAAAGTTGGCAACGCACGTATCGCTTTTACTGAAAAGGACAATGCTTATGTAGATGTGACAGACGACCTTACTTTTTTAGATGACAGTAGTTTTTTATGGTCGAGCGAGAAATCAAATTACCGTCACATGTATTTATATGACGCTGCCGGAAAAGAAAAAAGACAAATAACTACAGGCAACTGGGACGTGACGGCATACTATGGCTATGACCCAAAAGGAAAAACCATTTATTACCAAAGCACTGAAAATGGCAGTATAAACCGCAGCGTCTATACTATAGGGATTAATGGAAAAGGAAAGAAAGAATTAACAACTGCGGTCGGGACAAACAGCGCATCGTTTAGTAAGAATTTTACCTATTTCATAAACACCTTTTCTAGCGCCACCCAGCCACCAGTCTATACCCTGCACAGTGCAAAAGATGGCAAAAAACTGCGCGAGGTAAAAAATAACAATACGCTAAAACAAAAACTGGGTAATTACCAGCTTGCACCTAAGGAATTTTCTACCATAAACATAAACGGCAATGACCTAAATTTATGGATGATGAAACCGGCAAATTTTGACCCTGCCAATAAATATCCTGTATTCATGTTTCAGTACAGTGGTCCTGGTTCACAACAAGTGGCAAATAGCTGGTATGGTGCAAATGACTACTGGCACAGCATGCTTGCAAATAAAGGTTACATTATCGTTTGTGTAGACGGTCGCGGCACAGGATATAAAGGTGCTGACTTTAAAAAAGTAACCCAAAAAGAATTGGGTAAGTATGAGGTTGAAGACCAGATAGCCGTTGCAAAAAAACTGGGCACTATGGATTATGTAGACGCCAGTCGTATAGGTATATGGGGATGGAGTTATGGTGGATTTATGAGCTCTAACTGTATTTTACAAGGAAATGACACCTTTAGCACCGCAATTGCGGTTGCACCAGTAACCTCTTGGCGATTTTACGACACCATTTATACCGAGCGTTTTATGACAACCCCACAAGAAAATGCTGGTGGTTATGACAATAACAGCCCTATAAGCCACGTGTCAAAATTAAAAGGAAAATACCTGCTTGTACACGGCAGCGCAGACGATAACGTGCATGTACAAAACACGATGTTAATGGTAGAGGCACTAACACAGGCTAATAAACAATTTGAATGGGCTATATATCCTGACAAAAATCACGGAATTTATGGCGGCAATACCCGCATACATCTATACAATAAGATGACTGATTTTATACTTAATAACCTTTAAACAACGCTAATCAAAATAAAATTACATGGAATATAAATTCGGTGGTTCTCTTACGAATCAAAAAACTGTTTTAGGACATCCATCTGGTCTGTTCGTTTTATTTTTTACCGAAATGTGGGAACGTTTTTCTTACTACGGTATGCGAGCGCTGTTGGTTCTTTTTTTAATCTCCTCTTTATCTGACGGGGGCTGGGCCTGGAGCAGAGCAGATGCGTCGATACTTTATGCATGGTATACGGGACTGGTTTATATCACACCTATAATAGGCGGTTTTATTGCAGACAAATTTATAGGTTACCGTAAAGCGATTGTTATAGGGGCGTTGTTAATGACCATAGGGCACGCGTCCATGGCATTTGAAGGGATAACGAGCGTATTTTTTTACGCAGGTTTAGGACTATTAATTTTAGGAAACGGGCTTTTTAAACCGAACATCTCCTCCATTGTAGGTCAATTGTACAAATCACAAGGAAAAGTAAAAGATGCTGGTTATACCATTTTTTATATGGGAATTAACGCGGGAGCCTTTTTAGGAATCATGTTATGCGGTTATATAGGAGAGTCACCTGATTGGGGCTGGCATTACGGTTTTGGGCTCGCTGGCATCTTTATGCTATTCGGGATGTTACAATTTCATTATGCACAAAATATATTTGGTCGCATAGGTCTAATGCCCAACGCGGTGGTTCAATTTGATGATGCCGTTGAAGATGTCATAGAAGAAGTGAAAGAAGATCTAGGAGATTTTGCGACAGAAGCAGAAAAATCAAAAGTTACCCGCGATAGATTACTGGTCATAGGAATATTTGCGTTTTTTACCATTTTCTTTTGGTGGGCTTTTGAACAAGCTGGTAGCTCTATGACCATTTTTGCAGATTCTTATACAAATAGAATTCTAGAAGGCAACAGTGCGATGTTTTTTAAAATCGCAAATACAATTTTAACTGTCGTACCACTGTTCATCGTTACATATGTTCTAGGGATGTTGTTTAAACAAACTTTTAGTAAATACGGTTTATCCAATATTTTTTTAGGAATCAGCTTTTTAATCATATGGATTATCGTTATTTACATGTTAAAAAATCAATTTAACGATCCTGCGCCTGAGGTGCCTGCATCCTGGTTTGGTATTTTAAATTCTTTTTTTATCATTGCCTTTGCACCATTATTTTCTAAAATTTGGGAAAGTAAGTACAACCCATCAGGACCTGTAAAATTTGCCATTGGCCTTATTTTGCTTGGACTAGGATTTGGGATACTGGCATACGGCTCTTTGGGTATTCCTCAAGGCGCTAAAACAGCATCTGTAAGTATGATATTTCTTATACTCGCATATTTGCTACATACATTGGGTGAATTGTGCGTATCACCAGTTGGACTATCTTATGTAAGTAAACTCGCGCCACTCAAATTGGTTGGAATGATGTTTGGAATTTGGTTTGTTGCAAATTTCTTTGCAAACCTTTTTGCTGGTATTACCGCAAGCTACCTAGACCCTATTGTAGACTCTTATGGAATGGCAACCTTTTTCTTAATATTTACAGCCATACCCATAGCCGCGGGATTGGTAATGATAGCCATAAATACCTACATGATTAAAAAAATGCACGGTATTAGATAACACTTTTATCTCTAATTACTTAAAAAACGCATCATCTTGGTGCGTTTTTTGGTAAGTCAAAAATTCAAATTAGTATATGAAATCTACTCTTATCATTGTGTCATTACTTTTAACATCCTTAACAAGTGCACAAGTAAAATGGATGACCATGAATGAAGCACTTGCGGCACAACAAAAAGAACCGCGTAAAATCTTACTTAAATCCTATACCGACTGGTGCACAAACTGCAAGTGGATGGATAAATATGCATTTGCAAAACCTGATATTGCAGCTTATATCAACAAAAATTATTACCCGGTCGCATTTGACGCAGAAGGCACCGAAATCATAAATTACAAAGGTGCTACATACGACAACCCATTAAAAAAAAGCAACAAAAGAGCCGCACACGAGTTTGCCGGCTTCATGAAAATTTTTGAGTATCCTACGCTTGTTTTTTTTGATGAAAAAGGTATTATCATTAACCCAGTCCCCGGAAAAATGGATGCTAAAAAATTAGAGATTTACATCACCATGCTTAAAGACGAAACCTACAAAAGCATCAACACAGGTGCTAAATGGGCCGATTATCAAAAGAATTTTAAGTACAAATTACAAGGGTGATTTAAAGGTGTTCGCTTTCGCGAAAGCGAAATCATTACAAACACCGTGTACACACAGGGATTTCTCGTGTTAAAAAAGATGTGATTAGTGCTTTCAAAAAATAACTTCATTTAGTAGATTGTCTTTCAATCAATGTTCTAAAACAACCGCTCCCGCATCATAGGTAGAAGTAAATGGTATGTTGCGTATTTCGCATGTCCTTTTCCACAACGCAATAGATTGCTTAAAATTAGAACCATCGGCAATCACTCGCGTGGGTTTTAAATCGTCTAACATGCGGTCTAGATTTAACTGCGGACTATGGGATAACAACACGGTTGGTTTCAGGATATCCGTAACATACAAGCCGTCGTTGCCCACCACTAGCAACGTGTGATCATGCCATTTAATAAGGTTTTTTAGTTTCACAGGTTGTACATTTTTTTTATGGAATAGCGTGCTGCTTAACAGCCGTTTCTTACTTTTTTGCGCACCTGCTTCGTCCATAACATGCAAATCGGTGAATAAGACGGCTTGATTTTTTTCAATAATGGCGACGGCTGTACCCACGTTTTGGTGTAATACGACTAATTTTTTTTCATGGGTGTCGTCCTGCAAACCTTTAATAAATACATAGATACATAAAAAAGTTAACGCAATATGCAGCCCGTAATTAGGCCTGATAAGCGCTGCACGCTCTAGCCTGCTTTTGCGCACTACTTTGTTGAAAAACAGTACGAGACTTATTAAAAAGCCGTATATTAAAAATAACTCGGTTTTAGTTAGATAAACATCGGTAAGGATAAACGCCCTAGCTTCACTAATCCACGCAACCGCATCTATGTAAAATTGAAAGGTGACATTGAGAATAACCGCCAGCCAGTCGCTAGGCGCTTGAATTAAAACTAAAATAATAAAAAGCAAACAAGCGCCCAGAATTAGCGGCATCATCGGTAATAAAATAAGATTCCCTAGTAAAAACAACCCAGGAAACTGATGAAAGTAAAATAAACTGATAGGCGCAACGCCTATTTGTGCAGCGAGCGTTACTGTTAAAACATTCCACATATATTTAAACAACCAGCGCCTAGGTCGCAGCAGTGAAGCAATTATAGGTTGTATGGTAACAATGGCGATTACAGCAACATAACTAAGTTGAAACCCAACCTGAAAAAGCAGTTTAGGATTTGCGATTAACAGTACAAATGCCGACAACGCCAGACTGTGCAGCACACTCGTACTTCTATTAATATTCATGGCAACTGCCACAAACGAAAACATCGTCACCGCTCGCATAATAGATGGTGACAACCCTGTGAGAATACCAAAAAGCCACAATAACGACACTAACACTGCAGATTGTATGAATCTACCATATTTTATGCGATGTAACCATGATGTCACAAACGACAGTATGAGCAACAAAACACCCACATGCAATCCACTAAGTGCAAGAATGTGAATAACCCCAGCATCTCTAAAACTGTTATTAACATCGGGATCTATGTTTTCTCTTTTACCCAACAAAAGTGCCTCTACAAATGCCCGGGGTTGCCCTTGTAGGGTTGACTCTTCTAGTCTTTTTTGCAAGATGTTTTTAAATCCTTGAAAGCCGCTTGTGTTTTTTATATCGTTTATAATTTTTAAAACACGACCTTTTGTGCCATACACCCGGCCATAAACGTCTATGCTCGCAAGATATTCTTGATAATTAAAATCACTCGGGTTCCTTTCGGTTGCGACCGGTTCAATACGTGCAGCCAGGTGTATCGTGTTTCCTGTCGCTAGTTGAAGAGAATCTGCAATAGGCACCTGAAAAAGTACCTTGCCTGTCACTTTTTCATTATCTAACTGCGTGACATTTGCATAAAATCGCTTTGAAAAACCGTTAGGTGGTAATTCTTGCACCAGGTTAAGTTCTAAAAAAGAACCTTGCTCAAAAGATATGGTGGTATAATGATTTGCAGTGTATTCAGGAGCTCGCAGGCACGTATTTATAAACCCAAATGCGGTAAAAAATACCATCGTAGCTGCAAGAAAAACAACTTTTTGAACATGGTAGGAAAATAATTTAAAAAAGCAAAGCAGTATTAAAAAAAATGCACAAACAGCTAGGTAAAAAACAATCTCTAAAGAAACGGTAGTGTACTTTTCTAAAACTATTCCTACTAAAAGTGCAAGGAGTGTTTTATAAATGGGGTATCCTAAAAATCGCATACCACATCTTGTAGATTATAGTACAAGCCTGCCAGCTCGCAAAAATGCTCGGGTCCAGTACTGCTCGCTTAACTTACTTTTTATAACACCTTGCGAGGCAGACGAATGTATAAATTCAAGATCCCCCGACAACACACGGGTTACCATACCTACGTGGCTTACACGCGACCTGTTGCGGCCTGTGGTAAAAAACACCAAATCCCCTGGCATCACTTGATCTCTTAAAACAGGATCGGTAATGTTCATGATACCACCACTAGTGCGTGGAATACTTTTATCTAACTGTTTAAAAACGAGATTTATAAGTCCCGAGCAATCCACCCCAGCAATAGAGGTTCCCGCATACCTGTAACGCACTCCCAGGTACGTTTCGGCAACTTTAATGGCGCGCTCTTCAAAAGAAAGGTCTTCATTAAATTCAAATTTCTCTGTTGGATTTTCAGCGGTATTTGTGATGCCTTTTGTGAGTAAAGAATCTGGATTATTTATGGTGCTTAATGGTGCAGTTTTAACATCATCTGCTGCAATTTGTCCCGAACTATTGGTTGACAGCAGGCTCGAGTCTGTATTTGTTTCAGTGCGCTTTTTAACTGTTACCACCTGCGACTGTTGACTAGCGCACGAGGTAAGATAAAAAAGTAATAAAGGGAAAATGCAAGCTCTAATTGTGCTTTTTGTAGTATCTTTTTGAAAAGTTCGCTTTCGCGAAAGCGTAAAAAAAACAGTCATTACCTTATTTTATTGCATTGTAAATTAATTGTGCAGCCTGCTTACTTGCGCCTACACCACCTAGTTTTTGTTCTAACTCATGATATTTTGTAAATATACGACTGCGATGCGATTTATCAAGAATTTTATGCAACTCGGTTTTTAATTGCACTTCGTTAAAATTATTTTGAATTAATTCGGTCACCACCGGTTCGTCCATAATCAGGTTTACCAGAGAGATGTATTTAAGTTTAATAATGCGCCTCGCGATTGCATAGGATATTGCACTACCCTTATAACAAACAACTTGCGGTACTTTAAACAATGCTGTTTCTAGCGTTGCTGTTCCCGATGTAACAAGTGCTGCGGTGCATAAACTTAAAATATCATAGGTTTTATTCATTACGAGCGCTACTGGATATTTTTGTAAGTACGGGTCATAAAAAGCAGCTGTTTGCCCCGGTGCGCCTGCAATGATAAACTGATAATCGGTAAATTCTACAGTCATTTTAAGCATAACGGCAAGCATTTTTTGAATTTCTTGCTTGCGGCTACCAGGCAATAACGCTATGAGTGGTCTATCGTCCAGATTAAATTCTTTTAAAAAGGCGATGTGATCCACTTGCTTGCGGTGTGCGATGGCATCAATAAGCGGGTGCCCAACAAAATGTACAGGAAAGTGATGTTTTTGCTCATAAAAATCCTTTTCAAATGGCAATATCACGTACAGCGCATCCACATCGCGCTTTATGTCTTTAATGCGATTTTCTTTCCATGCCCAAATTTGGGGCGATATGTAGTAATGATTGCGATAACCCTTTAACCGTGCCCATTTCATGATTCTAAAGTTAAATCCCGGATAATCTATATATATGATAACATCGGGATGAAACTGTTGGATATCCTTTTTACAGGAAGTAATGTTTTTAAGAATCACGTTAAGGTTTGTAATAACCTCTATAAACCCCATAAAAGCAAGGTCTTTGTAATGTTTAACAAGAACACCGCCGTGCGCTTGCATCAGGTCACCACCCCAGTATCTAAATTGGGCGTTTTGGTCTACAGCTTTAAGTTGTTCCATTAGCATGGACCCGTGTAAATCACCACTCGCCTCGCCAGCTATAAGGTAGTATTTCATTGGTTAGAATTCAAAATATAATATAAAAAAAGCAGCTAGTATGGTAGCTAACAGTACCCCACGAGCCTCATAAGGCTGTGCAGCTTTTCTAAATTTAAAAACACGGGTGGTTAAAAAAAAGAAAAAAAGCGCTAGATTTAAAAGCGCACCTAGCCCGATAATACCACCTAAAAAGCCCTGTTTTACTGCAACTGCAAGTATAGTTTCTACCTCGTATGGCGCAAAAAAGAAAATGTACAAATACATTCCTGTCAAGTTTGCGATAATCCCGAGTAAAAAACCTTTGAATATTTTACGCTTCAAACTCCCAAGTGTTTAAGGTACTTATATAATGGTGTGCAGTAAGGTCAAATTGTGTAGGCACAATAGAGATGTAGTTATTTGCAAGTGCCCACTCATCGGTATCCTCGCCTTTATCGTTATTTACAAAAGAGCCAGTTAACCAGTAATAATCTTTACCGTATGGATTTGTACGTTTATCAAATTCTTCAACCCAATGGGCATTTGCCTGCCTACAAATTTTAACACCTTTATAAGGAGTGGGTGATGCCTTAGGAATATTCACATTCAAAACCACACCTTTAGGCATTCCATTTTTAAGTACTTGTTTAATAATTTGTTTTATGAATGGTATCGATGGTGAAAAATCGGCATCGGCGCTATAATCGCACAAAGAAAAGCCTATTGCTGGGATACCCTCTATACCAGCTTCTACCGCTGCGCTCATCGTCCCACTATATATTACATTAATAGCGCTATTACTACCGTGGTTTATACCGCTAATACACAAATCTGGTTTTCTATGTAGTATCTCATGCGAGGCCATTTTTACACAATCTACAGGTGTACCACTGGTGGTATATTCTTTATGATTATACTCGTGTTGTTTAAATTCGTTTAAAAACAAGGTATTATTAATGGTGATGGCATGGCCCATGGCGCTTTGCGGGCTGTCTGGTGCCACAACGACTACTTGACCCAAGTCGCTTGCTATTTTGATAAGGGTTCGTATACCTTTAGCTGTGATACCGTCGTCATTTGTTACCAGTATAAGTGGTTTTTGTTTGTCTTCCATAGTTTTCAAATAGCCGTTAAAATTAAGTAAATTAGTGTTATGGTTTGCATAAACTTACCTACTTTAGACCGACTAATGTGGCATGGTTTTTATGCCACTGAGCAAGAGACAAATGAACAACTTTATGAATTTTCTTAGAAACAATTTTACATTAGGCGTTATCATCCTTTTAATCGCGACTGCGAGTTGCAGTTTTACAAACAAAGTAGACCCGGGCGATAAAGAAAAAGAAGAACTGTTATTATACATTATCGCAAACGTGTTACAACGCTACCACTTTGCACCTGCAGATTTAACAGACCAGTTTTCAGAAGATGTATTTAATGGGTATATCAATGATCTAGATCCAGCTAAACGCTATTTCTTAGAAAAAGATTATCAGGAGTTTGAGAAATACAAATACCTTATCGATGATCAAATAAACGAAAGCAAAATAGATTTGTTCAAATTATCATATAATCGCCTGTTAGAGCGCCAAATAGAGTCTAAAAAAATCTTTGAAGAAGTTATAGAAAAACCATTTGACTTTAATCAGAATGAGACCATAAGTACCGATTATGATAGTATTCCTTATGCAAAAAATAGAAACGAACTTAAAGATCACTGGCGCAAACTTTTAAAACTAGCGGTAATCAGCTCGTACCATGAAAAAATAGAAGAACAAGAAAAATTGCCAGAATCTGAACGTAAATCACTTGTCGAGCTAGAAGTAGAAGCACGCATGGAGCTTAAAAAGTCCATGATAGAAAATTTTGAACTTTCTAAAGACATTAAAAGGTTGGATTACTTCTCATTATATGTAAACGCAATTACCGAGCATTTTGACCCGCACACAAATTATTATCCACCGCAAAACAAGGAAAGTTTTGACCAATCTATGAGCGGCAAATTAGAAGGGATAGGCGCAAGACTTCAAAAAAACATGGATAACATTAAGGTCATGGAACTAATATCTGGCGGTCCAGCGTGGAGAAGTAAAAAGCTGGAAGTAGGTGATATCATTCAAAAAGTAGCGCAAGAAAATGACAGTGTTGCAACCAGCATTGCAGGTATGAACATAAGCGATGCTGTCCAACTTATAAAAGGTCCTAAAGGCACAAAAGTGCGTCTTACATTAAAAAAAGTGGATGGCAGCATTGAAGTCATTACGCTAGAAAGAGATATCGTTTTAATAGAGGAAACATTTGCTAAATCACTCATTATTAAAGATAAAAACCTGAATTACGGCTTGATAAACTTGCCTACCTTCTATTTTGACCCCGAGGACCCTAAAAGCCGTGCAGCTGGAAGTGATATCGCATTAGAAATAAACAAATTAAAAGAACAAGGTGCCGAGGGATTGATTCTAGACCTGCGAGGCAACGGCGGGGGCTCACTAAGAGAAGTTATAAAAATGGCTGGACTGTTTATACCGCAAGGACCTGTTGTGCAAGTTGCCCTAAAAAACAATCGCACACAAGTGCTAGAGGACGAGGATGGCGGCAGCACCTTATGGGACGGCCCACTGGTAATAATGGTAGACGAGCTAAGCGCGAGTGCATCTGAAATTCTAGCTGCGGCACTTCAAGACTATGAACGTGCGATAGTTATAGGTAGTAAGCAAACTTTTGGTAAAGGAACCGTACAAAACTTTGAAGACCTCAACAAATTTGTAAGAAATAGTGAGCACGGTGATTTAGGCGCTGTAAAAGTAACTATTCAAAAATTTTACCGTGTTAATGGTAGCAGCACACAATTAGAAGGTGTTAAAAGTGATATCGTCGCACCAGACCGCTACAGCTACATTGACATAGGTGAACGCGACGAGGATTACCCCATGCCCTATGATGAGATCGCCCCCACTTCTTATGACAAATTTACAGGTTATGCAAACCGTAAAGAGGTGATTGCTAAATCAAACAATCGCATCGCAAAAAATAGCTACTTCCAGCTTATTGATGAGAACGCTCAATGGCTGAGCAAGCAACGTAAAGATTACGCTATTCCGTTACAATATAAGGCTTATGCTGCAAGACTGAAGCAATTTGAACTAGAGACCGATCGTTTTGACGAGTTAGATAAATACAGCAACACCCTTGCGTTTGAGACCATCCCGTCTGAAAAGGTACTTATGCAAAAAGATGAAAGCCTTAAAGAAAGAAGAGAAGACTGGATAAAAAGCCTTTCTAAAGATATGTATGTAGAGGAGGCTGTAATGGTTCTAAAAGATTTGCGCATGAATACAACAACTAATAACAAGTTGAGCAGCAAAAATTAATGAACAACCGCTCTGCATCGTTAACAACTATTGCGCTCCAAAAGTTTAAGAAAAACTTTTGGGGCGTTTTAAGTTTTGCGGTAATTAGCACCTATGCATTTTTAGCAATATTTGCCTATGTTATTGCACCAGATGCGACAGAAAATGCCAACCAAATGCATATTTCTATACACTCGCAACCCCCAGGATTTACAGTAACCATGCTAGAGTTACCTCTAACCGCGCGTGTACAAAATTCTTGGACAAACTATTTTACCGGTAGCCCAACCAGCATAGAAGAAATACCTATAGCCGCTCTCAAACAACAGGACTCCACCTGGTTGTATCGCCCGTTTGCTGTAGATGGCACAGTGTTGCCTTATGTCCCGATTACATTAAAAGAATCGAGAGGTTTAACTGAAAAACGCTTTCGCGAAAGCTACACCACCCAAAAAACATTTTTATTAGGTACCGACAAGTATGGTCGCGATATGTTAAGCCGCATGTTGATAGGTGCACGCATAAGTATAAGCATAGGCTTTGTAAGCGTATTTATATCTCTTATATTAGGGATTTTTCTAGGTGCGGTCGCTGGCTTTTATGGTGGTAAAATAGATGCCGCCATTATGTGGCTTATCAATGTTACCTGGTCTATTCCTACCCTGCTTATGGTCATCGCGATAAGTATCGCTTTGGGTAAAGGTTTTTTTACTGTCTTTATCGCAGTAGGGCTCACGATGTGGGTAGAGGTTGCACGGGTTGTGCGAGGGCAAACCATCGTTGCAAAAGAATATCAATATGTTACCGCAGCACGAGCATTAGGTTTTAATGATTGGCGCATCGTTACTAGGCATATTTTACCCAACATCATGGCGCCGGTTATCGTGATAAGTGCAGCAAATTTTGCCAGTGCCATACTTGTAGAAAGCGGTTTAAGTTTTTTAGGTCTGGGCGCGCAACCACCCACACCCAGTTGGGGCGGCATGATTAAAGACCATTATCAATACATTATTTTAAATAAGGCATACCTGGCACTGGTTCCAGGAATCGCCATTATGACTCTGGTTATGGCTTTTATGCTTTTAGGAAATGCGCTAAGAGACGCGCTCGATGTTAAAACAACGTGAGTGTGATGTGAACACTGTGGAACCTTTCGTTTATTTACGTTGCCAAGTTCTAAATGCTTGTGCTGAACGCTGCGCAAATAGTGCTTAAACACGACCTTCAGTTATTTTTATAGAGAAGCCTTAACCTTTAGGGATAGAAAAAAGGCTTTGGTTTTACAGGTTAGACAGATTTAACTCGTTTAGATTTAAAAAGATTAGAATATACGGGACCTAGAAACGGTAACATTTAATCTACCAAGCTTAAACGGTGTCCATCCAATTTTACAAAAATAAAGAGCAAAATTGTAAAACCCCACAAACCACTACCACCATAACTCATAAATGGTAAGGGAATCCCCACGGTTGGAATTAGCCCTAGAACCATACCCACATTCACAAAAAAATGCACAAAGAAAATCCCTGCAACGCAATAGCCATAAATAAGTGCAAACTTACTGCGCTGTCTTTCGGCCATGACGAGCAATCGATATATAAGTAACATAAAAAGCACGACTACCGCTCCTGCGCCTATAAAACCAAATTCTTCTCCTACCACCGAAAAAATATAGTCTGTACTTTGCTCGGGTACAAAGCCACCGTGTGTTTGTGTGCCTTCAAAAAATCCCTTTCCGGTAAGACCGCCACTTCCTATCGCTATTTTACTTTGTATGGTGTTATACTCTACCCCTTGCTCGTCTTCTACCTTGCCTAACAGCACATTAAAACGATTTCGGTGTCTATCCTCTAGCACATTATTAAAAATAGGACTTATTGAAAACACGTAAGCAATTCCTGCACAAGCAATAATTAAATACAAGGAAACTCGTGGTTTAGGAAGTCGTTTTTTATGTCTACGCTTTCGCGAAAGCAAAAACACCACAATCATGCTGAACACGACAAAAATAGAAACATACACAGGCCCAACGAGTAGTGTGCTTAAAAACAAAACAATACCTAAAACCCCGAGAAGTAAATACCACAAAGACAAGCCCATGCGATGTAATGCAAAAAAGAATGACGCATAAACAAGTGCGCTGCCTGGATCGGGTTGTGGCACGATAAGTATTACCGGAAGCGTAATAATGGCTGCCACAATAAGTAAATCTTGCGTGTTTTTAAGTGACACATTCATGTGGCTTAAAAACTTTGCGACTGCAAGTGCCGTAGCAAATTTTGCAAATTCACTGGGCTGTATACTCGCAGATCCTATCGCATACCAAGACAATGCGCCTGACACCGTTTTACCAAAAACATACAGTCCTGCCAGTGACAGCATCGATACTATATAAATGGGATAGGTAAAACCCTCAAAAAACCTGATATCAACCGCTAGCAAAACGATAATTAAAAGAACCGCGAGGGCAATCCATAAAAGTTGGGTGCCATATTCGGCCGACAAATTAAATAGATACCCATAATCCTGCGTCGCGGTAGCTGAATATATGCAAAGCCAGCCTATGCTAACTAACGCAACATAAATAAGAATGATGTAAATATCAAATGAAGGTTTCATGCTAGAGATTCACAAGTTTTCCTCTATTAATTCTAAAGGGTTTGCCGCTTTGAGGTTTCTTGTACTCTTCTTCTAGACTTTGGGAAAGTATCCATTCTTCTAAATCGGTGCGGGTAATTTCACCTTTTAAATGTTTTTCTATCATTAAACTGGCTATTCGACCTGCGTAGGTAGCGCCGTAATGTCCATTTTCTACAAAGACTGCAATAGCAATTTTAGGATCGTCTTTTGGCGCAAAGGCGATAAAAACCGAGTGGTCTGTAAGTTGTACAGTCCTGCCGTTAATTTTTGTAAAATTTTCTGCTGTTCCTGTTTTACCGCATATTTCTATACCTGGGACTTGCAACCTGCTGGCGGTACCTGCTTTGTACACTTGATTCATACCCACTACCACAGGGTCAAAATGTTCTCTATCAATGGTTGTGTACCGCCGTTTTGTGTACCGTGGATCTTTTATGGGCTGCCCATTTACTTCTTTAAGAATATGGGGCGTGTAAAAATAGCCTCTATTAGCAATAGCAGCGGTCATATTTGCTAGTTGAATAGGCGTAGTAGAAACCTCGCCCTGACCTATTGCGTTAGATAGTGTGGCCGTAGCATACCAATTATTATCAGGATAAATTTTGTTGTAATAGTCACCATCGGGAATACGCCCACGCTGTCCTACGGGTAAATCATTTCCTAAGAAATTGCCCAATCCAAAACTGGTAATGTGCTTATTCCAAACATCCAATCCTTGTGCTGGCGTTTTAGAATTTTCTATAATACGGCGGTACACCTGTGCAAAATACGCATTACAAGACTGGGCAATACCTGCCTCCATGGCTAGTGGACTTGCGTGTGCATGGCAACCCATTTTACGATTTCCATAAAAATAACCATGACTGCACCTAAAACCTTCGGTTGTTGACACGACACCTTCCTGCAATGCGATAAGCGCATTTAACACTTTAAATGGTGAACCAGGTGGATAAATAGCCTGTAAGCCGCGATTATAAGTGGGCGTTGATAATGTGTCGCGTATAAGTTGCGTGATGTTTTTAGAGCGATCTCTTCCCATTAAAATAGCAGGGTCATAAAACGGTGCTGAAACCAGTGCAAGGATTTCACCTGTTTTTGGCTCGATAGCAACGATACCCCCACGCTTATTTGTCATTAATTGCTGCCCATAGGCTTGCAATGTATTGTCTAATGTAAGCGTTAAATCACTACCTGCTTGTGGAATGGTGTCATAAACACCGTTTTGAAAAGGCTCTAAGGCATTACCGAATCTATCGCGTAGAAATCTTTTTACACCTTTACGACCGCGTAGTAGGGTTTCATATTGCAACTCTACACCACCTTTACCTGCGAGGTCTCCCAGCTGGTAATGTGGATCATTTGCAATAGTTTCAGGACTTACCTCGCGTATGTAACCTAAGGCATGTGCGCTGTGATCTACCATATAATTTCGTATACTGCGACGTTGGATATAAAAACCAGGATATTTACGCAACTTTTCTTGTAAGGTAGCATATTCTTCTTGGGTTAATTGGGGAACAAGAACACTGGACCGTCTAGGAGACCAGTTGATCGCTGCCTTAAACTGTTTGTCAAAATATTGTTTATCGACATGCAGCATTTCTAACATCGCTAGTGTATCAAATGGTTTAACCTCTCGTGGTACTATCATTAAATCATAAGCCACCTGATTTGCTACCATTAAATTGCCATTGCGATCATAAATAAAACCGCGCTCTGGGTAATCGTATTCTACTTTAAGCGCATTTAACTGCGACTTTAATTTATAAGAATCGTCAATAATTTGTAAATAAAATAACCGCGACAAAAAAATAACGCTTGCTGTGAGGGTAATAGACAACAAAAGTATTTTTTTCATAATCGCTGTTTTTTAGTAAAAATAACGGTAAGTACAAAGCAGGTAAAAAATGTAGCAATTCCCGTAAAAAGTGTAAGCTTCATAATTTCTACAAATTGTATCACGTTAAAGATAATTAAAGAAAAATAAACTATATGATGTATGGCAACACTTAATCCAATTAAAAGTGCAATGCGATCTAGCGGCGAGTCCATCACTTTTATGGTGCGTGTGCGATAACTCTCTCCATAAACTAACCGAAGCAGTAGTGGTCGCGCAAAAGCTAGCGTTATAGCCGCTGCGGCATGCACACCGCCTGAATCTTGAAAGGTATCCACAAGGATACCGAGTCCAAAAGACAAAAGCAATAAATCCCACTGTTTTTGATAGACTGGATACAAAATAATAAACAAGATATAAATCATGGGGTTAATAAAGCCCATAAACCGCACTTGTTCCATGACAAAAAACTGCAAAAGCAACAGTGCAATAAACCGAAATACATTAACAACCACTGCGTTATTCATCGTTCACCATTAATGTATCTACCATTTTTCTAGCTTGCGCATCTCTATTCTTAATAACACTTACATATCCCAAATTTGTTGGGTCATGTGACAATTTTACCTGAATATCATATCGTGAACCAGACTCGATAAGGCTTACTTTTTTAACGGTGCCTATCACGATATCAGGCGGAAAAGAAGCACTTTGATACCCTGTAATTACCGTGTCTCCTTTTTTAACTCGCACAAGTCTGGGAACATCTATTAGATTGACGACATATGGATCTTTACCATTCCATACAAGAGAACCTATGGTGTTTGTCCCCTTAATTTGTGCATTTAAAGACAATCGGGTGTTAAGAATAGAAATAACGCGGGCATATTTAGAATTTGTCTTGTCTACAATACCTACAATACCCGTACTTGTGATTACCCCCATATCAGTTTTAATTCCCTGATTTGTACCCACGTCTATGGTAATAAAATTATTTGGGTGATGGTAATCGTTTTTAATAACCCTCGCTGGGATGATTTTATAAGGTACACTGTCCTTAAAAATGGTGGTAGTTTCTTTACCTAATAAGGTGTCACCTACTGCTAGCAAGCGCATTCGCAACAACGCATTTTCTTGTTGCAATGTTTTGTTTCGGCTAGCAAGCGAAAAATAATCGTAAACGCCACTGCGGTACTGCATCAGGTCTCCTGTCACATTTCCTGTGGAATGTATAATCACGTTCGTGTGATACGTATGCGATTGTATGGTAAGAGTTAAAGCAACAATCATTAAAACAAAGTAAAGTAACGCGTTACTGTACTTTATTAAGAAATTAATGATTTTTTGCATCGTTTATTGCTTATTTGCAAGAACGCTTTTATACTTCTCTAGATTCTTAAGTGTAATGCCTGTTCCACGTACAACGGCTCTTAATGGATCCTCAGCAATGTAAACAGGTAAATCTGTTTTTTGAGAAAGACGCTTGTCTAAACCACGTAGCATGGAACCGCCACCTGCGAGATAAATACCTGTATTATAAATATCAGCAGCAAGTTCTGGTGGGGTTTGTGATAGGGTTTCCATCACGGCATCTTCTACCCGTAAAATAGATTTATCCAGTGCTTTAGCAATTTCTTTATAGCCTATTTTAACTTCCTTAGGTTTGCCTGTTAAAAGGTCGCGACCCTGCACGCTCATATCTTCTGGCGGCACTTCTAGATCCTCGGTCGCGGCGCCTATTTGTATTTTTATTTTTTCGGCAGTACGTTCACCCACATACAAATTATGCTGGGTACGCATGTAATAAACGATATCATTGGTAAACACATCGCCTGCAATTTTCACCGATTTGTCGCAAACAATACCCCCTAATGCAATGACTGCAATCTCGGTGGTACCACCACCTATATCTACAATCATGTTTCCTTTAGGTTGCATGATATCTACACCTATACCTATTGCTGCAGCCATGGGCTCATGTATAAGGTAAACTTCTTTTGCATTCACACGCTCAGCACTGTCTTTTACAGCGCGCATTTCTACCTCGGTAATTCCCGATGGTATACAAATAACCATTCGCAAGGATGGGGTAAACCATCTTTTCTTAAGCGCTGGTATCTCTTTAATAAACATAGAAATCATTTTTTCACTCGCATCAAAATCTGCGATAACACCGTCTTTAAGAGGTCTTATGGTTTTTATGTTTTCGTGTGTTTTACCCTGCATCATGGCAGCCTCTTTACCCACAGCGATTATTTTACCACTTATACGATCGCGGGCTACTATAGATGGACTATCGACAACAACTTTACCGTTGTGAACAATAAGTGTATTTGCGGTACCTAAATCAATAGCAATATCTTCTGTTAGAAAATCAAAAAAGCCCATGAGCAGTGTTAGAGGGGAAAAAGAGTTAAAAAAATTCGCACAAAGTTAAGATAATCTTAGTGTTTAAAATGCCTTGTACCTGTGAAAACCATCGCGATTTCGTTTTTATTGCAATAATCTATAGAAAGTTGGTCTTTTATAGAACCCCCTGGTTGTATAACGGCGCTAATTCCGGCATTCCCAGCAATTTCTACACAGTCTGGAAATGGAAAAAAAGCATCACTAGCCATCACCGCACCTTTTAAATCAAATTTAAAAGAATTTGCTTTGTGAATTGCCTGATTTAACGCGTCCACTCGCGATGTTTGTCCGGTACCGCTAGCACACAATTGTTTATTTTTTACAAGTACGATCGTATTTGATTTTGTATGCTTACACAATTTTGAGGCAAATAGTAAATCGCTAACTTCTTGGTTTGTCGGTGTTTTTACGGTTTCGTTTTTTAAATCTGACGCTTGGTCTGTTTTATTATTTGCGTCCTGTACTAAATAACCGTTAAGGCATGCTCGCACTTCTAGGTTGTTTTGAGTTCGCTTTCGCGAAAGCGCACCTGGCACAAACTGCAATACTCTTCTATTGGCCTTACTTGTTAATACATCCAGTGCTGCTGGCTCATAATCGGGCGCAATGACAACCTCGCAAAACAAATCATTAATTTGCGTTGCCGTTGCAAGGTCTATCGTGGTATTTGCAATTAAAATCCCACCAAAAGCAGACACGGGGTCGCCGGCAAGGGCATCCTGATAAGCCGCTAAAACAGTATCGCGTTGTGCAACCCCACAAGCATTGTTATGCTTAAATATCGCAAAAGTAGGTGACTCGTCTACAAACTCACTCATGAGGTTTACCGCAGCATCTACATCTAGTAAATTGTTATAAGACAATTCTTTACCCCCAAAAATTGTAAACATTGCAAGAAAGTCACCGTAAAACCACCCACGCTGGTGCGGGTTTTCTCCATATCGCAAGGGCATTACTTCTTGCACACTTAATTTAAGTGATTTACTGGCACTATCACCAGCAAAATAGTTGTAAATCGCGCTGTCATAATGTGACGACACGTTAAATGCCGTTGTTGCAAATGCCTTGCGTTGCTCGAGTGTGGTGGCGCCGTTTGCTTCTTGTAAAAGCTGCAACGCATCCTTATAATCGGCGACGGTGGCGATGCACCACGTGTCTTTATAGTTTTTTGCAGCTGCTCTTATTAAAGAAATGCCGCCTATATCTATTTTTTCAATAATATCTTGCGCAGCAGCGCCACTTGCCACCGTCTTTTCAAACGGATATAAGTCCACAACCACGATGTCTATTTGTGGGATATCATATTCTTGTAATTGTGCAACATCACCCGCATGATCGCGACGATTTAATATGCCGCCAAAAACTTTAGGGTGCAAGGTCTTTACACGACCGCCTAAAATAGATGGGTATGATGTAACATCTTCTACAGGAATAACGGGGATTCCCAGTTCCTTTATAAAAGATTCGGTGCCGCCTGTGCTGTAAATAACGATTCCTAATTCGTTCATTTTACGCACAAGAGGCTCTAGGCCTTCTTTACTAAAAACCGATACTAAAGCAGATTTTGCAATGATAGAACTCATGAGTGGGGTTATTAAATTTTAAAAGGGCAAAGGTATTTCTTTAAATGCTTATCACGCCATGGTTAGCATGCTTTAAACAGCCACTTTATAACCATTCATTAACATCATTGAAATACATTTTTAAACGGTAGACATGCTACTTCAAATCATTTTTAAAAAACCTAACGAGCCGTCGGGTCTGAATAAATATACCAGAGCCCTGTACACAACGAGCAACAGGCGACCGTAGCGAGAAATACGCACAAAAAGGGTTGTGGTGTTGTAACAAAGTGAGCAGGCACGAGTCTCATTAATGTTTACATTTTTAACTTAAAAAACATACATGCTCATATACTTGCGCGTTTTAAGAGAAAGTTTTGTGTTTGCCTTAAACGCGTTACGCACAAATTTGCTGCGCACCTTTTTATCATTGTTAGGAGTGACCATAGGCATTTTTGCCATTATAGGTGTACTAGCAGCAATAGATTCCTTAGAACGCACCATCAACAACAATTTAAGTTCGCTAGATATTTCCACCATTTATGTGTTACGCATTTCCTTTGCCCCTACCGATTTAGAGCCCTATCAATATGAAAAGTTTCCTAACGTAAGCTATGACGAGTATCAAATGCTTAAACGCAGCCTGCCTGATTTAGGAGCGATTACCTATACACTTTTTAACCCGCCAGAGTCTATAAAATTTGAAGGTAAAACAGTAACAAGTGTGAATGTGAATTCGGCAACCGACCAGCTTTTTGAATTAGAAGGTTTAAAACTGGATAGCGGTCGTTTTTACAGTGAGCCAGAAAGTAATGCAGGCAGCCCAGTGGTGGTTTTAGGAAACGAGGTAGCCCAGAGTCTTTTTGGCGACTTAAATCCCATCGGGCAACGCATACGACTTTATGGCAATAAATTTACAGTGATAGGCGTGCTTAAGAAAGAGGGCGCAGGCTCGTTTGGCCCGTCTAAAGATGAGACCGTTTATGTGCCAGTAAATTTTTTGAGAAAACTACTGGGTGATAACAACCGCTTGCGCACCAGTGCAATCATTTTAAAACCCGCAAAAGGTGTGGACCAGGACGAGTTTATCGCCGCCATGGAACAAAAACTGCGCAATTACCGCGGTTTAAAATCTGAAGAGATTAACAACTTTTTTGTGAACCCGCTTAAGGGGTTTACCGATTTTATAGCAACCATAACAAGCGCAGTAACGATTATCGGACTCATTATATCTGGATTTAGCATGCTGGTGGGCGGTTTTGGCATTGCCAATATTATGTTTGTGAGTGTAAAAGAGCGCACCAACCTGATAGGAATTCAAAAATCGCTAGGTGCAAAAAACCGATTCATTCTCTCTCAATTCTTGTTTGAAGCAGTCATTCTCGCCCTTTTTGGCGGTTTGTTTGGGTTACTTTTTGTGTGGATAGGTGCAAAAGTAGCCAGCACATTTGATGATGAGGTCGAGTTTATTCTATCCTTTTCAAACATCCTGCTAGGCACAGGCATAAGCACGGCAATCGGCCTTATCGCTGGTATCATCCCAGCCTACAGCGCGTCAAAACTAGACCCCGTAGAAGCTATACGCACAGGAATGTAGCCGCCTTTGTCTTGATAATAGCCTGCTACAAATGCATTCCCATGCTGTTAAAAAAAGTATATTAGCACTATGGAAATGAACCTAAACCACAAAACGGCCCTGGTATGTGGCAGCACGGCTGGCATCGGGCAAGCAGCAGCGATGCAACTTGCACAAGAAGGCGCACGCGTTATTTTACTCGCACGCAACGAGCAAAAATTGATAGAAACCCTGCAGTTGTTGCCCACGCCCACTCAACAGCAACATGACTATCTCCTTGCTGATTTTTCTGACCCCATACAGTTGCAGGTGGTGGTGTTCGCTTTCGCGAAAGCGAATCCCATACACATACTCGTTAACAACACAGGCGGTCCACCATCGGGCTGGCTTATAGATGCTAACCTAGAGGCACTAGAACAAGCCTTTACACAACATATTAAATGCAATCACATTCTCGCACAGGCATGTGTGCCCAGCATGAAAGCAGCCTGTTATGGCCGCATCATTAATGTGATTTCTACTAGTGTCAAAGAACCTATTGAATTTTTAGGGGTGTCTAACACCATACGAGGCGCTGCGGGCAACTGGTCTAAAACCCTAGCGACAGAATTGGGTCCACACGGCATTACAGTAAACAATATTTTACCAGGTTTTACAGCAACCGATCGCCTGGATGCAATAATAAAAATGAAAGCAAACAAGGCAAACCAAAGTGAAGCTGAAGCTGCCGAAATCATGAAAAATTATGTTCCCGCAAGACGATTTGCCGCACCTGAAGAGGTGGCGTATGCCATCACATTTTTAGCAAGCGATAAAGCATCTTATATTAACGGCATCAACCTGCCTGTGGATGGTGGCCGTACAAAGAGTCTTTAAGATTTTGGCTTTTGTTTAAAAAAATAAAAAACTGATTATCATATTAATAACTTGAAATAATCATATAATCGCTAGGGAAATGAAAGGACAACTTACCACAGACTTCTGACCACTAAAAACAGAAGACTCACGACCGAAAGCCGACCACTAGAAACTAAGCCCGACCACTACCAACTGAAAAAACAACCAAAAAATGAGCAAGAAACTACGTATTAACGGTCACTCGCACTTATTACCTTATCCAGAAGAGATACCTGATTTTATGCGCGAAAAGGGTATTTTTTGGGTGGACAAAGACCGTAAAAACATGCTGCAGCGCGACTGGTCTAGACCGGTAACCGATTCTAGTTTTTTTTTAAATGAAAAACTAGAATGGATGGACCGTTATCAAATAGATCATGCGGTTATCCTTAATTTAAGCCAGTTGTATGGCAATGGGTTGCGGCTGGAAGAGATGAAACAAGCCTTGCGCTTTCAAAATGATTTTAACGCACGACTGCAGCATGACCACCCAGCTAAATTTACAAGCGGTTTTGTAGTACATCCAGGGTATGTGCGAGGCGCGTTGTGGGAAATACGACGCTGTGTAGAAGAACTCGACATGCGTTTACTGTGCTTACCCACCCATTATATGGATACCATAGGACAGTGGCGATGCATTTTTGACGAGGAGAACGAACCTATTTTTGAACTAGCAAGTGATCTTAATCTAGCTGTAGAAATACACCCGTATGACGGGGAGAAATTTATTAAACTTCAAAACACCTCGTGGCGTTTTCATCTTATATGGATGCTTGCGCAATGTGCAGATGCTTATCATTTTTTAACCCTAAATGGTTATGCTTTTAAATATCCCAACATGCGCGTTTGTTTTGCACATGGTGGTCAACTTGCACAAATGAATTTGGGACGGCGCATACAGGGATTTGATGGACGACCAGATTTGTTTGAAGGAAAAATTCACCCTCGTAAAAGTGTGGGACATCCCAACATATTTTTTGACACCCTAGTTCATGACACAGGATCACTTAAACTGGTTGTAGAAAACCAAGGTGCAAAACAGGTACTGGTAGGACTGGACGACCCATACCCGCTGGGCGAAATGGAGAGCGAAAAACAATCGAGTTATCCCGGCAAGATCCTGGACCTGGCGGTAGAACGCGAGATTATCACAGCGCATGAACGTGATAACATGTGGGACGAGCACGTGGTGCGTTGGCTCTTTGGTACCGATGAAACGGCTAAAGAAGCATTTTACAAACGTATTACCAGTGCCACCTGATGTGCTAAAAATATTTCCTACGACAAGTAAAAACGCTAGAAGTTTAAGAAAAACATCTAGCGTTCTATGTTTTAGGATTTAAAATATCCTTAAAATCTTAAGCGTTTTGTTGCCTTACCACTTGCTCCCATTTCCACGAGCTGGCAAGGGCTTCTTCTAGGGTGTGCTTTGCGGTCCATCCTAAAACATTTGTTGCTTTTTCGGTATTGGCATAAGCGGCTGTCACATCGCCCTCGCGACGTGCGACAATTTTATAATTAAGTGGTGCTTTGGTGACTTTTTCAAATGCGGTGATGACCTCCATGACCGATGACCCTTTTCCTGTGCCTATATTAAAGGTTTCAAAATTGGGTGCTCTCTCGTTGTTCATTAATCGTTCTAGCGCAACCACATGCGCCGCTGCAAGATCCACTACATGTATATAATCTCTTACTGCTGTGCCGTCGGGTGTTGGGTAATCATCTCCAAATACCGAAAGCTGTTCTCTTAAACCGACTGCTGTTTGTGTAATAAACGGCACTAGATTTTGTGGTATACCTAGCGGCAATTCTCCTATTAATGCGGTTTCATGCGCCCCAATCGGATTAAAATAACGCAGCGCGATGGATTTTATGTGTGGCTTTACCTTGCAAACATCTTGAATAATCTCTTCACCTATTTGCTTTGTGTTGCCATAAGGTGATTCTGCTGGTTTAATAGCCGCTTGCTCTGTAACTGGTAGTACATCGGCTTGTCCATAAACCGTACATGAAGAGCTGAAAATAAGACGTGCTTTGGGCGATATTTCCAATTGCTGTAATAAATAAACGAGTGTGTTTAAGTTATTTTCATAGTACAACAGCGGATTTTGGACACTTTCGCCCACAGCCTTAGAGGCTGCAAAATGTATGACACCTGCAATATCTGCATGTTTTTCAAACAACGACTGTACAGCGTTCTTTTCGCGCAGGTCTAAAAGCTCGAAGTGCGGTTTTTTATGCGTAATTCTTTCAATATTTTCTAAAACATTAAGCGATGTATTGGATAAGTTATCAACGATAACAACCTCATAATCACGCATAAGCAAGTCCACAACCACATGCGAACCTATATAGCCTAGACCACCCGTAACAAGTATTTTCATAATTTTTATAATAAGGTTTTAAAAATAGTCATTTCTAGATAAAATGACCAAGAAGAATCTGTTTGAAGAAAAGAACACACAAATGATTGATTGCGATGCCACTGGTGTGCTGTGTTCACCTGTCTTCACTTCTCATTTTTAGGATGTATTAAAAACCTAAACTACAGAAAAACAAAAAACCCAACCATTACTGATTGGGTTTTAGTTAGTAGCGAGGACTGGACTCGAACCAGTGACCTTCGGGTTATGAGCCCGACGAGCTACCTACTGCTCTACCTCGCGGTTTAAAAACTTGTGACCCTTGCACCGTGGTGGCAGTTCATAACACTGCAAGTCTTTCGTTTTATTGGAGTGCAAATATACATACAATCCCAACTACACGCAAGCAAATAAATTAAAAAAATTATTGATCTAAATTGACGGCCTCAAATTGTACCAACTCGCCATCGTCAAATGCCGCGGTGATCTCTATAGGATTGCAACATACCTCGCAATCTTCTACATAACTTTGCGTATAAGCGGTGTCCAGCAGCATCGATATTTCTTGCCAGCAATGCGGACAACTAAAAAAATGTTCGATCATAGAGTAATGTTAAGCAATTGTCCAGCCAGTAAAAGGACCTGATACTCGGCTAGTTTTGCATCGTACTTTGCAAGATTCTTTATCGTTAACGCATTTAATAAGTTTACTTGTGCCTGTCTAAATTCTACACTGCTTACTTGCCCCAGATTAAATTGTTCTTTGGTACGGGTAAAATTGTCTTGATTTGTAGCTACGTTTTGTTCTTGCATTTTAAAAATTGCAAGGGCATTTTCATAATTCCCCTTTGCATTTAACAGATCGCGCGCAACTTCTTGCAGTATCTGTTCTTTTAAGTAATTTTCGTTTTCATTTTGAACGCGTGCGTTGCGTATATTGATAAGGGACACACCACCGTCAAAAATATTCCATGTAAGATTCACCCCTAACCGCAAATTGTCGGACGTGTTTGTGGTAGGCGGGAAAAACGCACTTGCAGGATTATCAGTAAGATTCCAGCCATAAGCTCCATTTAACCCTACACGTGGCAATAGTAAGGACTTGCTGCGCTTTATGTCTAATTCGCTTACCCGTGTACTGGATTGTGACTGTAAAATACGCACGTTATTATCGTTAGCGCTTTTAATATATTCTTCTATAGTTATCAGGTTTGTTAACGTGACGAGCGTATCTACCTGAAAAGTTGCTTCTAAATCACGTTGCATTAACAGGTTAAGATCGCGTTTTGCATTGCGCAAACGTTGTGCAGCGTTTAGTAAATTAATGCTATCTGTATTAATATCTACTCGAGCATTTAACACTTCGAGTTTAGAAACTTGTCCATAATCAAAACGGTATTGCGAGCGTGTTTCTCGTTGTTTTGAGGTTGCTAGCACCTCTTTAAAGACTTGCAAATTCTCGGTTAACCTAGCGATTTCCAGGTACACTGTCATAAGCTGTAATGTATTATTTTCTATAGTCTCGCGTGCCTGTAGTTGGGTAAGCCCATAAATCTCTTGCAAACGCTCATAATTATAACGGCGTCCCAACCCGTCAAAAATCGTGTAGTCCAAATTGATACTCGCACTGTACCGACGTGTGTCGGCATTATTAATCACGACATCTTGTCTAGGATTGCCGTTTTGGTCCAGCGCACCGTCAAAAGATGTACGTGAGTTGTTGCGATCGATACTAGCGCCGGCAAGCCCCTGAATACTAGGTAAAAAATCAGCATTAAGTTTACTGGCGTTATTTTCAGCGATGACGGTATTATTTTCTGCTACTTTAATTCCGTAATTATTTTGCAACATGAGTGTTGCAGCCTCGGTTCTAGATAATAACGGTGTGGGTTGTTGGGAGTACGCTTTCGCGAAAGCGAACAAAACACAAACAGTCAGGGCTATATTATTCTTTATTTTCATCGAGAGCAGTTTGTTCATTTTCTTGTTCTTGAGCCGCGGTTGTTAAGGATCGTTTAGAAACCTGCTCACCAGTACGCAACCAATGAATCCACACTTTTACATTGTTGCCAAAACTTAAAAACAAGGGTAATAATAGCAAGGTGAGTACCGTCGCCATGCCTATACCATAGGATATGGAAATAGCCATGGGCTTTAAAAATTGTGCTTGTCTACTTTTTTCTAGCAGCAACGGGGCAAGTCCTGCAATGGTTGTTAATGATGTTAAGAAAATAGCTCTAAAACGGGATTTTCCCGCGGCATACAACGCCTCGTCAAATGCAAGTCCCTCTTCTATATAATTATTAAACTTGCCTATAAGTACCAACCCGTCGTTTACCATAATACCTATAAGCGCAATAATACCGAGTAATGATAAGATGTTGAGCGGGAAACTGTGTATCCAGTGCCCCCATGCCACAGCGACAAAACTAAACGGAATAAGTAACAAAAGCATGGCGGGTTGTGACGCACTGCGGAAGGTAAATGCAATCACAATATAAATTAGGATGAAAACAATGGGGAATATAAACCCTGCACTGTCGGCTAATTTTGCTGCCTCACGCGCCTGACCGTTTAAATAATTGGGCGATATAGAAGGGTATTTTTTTTGCAAATCGGGGACGACATTGTTACGTATATCTAGTAAAATATCGGCGGCGCTTTGGTTAGGGTCTAGTAAATCGGCATTTATCTGTATCTCGCGACGACCATTTAAGTGGTTTATCACCACGTCACCGCGTTCTAAGGTATAGGTTGCGATGTCTCTAAGATTAACCCGCTCTCCCGTCGGGGTAACGATTTTAAACTCGTCTAGATTATCTATACTGCTGCGATTTTCTAGGTCATACCGCACCCACACCCGTATCTCGTCTTGTCCACGCTGGAATCGTTGCGCCTCTCTACCAAAAAAGGCTGAACGTACCTGGTCCATAACCGTGCGCAAATCCAGCCCTAGTGCATATGCATTATCGGTAAGTTCTAGTTTCACCTCTTTAATGCCCGCAGGGTCATTGTCTGCAACGTCTTTGAGTCTGGGATTTTGTTCTAGTATTTCTTTAAGTTCATTGGTAGCTGCTTTAAGCTCAACGATATCATTGCTTAACAAAGATACAGCCACTGGGCTACCACCAAAGTTACCACCCGAACCAAAAATTACACTTTCAGCAGCAGGTAATTTCCCTACCATATCGCGCAATTCGTTTGCAACAATATTAGCGTTTAAATCATCTGGACGAGATTCGCCTGGTAACATATTGATGCGCAATCTCGCTGATGAAGAAGATGTTTGCGACTTGATGATGTTTTCAAATAATAGTATGGAGTCGCCATAGGACTCGTCGGTAAGCCACTCTTTGGTAAGCTTTTTATTGAGCACCAGTGCCTTTTTTTCTATAGAAGAAATAATGGAATCGGTAATTTTAGCTGATGTGCCGTTAGGCATTTCTAAACTTACCTGAACCTCGTCACTAGGAATGGATGGAAACAAGGTAATCCCTATCACCCCGCCGCCCACTGCGCCTACAGTAAGCATTAATAAAGATGAAAAAATGGCAAACGCAAGTAATTTGTTATTCAAAGAAAATCGCAGCATGGGTGCGTACAATTTATCTCTCATCACATTCATTAACCGGTCGCCAAAAGTATTAACCACTCGCATTTTACTAAAAAAATGAGCGACCACACTTTTAGGTGCTGTGGACTTAGGCTGCAACGCTTTAGAATGCGCGAGGTGGGCTGGTAAAATTATTAAGGCCTCAAAAAGCGAAACAATGAGCGTTAAAATCACAATGACAGCTACCTCACCAAAAAACTCGCCGATGCGACTATCTAAGAATAAAAAGGTAGAAAATGCAAGTATGGTAGTAATGATCGCCGATAAAATAGGTGGTATTACCTCGAGGGTGCCATCTACCGCAGCTTGAAATGGTGTTTTACCCATTTCATAATGTTGGTATATATTTTCGGCAATTACAATACCGTCATCCACAAGGATGCCTATCACGATAATCATTCCAAAAAGCGACAGGACGTTTATGGTCACGTCAAAATAACCTGCAAAGATGAACATCCCCAAAAATGCAACTGGCAACCCAAAGGCCACCCAAAACGCAAGTCTTGTATTTAAAAAAATGGATAAGAACACTAATACAAGTAGCATTCCTACAATGGCGTTTTCGGTTAAGAGTGCAGTGCGTTGATTAAGCGTTGTAGAACGATCGCTAACAACAGCCAGTTTGACATTTTCTTTGCGCTGGTTAAAATCCTTTATGTATTCTTTAGCCTTGTCAGCACTGGTAAGAAGGTCTTCGGCATTTGTACTGGTAATTGTTATATCTACCGAAATGTTATTGTCAAAATAGGTGGCATTAGGTGTTTCAGAAAAAGTATCACGAATAGAGGCTGCATCTCTAAGAAAAATAGTTGAGCCGTTAGGCAGTGTGCGTACTGGCATGTAACTAAGTTCGTTAGCATAGTATGCTCTCGTATTTGCTCTAATTAGGTATTCCTCGGTATCTGTTTTAATATTTCCACCGGTAACCAGAATGCTGGATTTTGCCACAGCATCGGCAACTTCGGCAAAGGTTATATTGTAGGCAAGCAGTGTGTTTTCGTTAACAGCAATTTCTATTTCCTCGTCTGGGTAGCCTGTTATGGTTATTTGTGAAATACCATCGATAGCTCTTAAATCGTTTTCTATCTCGCGAGAGATATCTTTCAATGTTTTTAAAGGTATGTTTTTACCACTTAAAGCCATTGATATTGTGGGCCTTACCTCTTCTTGTTTTGCTACTACCAGTGGTTCCATACCCACGGGATAGGAGGGCACACGATCTACCGCGTTTTTAACCTCGAGCAGCATAAAATCGATATCATAACCTTTAATGATCTCCACAGTAATTATCGCGCTGTTTTCTCGGGATGCGCTTGTAACGCGGTCAATACCTTCTATTCCTTTTAAATTATCCTCAATTTTAAGAACCACACCTTCTTCAATTTCTTGAGGCGAGGCACCAGGATAAACCACGGTAATGGTAACAATTTTAGAGTCAACGAGTGGAAAAAATGATGATTTTAAGGAAAACATTCCCATCAAACCAAAAATCAAAAAAGCTGCAATCACTACATTTACTGCAACATGATATTTGATAAAATAACTAATGATAAATCGCATGTGCTAGCGTGTTGTTGTGATGATTACCTAAATTTTAGCTTGAGATTTCTGTTTTGAATTTGCAAGTTGTTTTGACTGCGCCTCTGTTAATACGGGTAGACCCTCATAGGCGCCTGGAATGATTTTACTAAGCAACACCGTTCCATTTTCCAATCCTCGCACGACTACTTTTTTATGTGTAAAGTAAACTGGCTTTACATCTACCAATTTCAAGACTCCATTTTTAACTACAAACAATTGTTTTCCTGTTTGCATGAGATTGCGGTCTAATTCTACTGCGTTTTCAATATCGTCGGCCTTTAAAGATGCCTGTAAATACATACCCTCTTTAAGATCTGGGTGATTCACAGCAATAACTACGGCAAGAGATTGCGAGGCGGCGTCTACCTTTGCATTTACACGAGAAACCTTACCTGTATAGGTCTTATTTCCAATTGTATTTGTGAGCGAGACTTCCTTTCCTAATGTTAACAGGTCTGCATAATTGCTGCTAATGGCCACCTCTATTTCATAAGAACCTGTTTGTATAAATTCTCCCAGTCGCTGGGCTGGTTGTACTAGGGTTCCTTCGGTAACAAGCGCTTCGGTTAAGACACCACTAAATGGGGCAACAATGCGAAATTTACCCAAACGATCCTCTAGATTCTTAATGTTATAATAGGTTGTATAGATATTACGAGCAGTTATAAAATAACGTTCTTTCTCGGTTTTAGGAGTAGGTAGTGCTGGGGTGGTTGCATTGAGTTTCCAAGTATCTAAATACTTTTGCCATTGTGCGTAACTTTCAGGATAATCCAGTCTTAAATCGGGCATAAGCGCTGCAATCTGATTATTAAGACCGCTGCGTGCTGCTTGTACCTGCGCATAAAACTCAGAATTGTTAAGTGACAATATGGTTTCGCCTGCATTGTAAGCTTGTCCTTTTCTAAATAGTTTTCCTGTAGATTGAAAAACACCTGTCACCTCGCTAAACAAAGCAATGCGTCTTGTAGCAGTTAGATTTCCACTTGCATCGATAATAATGGGGACTGTTGTGTTGCTTAGTGTATCTACCTCTACAATTTTAACCTCTTTTTTCAAAACAGGTTTTGCTGTTTTTTTACTGTAAAAAAGGTTGTAACCTATAAAACCACTAACGATTAGAAGAACAAACGCGAGTATTATCTTAATTGCTTTGCGCATAGATTTAAAACTGCAAGATTAAATGAGGGTGTAAAACTACTATTTTACACTAATGCAAAAGTTAATAATGTATTAAAGCTAAATTTTAGAGTTGCTCAATTTCAGCAGATACGGCTTCCCATTTTGTCATTTGTTCGTCGAGTTCCTTTTTCTTTTTTTCGTATTTCTTAAAAAAATCTGGAATATTCATTGCGGCGTCATAGTCTGCCTTGAGCTGTGCGTCTAACGAGGCAATTTCTCGTTCTAGTTTATTAATTTCAGATTCTGCTTTAGAAAGTCTGTTGTTTAAACTTTTTAACTTTTTCTGGTCGTCATAAGAGCGCTTTTGTAGCTCTTGTTTATCTTGCTTTTGCAAAAGCGTACTCGCCGACACAGTGTCAGTACTTTTTTCAATCTCGCGCATGTCACGTGCCTTGCGCTGTTCTAGATAAAAATCGATATCGCCTAAATACGTATTTAGTTGATAATCTCTAAACTCATGAACAATATCGGTAAGACCTTGTAAAAACTCGCGGTCGTGAGACACCACGATAAGTGTACCTTCAAATTTTAACAAGGCCGCTTTAAGAACATTCTTAGACTGAATATCTAAGTGGTTTGTAGGCTCGTCCATGATTAGAACATTGAACGGGCGCAATAGCAATTTACACAATGCTAACCTGTTGCGCTCACCACCACTTAATACCTTTACCTTTTTATCTACCTCGTCACCTCTAAACAAAAAGGAGCCTAGCATGTCACGTACTTTGGTTCTATTAGAATCGGTAGCAGCATCGATCATCGTATCTAAAACAGTCTTTTCACCGTCTAGATAATCTGCTTGATTTTGCGCAAAATACCCCAGTTTTACATTGTGACCTAGTTGCACGTTTCCCTGCGTATCTTTAATATCGCCTACAATAATTTTTGCAAGGGTGGATTTTCCCATACCGTTTTGACCTACAAACGCGACACGCAAACCACGCTCGATAACCAGGTCTACATCGTTTAAAACCTTTTTATCGCCGTATTGTTTACTTATTTTTTCCAGTTCTAAAACGATTTTACCGGGCTGTATAGACTGTGAGAAATTTATGTTCATCGCGGCGTTGTCGGTCTGGTCCACTTCTATGACATCCATACGGTCCAGTTTCTTTATTAAAGACTGCGCCATGGTTGCTTTACTAGCCTTTGCCCTAAATTTTTCAATTAATTTTTCTGTGCGTTCTATTTCCTTTTGCTGGTTTTTAAACGTGGCTTCTTGTTGCTCGCGCAATTCGGCTCGCAATGCTAGAAATTTTGTATAGGGTTTTGGGTAATCATAAATGCGCCCCAGACTTATCTCTATCGTGCGATTAGTCACATTATCCAAAAACATTTTATCGTGACTTACAATGACAACGGCACCGGGATATGTTTGTAAAAAAGTTTCTAACCATAAAATAGACTCTATATCCAGGTGGTTTGTTGGCTCGTCGAGTAACAGGATATCATGCTTTTCTAGCAATAATTTTGCGAGTTCTATACGCATGCGCCAGCCACCAGAAAGTTCCTCGGTAAGCATGTTAAATTGTTCTGGTTTAAAAGCTAGGCCTTTAAGAATTTTTTCGGTCTCTCCTTTATATTGATAGCCTCCTATAATTTCGTATTCGTGGGTGATGTCGCTTAGCGTGTTGATCAGCTCTGTATATTCGGGCGACTCATAGTCTGTGCGTGTGACGAGCTGGTGGTTTATCTCGTCTATGTGGGCTTCTATGGATCTCGCTTTCGCGAAAGCGGTATAAGCTTCTTCTAGCACGGTACGACCTGCATCAAAGTCTATATCCTGTCTTAAAAAGCCAATGGACGTTCCCTTTTCTATAGCAAGCTGGCCCTGGTCATAGGGTATATCCCCAGCGATAACTTTTAACATCGTGGATTTGCCAGCGCCATTTTTACCTATAAGACCCACCCGGGTTCCCGCGTTTAAACGGAAGGTAATTTCTTCAAAAAGTGGCTCGCCGCCAAAACTGACATGTAAATCGTGAATATTAAGCATAATGTAAGATATCTTTGCAAAGATGCGTAACTAGGCACGAAATTTAAAGTTTTAACATGCTAAAAGGAACAAAGTTATATAGCGTGCTTACAGGAAAATGTCCTGTTTGCCAACAGGAATCTATGTATGTAAGCCCAAATTTGTACAACCCTAAAGAAACGCAAAAAATGCACGAACGTTGCAGTCATTGTAGCACAAAGTATAAAATAGAGCCTAGCTTTTTTTATGGCGCCATGTATGTGAGCTATGGGCTGGGGGTAGCTAATGGCATCGCCACCTACATTATTTGTGCGTTTCTTTTAAATCTAGATAGGTTAACCATTTTCTTTATTATCATGGCTGTTATTATAGCAACGCTACCTATTGTGATAAGGCTTTCGCGCAATATCTGGATTAACATATTTATGGATTACGATCCTAGCAAGGCGTTGAAGTCCTAAAACGATTGCAGTCTATTGCGGCATCTAGCGGCTTCTCGTGAACTATGTGATCATACAATTGTACTGCGCACCACGGCGCAAGTAAGACTGCGCGACTGCCCATGCCGTTAAAAATAAAGTGTCTTTTAAAGGAATCGGTAGTACCTATAAATGGTCGGCGGTCTTGTGTTGTTGGCCTGATGCCTACTTTGTGATGTACAATCTCATAGGGACGTGTCAAAAACAATGCTAACCGTGATGTCAAATACTCCCGAGCATCGTGGGTAGGATCCATAGTCAACTCTTCATTATTGTAAGTCGCTCCCACCCAAAACAAATCGTCCTTGTAGTGCATTAAAAAAACCGACGATTTAATGATGTAGTCTAATGTAAAGTTGGGAATGCGCACGATAAGTAACTCTCCTTTATTACCCTGGAGTGGCAAATGTTTATAATAGGTATTAGCCCGCATGGCATAGCCCTCAGCAAAAATGATGTAACGCGCCTTTACATTTTTATAAGAAACATCATCGTTATTTACTATTAAAAGATCATGGTCAAAACTTTCCTCTATAAAGGACTCTTGTTGCATCAAGTAGGCAGTGGTTGCACTTATAAACGTTGTCGTATCGCACCAACCTGTTGGTACCACACGTCCATAACCATAAGGAGCATGAATTTCTGGTACATTTTCAACGCGTACTTCGGGAATCATAAAGTCTTTTAAATCCTCGCGATGAGCCTTTCTAGTCCAGGTTCCTGCTTCTCGATTATCGTGCAGCCTGCGCAAAACAGGAATATGCTTTAGGACAGATTGACCCAGGGCGTTTTCTACATCTTTATAAAAAGGTAGCATCACGTCTAGTTGTGCCTGCGCATTCCATATAGGGGTGAATCGTTTAAGAACTAGTGGATTAAAAACACCAGCGGCAACACTAGACGATGCACTAACCCCGCTACTTATCATGTTTACTGAATGGCCGCGTAACAACCACGTCCATGCAAGGGTGCAACCTGAAATTCCTGAACCGACGATGATAACATCTTTCATAAATATAAAATAGGGTAGTCGTAAAATTAGAACATAAAAAACGCTCCTTTTGCAAGGAGCGTTTGAATGAATTATAAAGAAATGATTAGTAATTCCACATATCAATCTCAAAATTTCTAATGACTTCTTTTAATCTGTCCGATTCTAGAAGCTGCATCAGCGAATTTTCTGCAATGTAACGTTCGATTTCACGATCACCTTGCACGTTATCCATTTTATAAATCAAACCATTAAACCTGCGTGAGTTTAAAATATGATCAAAAGAAATTGGTCTAGCGGCATTTAAATTATTAAAAGCTTTTGCCTCGTGAAGGATGTCCCTAACCTCAGGATAATACACCCAGAATAATTCTATTCCTTCCTCAGCATCAATAAAGTTTGCATCGGGGGTTACAGGAGCGATTCCTACTAAACGATACCGCATCTCAGACTGTCTTGTATCAAAATACCAAACGCCATGAACGTGATACTCTGACACGTTATCTGCACCTACGGTAACGGTATTTACGTACTGATCAAAATCGGGAAGGTTGTAAGTCGTATCAATATCTAGTGGACGTACATTAGGATCTAAAATAATCCCGTTGTCATTTAACACATTAATCCCGGCCTGACTTATGTCCTGACTTTGCAATGATGTTTCAATATCTTTAAACTCTTTTTTCTCGTTGAAATATGAATCGCCGTAAATAGATATCTCACCCTTTCTTATCGCAGCCGTAAGAACATGAAATAAAGAACGCCTATCCCTACCTATAAAATTAGTATCAACAGGATAGTACAGCGGGAAATTAACGCGTTCATCTAGAACAATTTTTTCCCAAGTATGGCGAGACCACAAAATGTCACGATCATTGATGTAACCATAAGATAATGGTTTATCGTTATCGTTTGACTTTTGCTGCGCGGTCTTAACACCTATCTCATCAGGAGTTTTTGCGTTTAGAATATTGTTTTGACCAATAGACAACATGGGCAATACAACTAACAAAACACAGATTAATAGCTTATTCATATTCATAATTATTTTAAATCTTAATCTGTAAGTTCTACAGTAACTCCAGATGCTGTACCTAAATTAACCCCAGGCACTGTTGCTGTAATTTTTGCAAACTCTACTAAATCACCTTTTCTCGCAGTACGTAGGTTGCCTTGAGCAGCTGGTGTTAGTCTGTTTCCAGAAACAGGAACTGCTGGCTTACCTGGAACCTTAAATAAGAAACCAGTAACCGCAGGAGTTAAATCAAAGTCAAAATCCAAGAATTTAGCAGAAACCACAGCAGCGGCTAATGATTGACGACCTTTTTTAACGTCTTCGTACTCACCTGCAATCATACCTGTGGCACGAGGTAGGTTTTTAATACGGAATGTTTTAGCAGACGACACTGACTTTCCATCGCTTAGTTTTCCTACTACATTTATCTTAACCTCGGTTCCTGCACCTGGTCTCAAAACATATCCTTTTCCTGCTTTACTCAATCCTGGAGCATTCGCAGAAACATCACTGTCTGGAACACCAGCAAAGGCAATAGTCATCGGGTTATCTACACCACGATAAACAACATTCATCTTATCAGCAGAAATTGTTGCCTCTGTTGGCTTAGGAATAACAAGATAGGTTCCCTTAATTTCGCGCTCTATATCATTACCATCTTCTTTAAAGACCATTTTACCTGTAATGTTGCGCTCACCTACACCACCTGCAGCAAAATTAATAGGAATTTGTCCACCTTTAACTTTATCACCAGACAAGGTTTGCCCGTTAAGTACTACCTGATTGGGTTTTGTAGTATCGTCATAACGGCCCAAAACCACTTTACCAGTAACTGTCTCGTCTGAGAAGTACGCTGATTTGTCCAAAACCACAATAGCTTCATAATTATTCATAGAGGCAATTTGCACAAGCTTACCCTGTAACAACTGGCTTAAAACATCAGATTCAATATTTTTAATTTGATTTTGTAAAAGCGTGATTTTAGTCTTTGATGCGATTAGAGGAAAACCTTTGTAGTTGTAGTCCAAATATGGTATCATATTACCATCACGATTTTCTACGTCATCTGTTTTAAACTTAGCATCTACCTCACTCTTTAGTGCGTCATACCCTTTATCACCGAGAGCAGCCTTAACAGACTCGCGATATGCTACCATTTTGTCTAAAAACTCTTGACCTTCAGGCTTTAACTTGTCACCAACAAAAAATTTAGTGTCTAGAAAATCTGTTTTGTCTTGTACCTGATAATCGGTTTTTGAGTCTGGATCGATGGTCGCATCCATTTCTGCTTTTAACGCTTCTAAGTAGCCATAATAGGCGTCAGAGGCAGCAGACACTTCTTTAGCTGTTTGAGCCTGTACAGCATATTGTGCAGCATTTTCAGCGGCTTTTGCTTGTAAGTCTGCAAGTGAAGCTGTGTTGATTTCAGCTAAACTAGCATTGCTCTCTGTTAAATTCTCTTCAATAAGTCCGAACGCCTGAAGCACTTCTTTACTCATGTTAAGCGCTAGCATCGCAATGAAAACCAGATACATCAGGTTAATCATTTTCTGCCTTGGGGACTGTTTTCCTCCTGCCATAATATTGTATAATTAGTTTTTTAAATATTTTTTATCAAGTTATCCTTTCATAGCGCCTAGCATATTGCCATATACGCCATTTAAAGAGGATAAATTGTTAGCAAGACCTTCCATTTGCACTTGTAGTTTACCTGCATTTTGAACAACTTGTTCGTTAATTTGTGTCTGACGAGCAGTGCTTTCTACCTGTACTTTATATAGACTGTTCAATGATTCCATTTGCGCAGCTGCAAGTGCCATTTCTTCAGAATACTTCTTGGTTGATGACATCGCTTCTACCGTAGGCGCTATACCTTTTGCAGCACCTTCAAAGTTGCGAATGCTGTTTCCTAAACTTTCCATAAGCTGAGAGTCCAATTTTGCATCCTTCAACATTTGGTCTAACTTTTTAGAAAGCATTCCTTGTGCTTCTTCAGCTTCTTGTGCTGGTGTTAAACTGTTTTTCTTTTTAGTAACCGCTTGTCCACCTGCAAGCTCAGGATACACAAGTGACCAATCTAGGTCGTCCTCTACAGGCTCAAAAGCAGACACTGCAAAAATTAACGCCTCGGTGATAAGACCTATAGCCAAAAGGGTTCCACCATCTAATTTAGCAAAACCAAGATTAAGTTCCCAGTGAAGGATTTTAAAAAGTGCCCCGATGATTACTACTGAGGCACCGAGACCGTATGCCATGTTAAAGATTCTTTTTACTGATTTAGATTGAGCCATTGTAATAAAATTTAATTAAGTTAAGTTTATTGTTAAAATTGTTGTTTAGTTTAATTGGTCGCTGCATTCATAGTGACATCCTTACCTCTGTACGATTGTACGGTACGGAAACCTATATAACTCCTAGCCGAGTCTTGGTATTCAAAATCACGGGTACTCACCTCGAGAAAGTAGGATGCATCTTTCCACGAGCCCCCACGCACACCTTTACGAGTATTTGTTTTGTCATTTACGTTGGGAGATAAAGAAGACATAAACTCGTATGAACCTGGATCATAAGATGAATCTACCCATTCAGACACATTACCAGCCATGTTGTACAAGTTGTACTCGTTTGGCTCATAGGCATCAGCCTCTACTGTGTACAGCGCTTGGTCAGCTGCATAGTCACCGCGCAATGGTTTAAAGTTTGCAAGGAAACAACCTCGGTCATTTTTAGCATACGGTCCACCCCATGGGTACGTAGCACCCTCAAATCCACCGCGAGCAGCGTATTCCCATTCAGCCTCGGTTGGTAAACGGTAGTCAAAAGTTCTTTCTACCTTACGTTTTTTGCGATATGCATTGTGGTATAAAGTTCTCCACTGGCAAAAAGCCTGCGCTTGCATCCAATTTACACCTACCACTGGATAGTTGGTATAAGCCTCATGATAAAAATAATCATTGTGCATAGGCTCGTTATAGCTGTAATTAAAATCCCTAATCCAAACTGTAGTATCAGGATAAACAGGCACTTTTTCTTGAATAATATATTTATTTCTTTTATCCTGTGGTCTGCGAGCTGCAGCCTCGGTATCTAATCTAGAGTAATTAAATATAAGTTTTCTAACATTAATGGTACGCTCACCATTGTAAGCCTCTTCAAAAGGAATGTACATAGAATCATACACAGAGGCATAAAACTCGTCTGGTATATCCTCGGTATCCCAAATTAAATCGATCTTGTTATTTAGTTTACGACCTTCATATCCAGTCTCGCCTAGACCAGAATAGTTGTCCTTATAATACTGTTCCCATGGGGTTAACTGCTTGTTTGGATCTGCATCTAAAAAAGCAAACTCACCAATACCATTATCACCAAGTGCAGCGCCCTGTAAGTCAGCTTCTATAGCCAGATTTGTTCTAAACGTGGAATCACGCACCCAGTAAACAAACTTTCGGTATTCACCATTCGTGATTTCTGTTTCGTCAATGTAATAAGAAGGTACGGTTACTGTTTTTGCTGGAGCATTACCTGTTGCAGCTATATCATCATCGGTCTTACCCATGATAAATGAGCCACCGGGCACTAAACTCATACCATATGGCTTTTCAGGGTGCCATTTTTTACCCTTTACAGTGGTTAACTGACCACGGTCTCCCTTACCACAACTTGCAAGGAATGCTGTCACCACGCCTAAAAGAATTAACTTTTTCATTATTCTATTCATCTTTACTTTATGAATTAAGTGCGTAAACCTATCCAAAAGAATCGGATCTACCAACTTTTTTTTTAAAATATATTTAACATTAACACTTGCCTAAAACCTACATTTCATTTTTTTTTCTAGCTTTTAACCAGCGGTCTGGCAGTATCTGGTCGCATGCCATTTCATATTCTTGTTTGCTACAGGGTAATAACGCATGTTGTTTCAGTTTATTTTGTACCATAGAAACAAAAGGTAGTTCAAGCCAGTATCTACCTGTTTTTGTTGATTTTAAGAACGTAAGCGTGTGTTCTTCACAAGGAACGCGGTATTTAATAAAATGATTTTCTATGGGAACAGGATATTCATAGGAACGCAAATTAAAGCCTTCTACAAAATACCAAAGAACCTCAGCAATTAGTTGACCTGTTGTATGACCAATTTCTAATGGTATCTCGTAAATTCCAAAAACCTTGGTGCGATCGCTAATGCCCGCATATCTAGATAAGGTACATATTTGCTTACCACTTAGTCCGTTAGGGTTCGCTTTCGCGAAAGCGATATCACTACCCTTTACAGCGGTAATATCTATTCCTACAAGGTCTGCATCTCGCAAAACTGGTTCGGCTTGCGCAATATCTTCATCCAACACACCTAGTCGCAGGGCTTCAAAAAACATGCGTTCTATTAACTCGATCTCGTTTTGAGAATTAAAGTATGTCTGATAACCTAAGTTACTGTAATTAAATAGATTATATGGTTTTTCTACAACCATTTTACCAATGTAACTGCGTGAAGAAATAGGTGCATCTACATCGCCTAAATCGAACCTAGCATCTACATTTACCACGTTAATCATGGTATATTGCTCGTCAAAGCCGCGGTAGGTTGGGTACATTAAATCCTGACTTCCTCCTAAAAATAAAGGCACCACATTATGAAGGAGACAGTAGGCTGTGATTTTTTTTACTAAAAAATAGGTGTCCTGCACCGTTGCTCCAGCTTGTATATCACCTAAATCGGCCATTGTTGCTGTCCAATTACCCAAATACAAAGAATAAAACTTGCGACGCACCTCTACAAAATCCTCTATCACATGTACAGCAGCATCGTCTAATCTATTCTCTAGAATACCTATTAATGCGAGCTGAACGCCCTCGAGACTAGGCACGCCTTGTGCGCTGTGTAATTTTAAATGAGACCCTATGGCGCCTTTTGGGCAGTTTTGCGCATAATCTAGGAGCTCTTTACTTAAAGGACTTAAAAACTCTAGAGCCATGGTCTAACTTTTTTTAGTTTTTTTAGTGGGTGTTTTCTTTGTTGCTGCGGGTTTTTTTGAGGTCGCCTTTGTGGATGCTGGCTTCTTTGCCGTTGGCTTCTTTTTGGGCGCGTTTTTTTCTAAAAGTTCTTGTGCCTTTTCTAGAGTCACTTTTAAGGGATCTACGGTTTTAGCAAGTTCTACTTTGTTTTTTCCCTTTATGAGGTTGTGACGCCCCCAGCGCGCTTTTTCAATACGTATACCTTCCTGCTCCCAGTCTACAACAATCTTTTCTTCCTCTTTTTTTATTTTTGCAAGAATAAGTTCTTCTATATCGCTTTTGGATAGCGCATCAAAGTCATACTTTTTAGTAACCGAGATAAACAAATCATTCCACTTTATAAAGGGACCGAATCTACCTTCTCCCTTTGTCACCGGTAAATCGTCATACATATATATAGGTGCATCGGCTTTTTCTTTTGATTGAATGAGTTGACTCGCTCTTTCAAAAGTTATTTCCATGGGATCGTCGTCTTTTTCTAAGGAAACAAAGGTGTTTTCATTAAACTTTATGTAAGGCCCATAGCGACCCTGGTTAACTTCAACCACGTGGCCGTTATAATCTCCTAGCGTGCGCGGTAGTTTAAATAGCTGTAAAGCTTCTTCTAGCGTGATGGTATTTAATTGTTGTGTAGGTAATAAACTCGCAAATTGCGGTTTCTCCTCGTCATTTGTGGCTCCTATTTGCGCCATGGCACCGAATCGGCCTAAACGCACGCTCACCGGTTTACCACTTACAGGATGTTTCCCCAGATTGCGCTCTCCCACTTCACGTTCTGCATTTTCGGCAACATTTTGCACATTGGGGTGAAAATCTTTGTAGAAATGCTGCATCATGTCAGTCCACTCCTCTTTACCTTCGGCTATGTTGTCAAAGGATTCTTCTACTTTAGCAGTAAAGTTGTAGTCTAAAATGTTACTAAAATGTTCTACTAGAAAGTCGTTAACAACGCGACCTATATCGGTAGGAATCAGTTTGTTTTTGTTGGACCCTGTGACCTCGGTCAGTTGATTTGTCTTTATAGTCTTATCAACTAAAACAAGTTGTATGTACCCACGTTCCTCGCCGTTGTGTGTACCTTTTTCTACATACTTCCTGTTTTGTATGGTAGTAATAGTAGGTGCATAGGTCGATGGCCTGCCTATACCTAATTCTTCTAGTTGCTTTACTAGAGAAGCCTCGGTATACCGGTATGGTGGTCGGGTAAATCGCTGTGTTGCTACTATTTTTTTAGGGTGTAGCTGTTGTCCTATTTTAAGGTCAGGTAATAATCCCTCTTGTTCCTGATCCTCGTCATCTGTGCTTTCCAAGTATACTTTAAGAAATCCCTCGAACTTTACAATCTCGCCGCTTGCGCTAAATATTTTGTCATGAGTGCTCGCTGCAATAGTCACATTTGTACGTTCTAGTTTTGCATCACTCATTTGGCTCGCAATGGCGCGTTTCCATATTAGTTCATACAACTTTACCTGATCGTTATCCAGACCTGCCGTTTGCACATTAAAATCGGTAGGCCTTATTGCCTCATGCGCCTCTTGGGCACCTTTAGCCTTTCCTTTAAAATCGCGTTCTTTGTGAAAAACTGCCCCATAAGCGGACATAATTGCAGCTTTTGCTCCAGATTTTGCCTCGTTACTAAGGTTTACCGAGTCTGTTCTCATGTAGGTAATAAGTCCCGCCTCATAAAGTCTTTGGGCAAGTTGCATGGTGCGGCTCACATTAAAATACAATTTGCGCGACGCCTCCTGTTGTAAGGTAGATGTAGTAAATGGCGGTGCGGGCGTCTTGGTTGCTGGTTTTTTAACCAGGTCTGTAATTTTAAAACTAGCACCTTTATTAAGTTCTAAAAAGCTCTCGGCTTCTTCTTGCGAGTTTAGGTTTGTGTTTATTTTTGCTTTTACCAGTTTATCATCGGCAGTTAAAAAATCGCCATCGATTCTAAAGGAACTCTCGGTTTTGAATTGATTGATCTCGTCCTCGCGTTCAACAATTAATCGCACAGCTACCGACTGTACCCGACCAGCGCTCGCGCCACCTTTAACCTTTTTCCACAAGATGGGCGAAATCTCGTACCCCACGATACGGTCTAATACCCGCCTGGCCTGTTGCGCATCTACAAGGTGATAATCGATTTCTCGCGGGTTTTCTATGGCGCGTTGGACGGCACTTTTTGTAATGGCGTTAAAAACGATGCGCTTTGTTTTTTTCTTATCTAAGGCTAGTTGCTCTGATAGGTGCCATGCAATAGCCTCACCCTCGCGATCCTCGTCACTTGCCAGCCATATAATATCGGCACTGTCTGCAAGCTTTTTTAACTTCTTTACAAGCTCTTTTTTATCATCATTAACCTCATAAGCAGGTTTAAAATTTTTGAGAACATCCACGCCCAACTCCTTAGAAGGTAGGTCGGCAATGTGTCCAAAACTAGAGGTTACTGTAAAATCCTTACCTAAAAACTTCTCTATGGTTTTTGCCTTTGCAGGCGACTCCACAATCACGAGATTTTTTGCCATATTCGCTTCCAATTATTAACGCAAATGTATGCGTATTTTTTATAAATAACACAAACTACTGTTTATCAATAGTCTAGCAGTCTGGTGACTTCCTTTTGGTGGTAAATTATACTGCTCTTTTAGAAAATTTCTCTTTGATGCAGCGTGTATGTAGGCATTTCGCTTTCGCGAAAGCGAAACTTTTAAAAAACGAGTGCACCACAACGCCATGTAGAGGTCGTAATGGCTATGAATTCCTATCGCTGCCATATTGTCACAACCCGTGAAATGATTATATTTGCAGCCCCAAATTCAACAGAGGGTTAACCGATGGAAAAAGTAATAGAAGAAAAAAAACAAGGAAAGCCACTCGCTCTAGAAGCTAATCCCAACAACACGCGCAAGCTATATATAGAAAGTTATGGCTGCCAAATGAATTTTTCGGACAGCGAGATTGTTGCATCTATACTTTCTAAAGAAGGTTACAACACTACAGACAAGCTAGAAGACGCCGATCTGGTACTCGTAAACACCTGTTCTATAAGAGACAAAGCCGAACAAACCGTGCGCAAACGCCTAGAAAAATACAACGCGGTAAAGGCGATTAACCCCAAAATGAAAGTGGGCGTACTAGGTTGTATGGCCGAGCGGCTTAAAGAAAAATTTCTGGAAGAGGAGAAAATAGTAGACATGGTTGTAGGACCTGATGCCTATAAAGACATCCCCAATTTACTGGCTGATGTAGAAGATGGACACAATGCCGTAAATGTTATTTTGTCTAAGGACGAGACCTATGGAGACATCTCCCCCGTACGTTTAAACTCTAATGGGGTTACTGCATTTGTAAGTATAACAAGGGGATGTGATAACATGTGTACCTTTTGTGTTGTACCGTTTACACGTGGGCGCGAGCGCAGCCGCGACCCTTATTCTATTTTAGAAGAAATACAAGACCTGGCAAACAAAGGCTTTAAAGAAGTGACACTGCTGGGGCAAAATGTAGATTCTTACCTGTGGTATGGTGGTGGATTAAAAAAAGATTTTAAAAAAGCTAGTAAAATGGCGCAAGCCACTGCGGTAGATTTTGCACAACTGCTGCATAAAGTTGCGAACGCGCAGCCCGATATGCGCATACGTTTTTCTACAAGCAACCCACAAGACATAAGTGACGACGTGTTACACGCGATTGCCGCACATCGCAATATTTGTAAATACATTCACCTACCTGTACAATCTGGCAGCAATCGTATTTTAAAAGAAATGAACAGGTTGCATAGCCGCGAGGAATACATGGCGCTTATAGACCGCATACGCACCATTATACCCGAATGCGCTATATCACAGGATATGATCACCGGTTTCCCAACAGAAACTGAGCAAGACCATCAGGACACTTTGAGCCTTATGGAATATGTTAAATATGATTTGGGCTTTATGTTTGCCTATTCTGAACGTCCTGGGACACTTGCTGCTAGAAAATTAAAAGACGATGTCCCAGACGATATTAAAAAACGCCGACTTACCGAAATCATAGATCTACAACGCAATCACAGTCTAGAACGCACCAGGGCTTTTGTAGGTAAAACGGTAGAAGTGCTTATAGAAAAAGAATCGCACCGATCTAATGCCCACTGGTCAGGTAGAACTACACAAAGTACCGTGGCAGTTTTCCCTAAAGAAAATTATCAACCAGGTGATTATGTCATGGTAGCCATAGAAGATTGTACAGCTGCGACATTAATAGGAAAAGCAGTAGGTTATGCTAACGACGAGCAGCCTTTAATGTTTCAAACGGCGTTCTAATGGAAAATATACAATCAATAAAACAACGTTTTGGACTTATCGGGAACGATGCTGGTTTTAACCGCGCGATTGAAAAAGCGATGCAAGTTGCGCCTACCGATATATCAGTACTAGTTACAGGAGAAAGCGGGGTGGGAAAAGAGAGCATCCCTAAAATTATTCACGCCCTTTCTCACCGTAAACATGGTAAATACATCGCTGTAAACTGTGGCGCAATACCCGAGGGAACGATAGACTCAGAGTTGTTTGGTCATGAAAAAGGTTCTTTTACGGGGGCAACTCAAACCCGTAGTGGTTATTTTGAAGTGGCCGACGGTGGTACCATTTTTCTAGATGAAGTGGGTGAATTACCGCTACCTACCCAGGTGCGTTTACTGCGTGTTTTAGAAAATGGTGAGTTTTTAAAAGTAGGGTCGTCGGTTACCCAAAAAACAAACGTGCGCATCGTCGCTGCGACCAATGTGCGTATGATAGATGCTATAGATAAAGGTAAGTTTAGAGAAGATCTTTTTTATAGATTAAGTACCGTGGACATTGCCTTACCGCCCTTGCGTGACCGTAAAGGCGATATTCATTTATTGTTTAGAAAATTTGCTTCGGATTTTGCACTAAAATATAAAATGCCCGCTCTTAAACTTACAGATGGTGCCGTGTCTGTTCTAGAAAGTTACCGATGGAGTGGCAACATAAGGCAGCTGCGCAACATTGCTGAACAAATAAGTGTCCTAGAAAAAGAGCGAGAAGTAACAAGTGCAACACTGGCGCATTACTTACCCGATATGGGCAAAACATTGCCTGCGGTGATAGGAAACCATTCAAAACCAGAAAATGATTTTGCAAATGAGCGCGAAATCTTATACAAAGTCTTGTTTGATATGAAAAACGACTTGAATGATTTAAAGAAACTCACGAACGAACTTATGAGCAACAATGGATCTGGGCAAGACGTGCGGGAAAAAAATCAAAGCCTGGTTAATCGAATTTATGGTAGCGAACAAGAACTGGCCTATGAAGATGTGATCGATCAGGGTCATAGTGAGCGTTTGGGGCAGGCGGCATATGAGTTAAGACCAGAATCTAAATTCATCGAGAAAGGCAACACCGCTGCCAGCAGGTATGACTATGCACAAGAAATAGAAGAAGAAGAATCACTGAGTATCATGGATAAGGAAGTAGAACTAATACGCAAATCCCTGGACCGACACAAAGGAAAGCGCAAACTCGCAGCCGACGATTTAGGAATATCAGAGCGCACATTGTATCGTAAAATAAAGCAATATGACCTTTAAAATAAAATCGTTGCTCACGGTGTTAGCACTGTGCTTGCTGCTGCAAGGTTGCGGTTTTTACAGCCTTTCGGGTGTAACGATTCCTAAAAACATCAATACCTTTCAAGTAGATTTTTTCACTAACCAGGCTGCACTCGTAGAGCCAGGGATAGAAAATACATTTACTGTGAGACTGCAAGATGATATACAAAGCCAAAGCAGTCTAAACCTTGTAAATACCGGGGGTGATTACATATATCAAGGAGAAATTACACGTTATTTTGTCGCCCCAATGACCGCTACAGCAAACAATACAGCATCTCAAAACAGATTAACAATAGCAATTAACGTGCGGTTTACCAATACCAAAAATGAAGAAGAAAGTTTTGAAAAAGCCTATAGCTTTTATTATGATTACGACGCTAACGCACAGTTGCAAGGCGCTGTACTAGAAACTGCCCTAAACGTTATTTATGAACAAATTACCCAAGAGGTAATCAACGATACCCTTGCAAAATGGTAACTGCGGCAGATCGATTAAATAATTTGATGGCACAGCCAGAGCACGTAGATACTGCTGACCTCGCTATTTTAAAAGAAACAATAGACCAACACCCCTATTTTCAAGCAGCGCGCAGTTTGTATCTTAAAGGTCTAAAAAAAGAAAACAGCCCGTTGTATAACAAAGAACTGCAAATAACGGCAAGTCACACCGTCGATAGAACCGTGCTATTTGACTACATCACCAGTGCCTTTTTTAAGCAACACGAGGTAAGCATGCAAATTAAAAACCAAATAGATTTACTTGCCGACATCGATGTAGAAAGTGAACATGTTAGAGCCTTTGAAACCGACTTAAATAAAGATCTCGATTACACACAAAGCGATCCGATTTTTGAGAAAAAGCAAGAATTCACATCGCAGCCCTTAACTTTTACTGCAAAGGAGAAACACAGTTTTGCCGAATGGTTAAAACTTACAAGCCTGAAACCTATTGATCGCATTCAAGAAGAGCCTAACGAGGTTATCGAGGAGGATGAGCGCGCAAAACGTATGGAACGTATAGAGTTATTTTTGCAAGAACATCCACGCATAAAACCAGACAAAAACCAACATTTTACGGGAAACCTCGCAAAGCAAAATCCCGCAGCCAACCAGCTAATGACCGAGACACTTGCCCAAGTTTACCTGGAACAAAAGAACTTTTCTAAAGCCATTCAAGCTTATAAAATATTAGTTTTGCAACATCCAGAAAAAAGTGGTTTCTTTGCAGACCAAATTCGGAAAATTAAAAACTTACAAAGCAACAATTAAATGACTGCATTTTATATATTAATAGGACTCATTGTGGTAGTAGCATTTCTACTGCTTGTAGTAATCATGGTACAAAACCCTAAAGGTGGCGGGCTTTCTAGCAGTTTTGGCGGTGGTGGCACACAGCAATTAGGCGGTGTACGCAAGACCGGGGAGTTTTTGGACAAAAGCACTTGGGTACTAGCTACCAGCCTACTGGTACTTATTTTGCTTGCGAGTACGACACTTGTACAATCCACTGATAGTAAAGTACGAGAAATCATTAAACAAGACACTAAAACCCAGCCAGCCCCATTACCGCAAGGTAGCAACACAACAACACCGGCAGCTGGCGAGTAAGCCACAAAGACATACTAACTGACAAAATATCTAGCACTTTTGCTAGATATTTTTTTTTGTATGATGTTTTGTCAGACCCAAGTAGGTGGCACAACATTAGCTTGTAGGTAAACCAACTTAAAAACTTAAAAAATGGCATTAACAATAAAACCACTTTCTGACCGCGTGCTTATAGAACCTATGGCCGCTGAACAAAAAACAGCCTCTGGACTATACATTCCAGACACCGCAAAAGAAAAACCACAACAAGGCAAAGTGATTGCCGTAGGAAACGGTAAAAAGGATGAGCCTTTAACCGTTAAAGTTGGCGATACCGTACTTTACGGCAAATACAGTGGTACCGAGTTAAAACTAGAAGGTGCCGATTATTTAATGATGCGCGAAGACGATATCCTCGCAATCATATAGTTGATGTTGCACGCTTTCGCGAAAGCGAACTCCCTAACATTCTACAATTTACAAAACAAAAAGCGAAATACTTAAAAAGTAAAAAAATATACAATGGCAAAACAAATTAAATTTGATTTAGAAGCAAGAGATGGCATTAAACGCGGTGTAGATGCACTTGCAAATGCTGTAAAAGTGACGCTAGGGCCTAAAGGTCGTAACGTTATCATAGGAAAATCTTTTGGCGCCCCAGTAGTCACAAAAGATGGAGTTTCTGTAGCTAAAGAAATTGAGCTACAAGACGAGCTAGAGAACATGGGAGCCCAAATGGTTAAAGAAGTTGCTAGTAAAACAAATGACCTCGCCGGTGATGGTACCACAACTGCGACAGTTCTAGCACAAGCTATCGTAAAAGAAGGACTTAAAAACGTAGCCGCAGGTGCAAATCCGATGGATTTAAAACGCGGTATTGACAAAGCGGTAGAAGTAATCGTTGCTGACCTAGACAAACAATCTAAAAAAGTAGGTGATTCTAAAGAAATGATCAAGCAAGTTGCAGCTATAAGCGCAAATAACGACGATATGATAGGCGACTTAATCTCACAAGCTTTTAGCAAAGTAGGTAAAGAAGGTGTTATCACGGTAGAAGAAGCAAAAGGAACCGAAACCTATGTGGATGTGGTTGAGGGTATGCAATTTGACCGCGGGTATTTATCGCCTTACTTTGTAACAAACTCTGAGAAAATGACTACATCTCTAGACCACCCATACATCTTAATTATCGATAAAAAAATATCGACTATGAAAGACCTTATGCCGGTCCTAGAGCCTGTTGCACAAACTGGCAAACCACTTCTTATCATTGCCGAGGATGTAGACGGTGAGGCATTAGCAACACTAGTAGTTAACAAATTGCGTGGTGCCCTTAAAATCGCAGCGGTAAAGGCTCCTGGATTTGGTGATCGACGCAAAGCCATGTTAGAAGATATCGCGATACTTACTGGCGGGACTGTAGTGTCTGAAGAGCGTGGATTCACCCTAGAAAACACAACCCTAGATATGCTAGGTACTGCTGAAAAAATCGACATCGATAAAGACACAACGACCATCGTTAACGGTGCTGGAAAAGCGGCAGATATCAAATCTAGAGTGGGACAAATAAAATCACAGATAGAGAACACAACGTCTGACTATGACAAGGAAAAGCTGCAAGAACGCCTAGCAAAACTAGCAGGTGGTGTTGCTGTACTTTATGTAGGCGCGGCTAGCGAGGTAGAGATGAAAGAGAAAAAAGACCGCGTAGACGACGCGCTTAACGCAACACGTGCCGCCGTAGAAGAGGGTATCGTGGCAGGCGGTGGTGTGGCACTTGTACGCGCTATTGCTGCATTATCTAAACTTAAAGGCAGCAATGCCGATGAAGAAACCGGTATAAGCATCATTGCAAAAGCAATAGAAGCACCGCTGCGCACCATCGTATCTAACGCTGGCGGCGAGGGCAGTGTAGTTATCGCTAAAATTCTAGACTCTAAAGGTAATTTTGGGTACGATGCTAAAAACGACCAATATGTAGACATGCTTAAAGAAGGAATCATAGACCCTAAAAAAGTAACACGTGTAGCGTTAGAAAATGCAGCAAGTGTGTCGGGCATGATTTTAACCACAGAGTGTGCGCTTATTGAAATTAAAGAAGATAACCCTGGTGGTGGCATGCCAGGCGGTATGCCGGGTGGCATGGGTGGAATGATGTAAAATCATAAACCTTAGGATAACACAAAAGCGAGCTAGAAATAGTTCGCTTTTTTTGTTTTATCGAATATAACTTAAAAGTTTTTAAATAAAATTTAATTAATTAAAAACCAAAATATCTGTAAATCAGGATCTAAAAGAAAACGCCAATCCAAGAGTTTTAAAAGCGTAAATCTGTTGCTAAAAAAAAATTACTCTAAGTGAAAAAAAACTTGTGTTAACAAATTATTAATATACATTTGTTCTAATCTTAATCTAAAATTAAACTCTTATGCAACAAAAATTATTTTCATTGGTTTTTGTCTTTATCGCATCGTATTCGTTTGCACAGCAAAGGACTATACAGGGTACCGTAAAGACAGCAGACGACTCATCGCTTTTTGGCGTATCTGTCACTATTAAAGGAACCTCGCGAGGGGTATCAACCAACCTAGAAGGAAACTATTCCATTGCTGCTTCAAGCGGTGATATTTTAGTGTTTACCTATATAGGTTACGAAACTGTAGAGAAAACAGTAGAATCTAGTAACACGATAAACGTCACACTCGTTGAAGATAGCGAGGTACTGGAACAAGTGATAGTCGTGGCGTATGGAACCTCTACTAAAGAATCGTTTACAGGATCAGCTGATATTATTGACTCAAAAGTCATAGCAGGTCGTACGGTAACGTCAGCCTTAGCGGCTATTGAAGGAAATGCTACAGGAGTGCAATTTACAGGTGGTGGTGGACCTGGTGCGTCACCCAACATTGTCATAAGAGGTGTAGGAACGTTAAACGGAAGTTCTGCTCCATTAATCATCGTTGACGGCGCAGAATATGGAGCGCCATTTAGCACCCTTAATCAGGAAGACTTAGAGTCTATAACTGTTTTAAAGGATGCAGCATCCACGTCATTATATGGTTCTAGGGCAGCAAATGGCGTGATAATCGTAACCACTAAAAACGGAAGTAAAAAAGGGATTAAAGCTAGTTTTAGTTCGCAGGTAGGAATGGTAAGTAATGCTGTTGGTTTGTATGATCGGGTAACTCCTGGACAGTACTATGAATCAATGTGGGAAGCGTTAAGAAATTCCTCAGCTGGTGGTGGCGACCCGCAATTTGCAACTAATAACATTTATAGTCAACTAGGTTACAACCCATTTAACGTACCTAATAACGAGATTGTAGGGGTGGACGGAAGACTCAATCCAAATGCTGAGGTTATTTACAACAGCTTAGACTGGTTTGACGTGTTGCAACAAACAGGTATACGTTCAAATTACAACATTAACGTGTCTGGTGGGGGCAAGGATCACTCCGTTTTCTTCTCCTCATCTTATTTAGAAGACGAAAGCTATGTCATAAGATCTGGTTTTGAAAGATTGACAGCACGTTTGAACGCTGAATTCAACGTGAATGATAGACTAAAATTAGGTGGTAATGCAAATATCGCACTTAGCGAGGCCAGAGGACCTAGTTCTGCTGGAACTGGAAGCATTGTAAATCCATTTAGTTTTGCGCAAAATATGGGGTCTATTTATCCAGTATTCGTAAACGATTTAAATGGTAATATTGTGCGTGATGATGCCGGTAATCCAGTTTATGACAACGGTGAAGGATTTCCAGACTTTAACATAGGTAACAGACCCACTAACCAAGGAAGACATGCATTACAGGAACTTGTATTAAACAACGAGTTTGACCAAGATAACACCTATAGCATTCGATTATTTGGGGAGTATAAAATCCTAGACAACCTAAAACTTACTGCTACATTTGGTAAAGACTTGAGAGACACTTTTGAATCAGAGTATGAAAACCCATTAATCGGCGACGCACAGCCTACAGGACGCTTGAGTCAAACAAGGGGGCGCAACGAGTTTACAACATTCTCACAAGTGTTAAACTACAACAAGAAATTTGGATTTCATAATTTAGATGTAACCGCTGGTCATGAAAGTGTTGAACGCATTTTCTCTAACTTATCTGGACTTGCTACTGTACAAACTGCAACTGGAATTTTTGAGTTTGCTAACTTTTCAAACATAGTAAACTTAGACGGTGCAACCTTTGACACTGCATTAGAAGGCTATTTTGCCCGTTTAAATTACAATTTCCAAGACAAGTATTACTTAAGCGCTTCTGCAAGGAGAGATGGTTCATCCAGATTTTCACGTGATGCCAGATGGGGTAATTTCTTTTCTATAGGCGGTTCATGGAGAGTTGACCAAGAGACATTTATGGAGGAAGTTAAATTTGTGGATGCCTTGAAATTAAGAAGTTCTTGGGGACAACTAGGTAATGATGTCATAGGTGGTTCTTATCCCTCTCAGGCGTTGTTTCAACTTACTTCAAACGCTGCACTTCCTGCGATATTGATAAGTAGTTTTGGAAATGCAGACCTGCAATGGGAAACTCAAGAAATGTATGATGTAGCAGCAGAATTTACATTGTTTGACAAATACCTAGATGGGTCTATTGAGTACTACAACAAAACATCAGATGGTTTACTTTATGACCTTCCTATTGCATTATCTAACGGGTTAAATGAAATACCTGTAAATTTAGGTGTTATACAAAACAGAGGTTGGGAATTAGGACTAACCGCACATTTATTTGACAAAAAAGATTTTTCTTGGGATTTAAGACTACAAGGAACAACCCTAGTTAATGAAATTTTAGAAATAGACAACCCTGTGATCAACGGAAGTAAAAGATGGGCTGTTGGAAGATCTCGCTATGACTTCTTCTTATTGCGCACTGCTGGCGTAGACCCAGCAAATGGTGATCAATTGTTTTTTGTTTATGAAGAAAATGCCGAAGGTGAAAGCGTACCTGTGCTAAACACAGACGGCACCCAAGCTACTACAAACAACTGGCAAGATACCATTCCAGCATATACTGGAGATTCTTCACTACCAGATTTTGTAGGTTCTATTTCTAACTCGTTTAGATACAAAGGATTTACGCTAGACATTTTAATAACATATGGTATTGGTGGTAAGATTCTCGACAACGGTTATTCTGGATTAATGCACAGCGGTATCTATGGCCGCGCTTTACACCCAGATATCTTGAACGCTTGGAGACAACCAGGCGATATCACAAATGTACCTAGACTAGAAAACGGTAACGTCAACTTGGTAAGAACACAATCAGACAGATTCCTAGTCGATGCTTCTTTCTGGACACTTAAAAACGTAAATCTAGGTTATGATATTAAAAATAAGGTCGTGGAAAACTTTGGAGTTGATAACTTGCGAGTTTATGTAGTAGGTGAAAACTTGCTTATCAATTCTAGAAGACAAGGTCTAGATCCTCAATTTAATATAGCTGGTACACCATCTGCTAATGATTTTGCTCTTGGTAGAGTGGTATCATTAGGTTTAAACATGTCATTTTAAAAAATTAGTTATGAAAACAATATATAAAATATCCTTATTTGCCTTTCTTCTAACCACTTTCGCTTGTGAGGAAGAGTTTCTAGATAGAACACCCACAGACCGCATCTCGGCAGACGTTGTACTATCTAGCGTAGATAACATGCAACTGGTCCTTGATGGAATTCACAGGGGTATGTACTCGCAGTCTCAAACCGTTTTTCCAGGTGGTAATACTGGTAGAGCTAACGACCATTTCTGGTTACCTATGGGTGATAATATAGGAGGTACTCTTATACATTCTTCCAACGCAAACAACTTGAACTGGAGGGATAATGCACAGTGGACTGACCATACCCAGCCAACATCGCTTACAAACGAGCTTTTTTGGTACCACAGATATAACATCATCCTGCACGCAAACTTGTTAATTAATGGTATTCCAGAATCTGGATTCCCGATGACCGCACAATTGAGCGAAATTCAAGGACAAGCATACGCTTATAGAGCATTTGCATACCTATCACTTATTCAACATTTTGCTAAGGGCTACCTAATAGGCTCACCTGCAACAGATAAAGGTGTCCCATTAGTATTAACAACAGGTAGTTTACAAAATTTACCTCGTGCAACCGTTCAAGAAGTCTATGATCAAATAGGAGAAGACCTAGACAACGCCATTGCATCTTTTCAAAATGGCGGCGGTAGAACTGGATCTGGTGTAGCGGCAAAATCCCAGTTAAACATAAATGTAGCGCATGGATTAAAGGCACGTTGGGCATTATCTAAAGGAGACTGGTCTACAGCTGCAACGGCTGCTGTCGCTGCAAGAAACGGATTTCCACTAATGAATGAAACAGCCTACAAATCTGGTTTTAACACAAACAACCTTTCTGAAGTGATATGGGGAAGCAACGTGATTCCTGCCGAAACCACATTTTTCCGCTCTTATTTTTATTTAATAAGTAATACTTTCAACGGATCCCAAAACCGAACAAATCCTAAAATAGCCGATCGCAGAATGGTAAATGCGATACCCGCAACAGACTATAGAAGAAGCCTATTTATACCTGATGCTCCTAATACAAACGGTAGCGCAGCAAATGGCCAAGGTGGATTTGGGAATGACCCAAACTATACCGACCGTAATGTATTCAATGCGCGTCGCGCAGCCATTAATGCGCAATATGGTATCAGTAATAGTTTTAACTTGCATCCCTACATGTCATTTAAACATAGAGGTGTTACCCCTGCAAGTATTGACCCAGATGATGTCATATACATGAGAACTTCTGAAATGTATTTGATAGAGGCCGAGGCTAAAGCAATGTCATCAGATTTAGCAGGTGCACGTGCAGCCTTACAGCCGTTAGGATCTGCAAGAGACTCTGCTTACAATGTTGCACAGTTCACCACACAAACTGACTTAATGGAGCACATTAAATTCCAAAGAAGACTTGAGTTATGGGGTGAAGGTTTTACCTATACTGACAAAATTCGTTGGGATGAAGGTATAGACCACAGCGCTAACGGCGGTTCTGGAGCTTCTCAAGTTTTATATCAAAATGCATATATCGTTGCTAGGCCATCTGTTAATGATGAATGGATATTTAAAATACCTCAAGCCGAAATTAATGCCAATCCAAATATCGGCCCAGGAGACCAAAATTAATATTGCAAAATTTGAATTAGTCCAAGAAGCGAGCTAGAAATAGTTCGCTTTTTTTGTTATCAATAATTCCGGTCTTAAAAATCCTGACCTAAGTTACTTGCTTTCAAAATTTTGTTTAATTTTATTCCATCCGTATCAAGATTATTTGTAATGCAAAAAGGCTAGAATCTGATGAATACACTTATTAAACACATCGATACATGGCACAACAGCCTCACAGACACCGCAAAATCTGCACTTGATTTGTTGCTGCATTATTTAATCGCATATGCTATACTGCTCAACCTAGGTGGATTAACCTATTATCTTGGCAACATTTGTAAAGAACTATTTATCTATGCCGCCTTACTGGCGTTGTTAATGATACCTATAAGATTGCTTGCCGTATATCTCATAGTCATGCACAAACGCGATAAGTACATAAAAAACATATTACGTGAAATTTTATACAGTGAGCAACCGACCACCGGGTCGATTAAAAACCAAAATACCGATGACGACGACGACGATTGGTTTATGAAAATCGCAAAAGGATAAAAAATAAAGTAAGCCGGTTTTAAAAATCGATGTCGCACTTAATGTGCATTTATTTAATGTACGTATTAAGGTTCTTGAAACACTAACAGCAGGCATTAATAATTCAGTAGCCTAAAACTGTTCACATACCATGTGTTTTATTACAAAACCCTAAAATAAACTCTACCAGCCTGATTGTAGCTAGTCCGCTTTCGCGAAAGCGAACACATTACAGACAAAGGCCCTTAAAAAAGATATCTTAAGAAAATAAGGAGAAGGAAACGAAACATGATTATTAACGTTGTGTTAAGAATACAAAACCAAAGAAAATCTAATTTTAACGTCATGTTAATTTTAAAACCTACTAATGAAAAAAATTCAATTGATTGGAAGCATCTTACTGAGCCTATTTATAGTCGTAGGATGTGCTTCTAAAAAAAGTAAAGCCAAAAAAGGCGCTCCCACAGCCGAGGCTAGTGCCCCAAAAAAGAAAGATGGTGGCATCCAACCGTATAATAAGGTAATTACCAAAGGCGCAAAAAGCGATGCTGGGTTATTTACTGTACACAAAGTAGATGACGAGTATTTCTATGAAATTCCTGACAGCTTGTTTAACCGTGAGATGCTTATGGTTACAAGAATTGCTAAAACAGCTACGGGACTAGGTTTTGGTGGTGGCGAACAAAACGAGCAAAACTTGCGATGGGAACGCAAGGCAAAAGACGTTCTTTTAAGAGTCGTATCAAATAGAATAACTGCCGCTGACTCCCTACCTATTAGCATTGCGGTAGAAAATTCAAATTTTGAACCTATCCTTTATTCTTTTCCTATTAAAGCGGTAAAAAAGGATTCTATAAATAACAATGTAGTAATTAATGTGACCGATTTCTTTTCTAAGGATGTTCCTGCAATCGGTTTACCACAAAGAAGCCGTACGGGTTACAAAGTTTCTCGTTTAGATGACTCGCGTTCTTACATAGACACCTTGCGCTCCTACCCAATAAATATAGAGTCTAGACATGTTAAGACCTATTTTGCTACAGACCCACCTAGTGAAAACAGTGTGCAGTCATTTTCAATCGAGTTAAGCAACTCCATGATCCTACTACCTAAAGTTCCTATGAAACGTCGCTATTTTGACCAGCGTGTAGGGTGGTTTGCACGAGGACAACAAGATTATGGACTGGATGCACAGTACACAAAAACAGTTACTTACTTAGACCGATGGAGATTAGAGGTTAAGGACGAGGATATTGAAAAATTTAAAAATGGCGAATTGGTTGTTCCTAAAAAGCAAATCGTTTATTACATAGACCCTGCAACGCCAGTACAATGGCGCAAATATATAAAACAAGGTATAGAGGACTGGCAAGTAGCCTTTGAAGCTGCTGGTTTTAAAGAAGCAATTATTGCAAAAGACGCACCTTCTAAACAAGAAGATCCAGATTGGAGTCCTGAAGATGCACGCTACTCGGTTGTGCGTTACCTAGCATCTCCTATTCCTAATGCAAACGGCCCGCATACCTCGGACTCGCGTAGTGGAGAAATTATAGAGTCTGACATTAACTGGTATCACAACGTCATGCTTTTATTGCGCAACTGGTTCTTTGTTCAAACAGCAGCAATAAATCCCGACGCTCGCGGTACAGAGTTTAAAACAGAGGTAATGGGTAGGCTCATACGTTTTGTGAGTTCGCATGAGGTAGGTCACACCCTAGGTTTGCCACACAATATGGGTAGCTCTACCGCCTATACAGTAGAAAACTTGCGCGACCCAGAATTCACAAAAAAATACGGCACCGCGCCTAGTATCATGGACTATGCACGTTTTAATTATGTAGCACAACCTGGTGATGGTGATGTAGCTTTAATGCCTAACATAGGTCCTTATGACAAGTATTCTATCGCATGGGGTTATAGACCTATTTTAGACAAAACTGCCGAAGGAGAAAAGCCTATTTTAGATTCTTGGATTTTAGAAAAAGCTGGTGACCCTATATATCGTTTTGGCCGTCAACAAGGTAATGTTATTGACCACACAAGCCAGACCGAGGATTTAGGAGACGACTCTATGCGTGCTAGTGATCTAGGTATAGAAAATTTAAAGCGTATTATCCCTAACCTCATTACTTGGACTGGAAAAGAAGGCGAAAACTATGATGAACTGGAAAACATGTATGACCAGATTTTAGGGCAATTTAATCGCTACATGGGTCACGTGTCTGCAAATATAGGCGGCGTTAAAGAAACCTATAAAGCATACGGCGAGGAAGGTGCTGTTTATGAGCATGCCTCTAGAGACAAACAAACACGCGCCATGAAGTTCTTGCAAGACCAACTCTTTAAAACTCCATCATGGTTAATAGCAACTGATGTCTTTAACAAAATTGAGCCTGATGGTGCTATAGAACGTATAAGAAGCACCCAAGTGCGCACACTTAACAATGTTCTAGACTTTGGCCGTATGGCGCGTCTTATGGAAAATGAAGAGGTGAATGGTAAAAACGCATATGGACTCTATGAAATGATGAAAGACCTGCGTAAAGGCATCTTTAGCGAGTTAGCAAGTGGACAAAAAGTAGATCGTTATAGACGTAACCTACAACGTGCCTATGTAGATCGTTTAGAATTTATCATGAAAAACGAGCAGCGGTCAGTACCATCAGCATTTAGATCATTTGCTGGACAAAGCGAAGTTAATGTTGCTCAAAGTGACATACGACCTATCGTGCGTGCAGAGTTGAATCAACTGCTTACTGACACTCGTAACGCAAGCCGCAGATCGGGTGACGAGCTTACACGCGTGCACTTACAAGATCTGGCTAAGCGCATTGATATGATCGTGAATCCTAAATAAAAAAAGAATCTATTTAGATACTATAGAAACTGCCTCATACATTTTGAGGCAGTTTTTTTTATATCATAGAATCTTAAAATTATTCAGCACTCCAAGTAATGTTCGAATAAAACGAAATTACTTTTAGCAAGCACCCACAACATGAGTAGCAAAGCAATAAGTCTTTTCATAAATCCAACTTGTAAAACCGCCCCTAAGCCTAACGCTGTTCTAAACAACCCGCATGCAAAAAGCATGACGCTTTTTAAAAATAACTCTAGCCCAATGGAACTATAGGAAAACAAAAGTGCTTTTTTAATCCCGCCATTTGCACGTGCTTAACAGCTAGTAACAAGATTTTTTCAAGGCTTTAAGTCTCAAAAAAATCCACAATGTTTTAAGCCAAAAGAATTGTTTAAAAATCCTTCAACAACGCATAGATGCGATTCATAGCCTCAGTAATCTGCTCCTCGCTCGCCGCATAAGAAATGCGTATACAACCGGGCGCACCAAAGGCATCGCCTGTAACGGTTGCAACACCTGTCTCTTCTAGCAACATCATGGCAAAATCTGTTGCGTTTTCTATAGCGTGGCCGTGCACTGTTTTGCCATAGTAAAAGGACACATCGGGAAATGCATAAAAAGCGCCATCGGGTGTCGCGGTTTTAAATCCAGGAATTTTGTTTAAAAGGTCTAAAATCAATAAACGTCTTTTTGCAAACGCGTCTATCATGTATTGGATTTTGGAAACAGGAGCTTCTAAAGCTGTAATCGCTGCACGCTGGGTAATACTGTTTGTACCGCTAGTTATTTGTCCCTGCATTTTATTGCAAGCTCTTGCGATCCATGCAGGCGCTCCTAGATACCCTAATCGCCAGCCAGTCATCGCAAATGCTTTGCTCAGTCCATTAATAGTCACCGTGCGGTCCTTCATTCCTGGTAGGCTGGCAATACTTACATGGTCACCTACATAATTCATGTGCTCATAAATCTCATCGCTCACCACGATAATATCTGGTCTGTCTGCAAGCACTGCTGCAAAAGCCTCTAATTCTTCACGATTAAATACGGCACCGCTGGGGTTATTAGGTGACGAAAACAAGACCATTTTGGTTTTAGGTGTGATAGCAGCCTTTAATTGAGCAGCAGTAATCTTAAAATTTTGATTTACGCCAGCTCGCACTTCTACAGGGACACCTTCGGCCAGTTCTACGATAGCGGCATAGCTCACCCAGTATGGCGCTGGCAAAATACACTCATCACCTTTATTAAGAAGAACCAGAGCCACGTTTGCAATAGATTGTTTAGCTCCTGTAGAAACAACAATTTCTTCGCGCGTGTAGGCAATGTCGTTATCTCGTTTAAACTTAGTGATGATTGCATCCTTTAAATCTGCATATCCATCTACGGGCGAATAACTGCTATAATTATCGTGAATCGCCTGTATTGCAGCATCTTTAACAAAATCTGGGGTATTAAAATCGGGCTCTCCCAGGCTCAAACCTATAATATTCTTACCCTGTTCTTTTAGCTCTCTGGCTTTTGCAGCCATGGCTAGGGTCTCACTTACGGGCAGGTTGTTGATGCGGTCTGATAAATGCTGATTCATGTTTCTTAATTTTAGTTACACAAAAATATCATTTAACGGCTTTTAATCGTTAGTAACGTTGCATAATAATCAGCTACTTTTGCACAAATTATAAGCAGTGGCCCAAATCATCAAACACTATTTTCCACATATTACAGCTACTCAACTTACGCAATTTGAGCAACTAGGCGCACTTTATCACGATTGGAATGCGCAAATTAATGTAATATCACGCAAAGATATTGATGAACTTTATGTAAAGCACGTGCTACATTCCTTAGGGATTGTTTCGGTTGTTCGCTTTCGCGAAAGCTTACCCAATACACCAGGCGGTACACGCGTACTGGATATTGGGACAGGTGGCGGTTTTCCAGGCATACCACTTGCCATCATGTTTCCAAAAACGCATTTTCACCTGATCGATTCTATTGGAAAGAAACTAAAAGTTGTCGATGCCGTCGTAGAAGCATTGGGACTTAAAAATGTAACCACCGAGCATGGTCGTGCCGAGAAGGTAAAAGGTAAATTTGATTTTATTGTATCTAGAGCGGTAACCAGCATGCCCGAGTTTGTAGGCTGGGTGCGCAATAAGGTACGCAAGGATAGTTATCACGAGATAGAAAACGGTATTTTGTACCTGAAAGGTGGTGACCTCACAGCCGAGTTAAGCGAGTTCCCTAGAGCCGACATTTATGATCTAGCAACTGTATTTGAAGATCCCTTTTTTGAAACAAAAAAGGTGGTACATGTGCCGTTGTAGATTTTTTTTTTGAGAATTGGGCTGGTTGATATTCCCCCAACTACCTCTTCCCCGCAATCTCCTTAAACTTTTTAAAAAGTGCCTGTTCGCTTCCTTTAGTATAACTGGCGTGCTTGTATCTTATTTGTCCGTTTTTAACAATAAGGGTGTATGGTATTGCATTAATGTCTAGTGCGGTGCGCAATTCATTTTTAGTATCTAATAAAATAAGATAGTTCCAATTTTTTTGATCTAAAAGTGGCTGCACCCTGCGGGTAGAACGCGCATCGTCTATGGAAATCGCAACGAGTTCAAAAGCTGCTTCTTTTTGAAGTTTTGCATAATGCACCGCAACAGCATCTAGTTCTTGTATACAAGGAACACACCAGGTTGCCCAAAGAGATACCACAATCGTTTTGTTTTTACTTAACGATGCTAGTGACACTTCTTTTCCTGACAAGTCCTTTAAAGAAATATTGGGCAACTCTTTTTGGGCATTTGAAAATACAAAAGCAATAAAGAAAATAGCCATACAGGTTTGTTTCATAAAATGTGGTCTAATAGAATACTCGTGATATTATTTCATCGTTTTAAAGAAAAAACGCAATCACTATATAAAGCAAGTAACCGCGTTTAGTCCTTTTTAAAAATTTCTTATCCCATAAAAGGATAACGATAATCTGTAGGTGTTACAAAGGTTTCTTTAATCATGCGGGGAGAAACCCATCTTAACAAGTTGAGTTTAGAACCTGCCTTGTCGTTTGTACCTGATGCTCTCGCGCCGCCAAATGGTTGCTGACCAACCACAGCCCCCGTACACTTATCATTAAGGTAAAAATTACCTGCACAATTTTCTAAAGCGACGGTGGCTTGTTCTAGCGCATAACGGTCTTGAGAGAATACAGCACCCGTGAGCGCATAAGCACTGGTTTCATCGACTAGTTTTAACGTGGCTGCATAATCTGCATCATCATAAACATAAATGGTAATCACCGGACCGAATAGCTCGGTTTCCATGGTAGGATATTTAGGATCGGTAGTGAGGATAACCGTAGGTTCAATAAAATAACCTGTACTTTTATCATAATTTCCACCAGCGATTATTTGTGCATTGCTGTCTTTTTTAGCTTGGTCTATGTACGAGACTAGTTTGTCAAAAGACCCCTCATGTATTACGGCGGTCATAAAATTACTCATATCTTCTGGAGACCCCATTTTTATAGAGGCAATTTGCTCTTTAAGATGTTTTTCTACCGCTGGCCATAAACTTTTTGCAATATAAGCACGAGATGCCGCGCTACATTTTTGCCCCTGGAATTCAAAAGCGCCGCGGGTAATCCCTGTGGCTACTTGTTGAGGTATTGCGCTAGCGTGGGCAACGATAAAGTCTTTACCACCTGTTTCCCCCACAATACGTGGATAGGTTTTATAAGTATGTATGTTAGCCCCGATTTGTGTCCATATACTTTTAAAAACGCCCGTAGAACCTGTAAAATGTATTCCGGCAAAATCTGGATGCGACAATACCTGTTGCGTCATCATGACCGGGTCGGCATTTACCATATTGATCACTCCAGGCGGCACCCCAGCTTCGGTAAAAATTTCCATCACGATATGTGCACTTAGCATCTGGTGGTCGCTAGGTTTCCATACGGTAACATTACCCATAAGTGCAGCACTTGCAGGTAAATTTCCAGCAATAGCGGTAAAGTTAAAAGGTGTCACGCAATAGATAAAACCCTCTAGTGGCCTGTATTCTAACCTGTTCCAAGCGCTTGCTGTAGATTGTGGCTGCTCTGCATAAATCTCGGTCATGTACTGTACATTAAACCTTAAAAAATCGATAAGTTCGCACGCGGCATCAATTTCAGCTTGAAAAATTGTTTTGGACTGGTTAATCATGGTCGCCGCATTAATGCGCGCACGGTAGGGTCCAGCGATAAGTTCGGCCGCTTTTAAAAAGATACCTGCTCGTTGTTCCCAAGCCATTTGTGACCATTTTTTGCGAGCTTCTAGCGCTGTGTTTATGGCATCCTGTACTTCTTTTACACCACCTTTATGATAAACCCCTACATGGTGCGCATGGTCGTGTGGTGGTTGAATAACGCCTGTGTTACCTGTTTTTACATCATTACCATTTATATAAAGTGGCACCTCGGTGTGTTCGTTAAACATTTTTTTATAAGCGGCTAATATTTCTGCACGCTCAGCAGTGCCTGGTGCGTATGATTTTATAGGCTCGTTTACAGCTACTGGCACGTTAAAAAATCCTTTTCCCATGGTTTTGATTTGTATAAATTCCTTGCAAAAATACAATTTCTGCGGCAGCAAATTGCGTGATAGCACAGGCTTCCTATCATTTAAAATGAACTATGGATGCTGTGGGCTGTTGTTATTTCGCTTTCGCGAAAGCGAACCCTACAAAGCAGGTGTTTTAATTTAAAGCAAATGGGGCACTTAACTTAAAGCACGGAATGGTCACATTAAAATGACGCGCATTGCTGAAATTGATCATGGTATAGTGACCACTCATATTACCAAAAGGGGAATTGAGCAAACAACCACTTTGGTAGGTGTGTGATTCACCAGGTCTAAGAATAGGTTTTTGACCTATAACACCCTCCCCATCAATATGTTCGGCGCGACTTAAACTGTCTTTTATGCTCCAGTGTCTAGCCATAAGTTGCACAATGTCTTTGCTTTGGTTCTCGATAGTAATGATGTAGGCAAAAGCAAAGTGCATTTTATAATTTCTATAAAATGTCCCTTCAAATTTGGTCTTCACCGAAATTTTAATGCCTCTTGTAACCTGTTGTATCATAATTATACGTTCAAAAATACACTGCCTAGAATAAAAAGTGCACTACTGAAAATTAATAAGGTGAAAAATACGAAATTTATGAATAGAAATTTCAAAATTGTCTTAAATCTGCGCTGCTGGTAGAATTTACGCATGGCTTTATACAAGTAAATTGGGCCCACGATGGTAAAGAATACCGTCCCTACAATGGATGTATCAATGAGTGCGTCTTCTATAAATACGATAAACAATACGAGAAAAATAAAGGTGAGTAAGTGAAAATTAAACACCATGTGCTCCATATAATTCCATCGCCCGCGTATGTACACGAGCGAGAAAAACAGGCTCACGATAGGTGCAAAAAAGAATAAAAACAGGGGTATCCTAGGTAAAATGATGTTTATCATTTCCTTGGGATTATCCTGGATAAGGTTGAGATTTTGCCCCTTTTTGTAACGAACGATATTGGTATTGTCTATGCGGTGTTTTAGGTTTTTTAAAGCAGTTTCAGGACTTTCTTGTGGGTGGTCGCTTGCATAGTTGCTATAACTTTCTATTTGCGACACGTACCGCATGACAACATTTTGTTTGTCTAGTTCTTTTTGTGTGGTGTAATTTTTTATTGTTTCCTTGTCTTTGACTTGTTGTTCTAATGCTTCAATGGTTTTATCTAGAATCATATTTTCCACGTTACCCTTACTTTTAGCTAAGCTATCGCGCTCTTTTTTAAGATTGGTTAGTAATTCTTGCTGGTTAATGGAGTCATTATTAATGGATATATCAAAAATACCGCTCCCTTTTTTATTTGTAGTAACTATTGGTTTATCGTCAGAAAACTGTACAGAAAACTGGAGTAGCAGAAAAAACACAATACTCACGGTAAGAAAAAACCGAAACGGATTTGCATACCGGCTGCGTTTGCCAGCGCAATATTCTAGGGTTACAAATCCTGGTCTGGTAATAAGTTGCGTGATGGTACGCCACAATTTAGAGTCATAGGAAATGATATTTGAAAAAAACTCTTCTATAAAATCTTTAAGCGCTAGACGTTTTGTAGAATTAAGCTGGCCGCACTGGTGACAATATTGGTCTGCCACATCGAGCGGTGTCTCGCAGTTAAGACAGTACTCGCCTCTATATCTTGTGCGCGATCTTGTGGTGGGTTTCATGGGACTGTTTATTACAGTTACCTGTATATCTATTGATTATATGGTTTTCCTGAAAATACTTAATTCGTAATATTCACACTATTCCCACTTCCCATACCTATAAGCCTGTCATAG
>DAIRDE010000005.1:0-70061 GCA_036796335.1 Nonlabens sp.
ATGGAAATTGAAAAAGCAGAACGATTAAGACAACAGTATTTTCACGAAAAAAAATAAAAAGAAATGAAAACATATAGCCTAGAGGAACTAACTGACAATTACATCGGTAAAAATGGAACAAAAAAGCGCGACGAATTTGACAACGAACTGCGACTTGACTTGCTTGGATATGAGATTAAAAAAGCACGAAAAGAGAGAAATCTGACTCAAGAACAACTTGGCGAACTTGTGGGCGTTAAAAAAGCTCAGATTTCAAAAATTGAAAATAGCGCGACTGACGCCAGGTTTTCGACAATTTTAAAAGTGTTTAAAGTTTTAGGGGCGAAAGTAAAATTTGACGTAGAATTGAACGACCATAAAATAGCATACTAGCCTAAAAAATGCCGATTGCATAAAATTAGGTGTAAGCAATTGGTATTTAGTTGCTTATCCTAAAAAATTAGGGCGAGAAATCCCCCACTGCTCATACCCACGAGCGATATGAGTTCAACGTTATACATTCAGTGTTAACTTGTCAGATGGCCTAACTATCACATGCACAAATCACCGCATTATCACATCACCAAATTTGCACATTGTCACATAAACAAAGTAATACGCTGTCAAATTAAAAATTAACTACCTAATGTAAAATCGTAAACCGCCATGTACTTGAAGAAATGCGGCAGTATCAAATAGCGGTTGTAATTCTGGCACAGTTTGTATCTTCATAAAATTGTTTTGATAGGCTGCTCCTGCAATGATAGCAACATCTTTGGTAAGTTTGTAGTCTAGTGCCAGGCTACCATTAAAATACATACCCGAGTCATTAGCATACACATCGCGATTATCTAGTTGAACAAATTTATTTCTAAAATCAATCCAACCATAACCAGCATCGGCGCCCAGCGTAAACCTATCTGTAAAAGCATAAGAATATCCTACAAGCAGGTGCGCCATACTTATACTTGCACTCATGGCATTACCATAAATTGCAGTGTTTGTAACATCGAGCCCAGATAAGCCAGCCGCACCACCTAAATAAAATCGATCATAAAAATAGTAGCCTGCCTTTATAGCAGCACCGCCTTTAAGTGTGGTTGCTGCTGATAAATAACTTGTACCTGTTGCACGTGGACCTGCATACGTAATTTCTATAAATGCATCTGCTGGCCGTATTTTTCTTTTTGGCGCTACCTCTTGTGCATGTAAACATCCAGAAATAAGTAGTAAAAACGCAGTCCTAATAATTGATTTCATAAACCGTGTTTTGTGAGGTTACAGGTATGGATACGGTAAACGTGTTGCCATCGATGCGATACACCACGGTGACCTGCGTGTTTAAATTAGTTACTATTGTTGACGACCTATTGGTATTTAAAGCCGATAACGATCCCATTATGGTCTGGATTTCATAACAACTAGATGCATTAGTATCCACAGCTCCTTGTGCAGTAATCATTTGATTACACACGTTGCTTTCAAATACAATTTCAAAAGGCACGTTACTCGCAGGCATGGTGGTATTCACAAATTTTACCTCTACAATTGCCGGCTCTTTAAGAACCACGTCACCTAAATCAAATAACAGTTGGTTATTATAAACGGTGCTGTTTACAAAATAAGAAACCTCGGTCTGCGGTGAATTTTGAGTGCCAAAAACAATGGCTGTCGTGCCGCGTTGCAGGTAAAACGATGTAAGTCGCAGGACACCGTTGCTGTCGGTCACCCCGTTGCCCACCTGTGCAATCGGTTGATCTAGAGCGTCACTCACCGTTTCGCTGTATGTAAAAGCAGTTGCTTTGGCATTTACAATGGGTTGGCCAGCAGCATCCAAAACACGCGCGATGGTTATCACTCGGGTGTTTTCCTCTAAAAAAACAGTACAGCTCGTTGCGAGTAGAAGTATTACCAGTATTATAAAAAACCTATGCATCACCTTTAGTTATAAACGATTATAAATCTAAGATGTATTGCATGAATTTGGGCTATTCGGCTTTGTTAATTAACCTAATAGTAACATTTTCATTCACAATCTCACTCACCAACTCCAGCTTTCCGTTTTCAAATAATTGGGCTAGTTGCTCGAGTTTTATATTTTTTATACCGGTTTTGTAATTTTTATAATCCTGCATGATAACACTACTGTGGGTTTTGCGGTTTACGCTTTCGCGAAAGCGATATCCACACGATTCCTCGCAAAATGAATAAGCCAGGTAATCCACGAGCCATGTTTTTTTATCAATCCAATACATAAAAACGTCGTCATAGGCATCGCCACCACCTTCTTTCTTAAAAGTTACCTCGACCTGATAATATTCTTTTCCTTTTAGGGTAACGATGCCCTTATACTTTTTAATCACCGCAGGACCATCCAGGCTGTAAGGCAATTGTGCAAAATAAACCACCGAGTTGAGCGCTGCATCGTGTTTTTTCTTCAGTGAGTCAATTACAGCGACCGTTTTACCATTGCGGTACCTGGTAATTCCCTTAGGAGTTTTAACGTCTTTAATGGTATCGGTGTCATTTAAAATAGTGCGTGTAAACGTGTATGAATTTTTAGATCTAGTAACCTGATAATCAACGTCTCTAAATGTGAATGTGGTGGTGCTGTTTTTAAGCAAATCACTGCCATGCGCTTGCATAGATTTTTGGATAATAGCATCGGCATCGAGCGGCTTTTCTTTGCAACTGTATAAAACACTCGTTAGGATAATTAACGAGAACAATATTTTTCTTTTCATGCGGCAAATATAATACCCCTGCGCATTGTTTATCTTTGCCGCCAGACATGAAATTCGACAACAAAATAGAAATAAAAAACCGCAAAGCACGGTTTGAATATGAGATTTTAGAAACCTACACCGCCGGTATTGTACTGGGCGGGTCCGAAATTAAATCCATACGGTTAGGTAAAGCTGGTATAGCCGAAAGTTTTTGTGAGTTTACCGATAACGAACTGTGGGTCATTAACATGACCGTGCAAGAGTATTCGCATGCGAGTTACTTCTCGCACCAACCTAAACAAGCACGCAAATTATTGCTAACCCGCAAAGAACTTAAGAAATTACAAAAAGTAGTAAACGCTACAGGGAATACCATCGTCCCTTTACGCCTGTTTATTACAAATAAAGGGTTTGCAAAACTAGACATCGCACTTGCTAGGGGTAAAAAACTTTATGACAAACGCGAGACCTTAAAAGACCGCGATAATAAGCGTAAATTAGACCAAATAAAAAAAGCCTTTAAATAGGCAACTTTTTTGACTTTTTTGCGTCTTTATAAGTACAACCAATGAAAATGTAATTTCCTATGACGCGATTTCTACTAGTTTTTGCTGCTCTCTTATGTACTTACACGACACAGGGTCAAAGTATCCTTACGGGTGTTGTCACCGATGCTAGTGACGAGCCCATTGCATTTGCATCGATTTATATAAAGGGTTCTTACACAGGCACAAATACAAACATGGATGGTAGTTATTATTTAAAACTACCTAAAGCAGGCACCTATGAAATCACCTATCAAAGTCTGGGTTTTAAATCGCAAACCTTGACTATTACTGCGACCGATAGCCCTGTGGTGCAAAACATAAAACTTGTAGAAGAGCAAACATCGCTAGAGGCAGTTGTCATTTCTAACAGTGAAAATCCAGCGAACCGCGTCATACGAGAAGCTATCAAAAATCGCGAAGCTAATAGAAAAAAGTTCTCTAGCTACACGGCAAATTTTTATTCGCGGGGGTTGTGGAAATTAGAAAATGTTCCTAAAAAAATTCTAGGTCAAAGAGTAGGTGATTTAGACGGTTCTCTCGATTCGCTCTCTCGCAGCGGTATCATTTACTTGTCTGAAACTGTTTCAGAAATCGCCTATAACGCCCCTAATGATTTTAAAGAACACATCGTTGCCAGTAAAATAAGCGGCGATGATAACGGGTTTAGTGTAAATACTGCCGAAAGCGCAAACTTTGATTTTTATAATAACAACATAGATCTTAACAACCGCATTGTATCGCCTATTGCCGACTATGCCTTTAGCTACTACAACTACAAACTGTTAGGAACCTATTATGAAGAAAATAAATTTCTCATCAATAAAATAGAAGTAAAATCTAAACGCCCTAAGGACAACACCTTTGACGGGATTATTTACATTGTTGAAGATCAGTGGACCATAGAAGGTTTAGAGCTTACTACATTGGGCGAAAACATCAATGTACCGATCATTAAAAAACTAACCTTTGTGCAAAATTTTACCTATGAGCCTAGCAGCGGCGACTGGATAAAGCGATCACAAACCATTGATTTTGCTTTTGGACTTTTCGGTATCAACGGTAACGGCCGCTTTTTTGCAAACTATACCGATTATGACTTTAAACCCGCTTTTACTAATAAAAGTTTTGGACCACAAATATTAAGTTTTGAAAAAGATTCAAATAAAAAAGACGCCGACTACTGGAATCAAAAAAGACCAGTACCGCTAACCCTAGAAGAAACGAAAGACTACATTAAAAAAGACAGCATCGCCACCGTGCGCAACGATCCTAAATACAAGGACAGCATGGATCAAAAAAGCAACCGCTTTTCAATGCTTAAATTATTAAGAGGCTATTCCTACCGCAACAGCGCAAAAAAACAGCGTTTTGGTTACGACGGTTTGTTAAGTGTTGCTGCTTTTAAAGGTTTTAACACGGTGCAGGGATTTGTTATAGGTACTGGATTAAGTTATTCTAAAGGTTATGACGACGATTACAACCGCAACCTGTATGTTAAATCTAACGTAAACTATGGGGTTAGCGATGACCGCCTGCGTTATGACGCAACGGCAACCTATAAGTTTAATAGCATTAACAGGCGCACCATAAGCCTGAGTGGTGGTACACAAGCACGGCAAATCAACAATGCAGAACCTATAAGCACTTTTGAAAACACGATTTCTACGCTGTTTTTAGAACAAAACTTTGCCAAGTTTTATGAAGTGGACTTTGCAAATGTGGGTTATAGCGAGGAAATAGCAAACGGCTTTTATTTAAGCGGTAATGCTGGTTTTGAACAGCGTCAGCCGCTTTTTAATACTACCGACCAGACCTTTTATCCTCGTGCAAATGTGGCGTACACCAGCAACAACCCGCTGGTATTGGACAACCGCACAATAAGTATAGACACGCATAGCATTTTTAAAGCAACTGTAGGATTAACCATTAGACCCGGTCAAAAATACCAAAGCTATCCCGACCAAAAGTTTAACATCGCAAATGAGAAATACCCAACCATAAACCTGAGATATGAGGGTGGTTATGGCGCAAATCGCGATGGCTATGACTTCCACCAGTTAAGCGCTAGTTTGTACCAAGGATTTAACATGGGCAATTTGGGTCGCACCAGTTATTGGGTAAATGGCGGTACTTTTATAAACGGCGATAATATCTCTTTTATAGACGCCCAGCATTTTAATGGCAACCGCCTTAGGGTTAAAACCAGTGCGATAAATCAGTATGGGTTTGGGCTACTGCCTTATTATGATTACAGCACCAGTGGCGATTATGCGCAGGTGCATGTACAACACGATTTTAAAGGGTTTGTTTTGGGTAAAATTCCAGGGATTAACAGACTTAACTATGACCTGATTTTAAGCGGCAAGGCACTGTTTACTGATAGAAACCCATATTTTGAAGCCAGTGCCGGTATTGATAACATTGGCTTTGGTAAATTTCGCCCGTTTCGATTGGATTATGTGCACAGCATGACCAGCGAGCGTACTTATGGTGCGTTCATCTTAGGAGTGAATTTTGGGTTGTAGGTTTATTTCGCTTTCGCGAAAGCGCAACTAAAACAACATGGAAATATGAGAATATGTTGCTTGTCGATGTTCTATGAGTCAATGTCAATGCTTGAATAAACAAAAATAAAAACCTACCTCTTCCCTTCTAAAAAAGGAACAAACTTAAACTCGCCAAAGGTTTGTTGCGAAAAACGCGTCTCATCTTCTCGCACAATCAACGTCATGATTTGCGAGGTATCACCCACGGGAATCACCAGCCTACCGCCTATGTGCAGCTGTTGCAACAGGGCCTGTGGCACCTCGGCGGCACCGCAAGTAACAATAATACTGTGGAAGGGCGCATCGTCGGGCAAGCCTAAATAACCGTCGCCAAATGCAAATTTGCGAGGTCGATAGTGCAGTTTTTTAAATAATTGGGTTGTTTTTTTGTACAATAAATTTTGACGCTCGACGGTGTACACTTGGGCTTTCATTTCTAGCAACACCGCGCACTGGTAGCCACTACCCGTCCCTATTTCTAGCACCTTATCGCCTGGTTTTACCTGCAATAGCTCACTTTGAAAAGCCACTGTATAGGGATGCGAGATCGTCTGATCTGCACCTATAGGAAACGCCTTGTTCATATACGCATGTTCTAAAAACGAGCTTTCTAAAAACAAATGACGCGGCACTGCATTCATCGCGTCTAGCACGTGCTGGTCAGTGATTCCCTTTTCTCGCATCATCGCAACCAGTTGCCGGCGTTTACCTTTATGTATATAATTATCCTCGATGGCGCAAATTTAAAACTTGCCGCAATAAAACAAGGACCTAGCGATGATAATTCAATAACAATTTTTGTGATTTACAGCCGCTGCAAGCGGTAATTAAAACCGCCGTTGTTGCTGTGAATTCTTAAAACATATTGGTATTTTTACAAAAAAAATTGTTATGCTTAGAGCAGGCGTTTTGGGTGCGGGTCACCTGGGCAAAATACACCTTAAATTATTACAACAAAGCGACCGTTATGAACTTGTTGGTTTTTATGACGCAAATCCCGAAGTTGGTAAAGCCGTCGCCGACCAGTTTGGTTACACCTATTTTGACAACATAGACGATCTTATAGCTGCTTGCGACATGATAGATGTGGTCACCCCTACTTCTTATCACCACGACAGCGGTATGAAAGTGTTAGAGGCTGGTAAACACCTGTTTATTGAAAAACCGATAACCGTTACTGTTGCACAGGCGCAGGATTTAATTTCGCTTTCGCGAAAGCGAAATGTAAAAGGTCAAGTAGGTCAGGTAGAACGTTTTAACCCTGCTTTTAGAGCCGTTGCAGGCCGTATAGACAATCCCATGTTTATAGAGTCCCACCGCCTAGCAGAATTTAATCCGCGGGGGACTGATGTAAGTGTCGTGCTGGATTTGATGATTCACGATATAGATGCCATTTTAAGTGTGGTAAAAAGCCCGGTAAAAAACGTAAGTTCTAGTGGTGTGGCGGTGATTTCAGAAACACCAGACATCGCAAACGCGCGTATCGAGTTTGAAAATGGTTGTGTGGCAAATCTTACTGCCAGCCGCATCAGTTTAAAAAACATGCGTAAAGCACGTTTTTTTCAGCGTGATGCGTACATATCTATCGATTTCTTAACAAAAGCTGTTGAAGTAGTGCGAATGCAAGATGCGCCCGAAGTCCCGGGAGATTATGACATGATCTTACAAAATGCCGAGGGTGTTAAAAAACAAATCTATTTTGACAATCCCGAGGTTGCCAACTCAAATGCGATTCTCGAAGAGTTGGAGACCTTTGCCGACGCCATAGAAAATGACACCACGCCTATTGTAAGCCTAGAAGACGGCACCGCGGCGCTGGACGTGGCATTGCAAATTATAAAAAACTTTAAATCGCTGTGATAAATAATTTTTTAATTCAGAATTCTGAATTATTACGATAGCATTATTGCTTTCCTAACCAAATACCTTCAAAGCAGTAACAACTTAAAGAAAAGATTTAAAAAATGTAAATGGGGAAAAAATTAACTGTGTACATGATTGATGGAACTGCTTACGGACCTAGACTGAGTGAAATCGGTAATTGGGTAGGAAAAGCTATTTATAGCCCTAGAGCATCTATCAACAAAATTATGTCAAGACCAGAATTTGACAACCCTGGAATTTACTGTTTAAAGGGCAGTCCAACCGATGAGGCCTTTGACGAAAAAATATACATAGGCGAAGCTGAAAACATTAAGACAAGACTGAAACAACATTTAAGTGATCCAAATAAGGATTTTACAGAACTTATATTTTTTGTTAGTAAAGATGAACTACTTACCAAAACTCAAATAAGATATTTAGAATCAAGATTAGTTCAATTAGCTATTGAAGCTAAAACAGCACAAATTGATAATGGAAACTCTCCCAGTTTACCAACGTTGCATGAAGCCGATATTTCTGATATGGAATACTTTCTTGAACAAATGAAATTAATTCTTCCAGTAATGGGATTCAATTTTCTAATTGCGTCAACTGTTAAGCAAACTACTGATAATAGCAAAGAAAGTTTAGATGTCGTTCATGAAAATTACTTTATAAAAACAAGAACTTTTAAAGCTAGCATGAGAGAAACAGATCAAGGATATATTGTGACTAAAGGAAGTGAGGCTAAAAAGGAACTTTCAGATTCTTGCACAGAAACCTATATAAATATGCGAAGAAAACTTTTAGAAACCAATATAATGATAGAAAACAATGGGAAGTTGATATTTGAAGAAGATACAGTTTTCAATAGTCCAAGTGCAGCTTCAAATATGATTTTAGGAAGAAATTCAAATGGATTTACAGAATGGGTAACCGCAAATGGTCAAACATTTAGAGATATCCAAGAAATTACAAATGCAAAAAACAATTAATTGTAAATAAAAATCACAAAACAACAAAAACTTTTAAAAATGAAAAACATCACCGTGATAGGCGCAGGAACTATGGGAAACGGCATTGCTCATGTCTTTGCACAAACAGGTTTTAATGTTGCTCTAGTAGATAAATCGCAAGAATCACTTGACAAAGGACTAGGTGTAATCACCACAAATCTGGACAGAATGATTGCAAAAGAGGTCATCACCCAGGAGCATAAAAATAACACCCTAAAAAACATCTCGCTTTTTACAGACCTTAAAGAAGGTGTAGCAAACGCCGACCTCGTGGTAGAAGCTGCAACCGAAAATTTGAATCTTAAATTAAAAATATTTAGTGATTTAGATGCATTTGCACCAGCTAACTGTATCCTTGCTACAAACACATCGTCTATTTCTATCACGCAAATAGCTGCTGCTACCGCACGACCTGGCCAGGTGATAGGCATGCATTTTATGAATCCAGTTCCTATCATGAAGTTGGTAGAAATTATAAGGGGTTACTCTACCAGCGATGCAGTCACGCAAACTATCATGGAACTTTCTACCAAACTAGGAAAAACCCCGACCGAGGTAAACGACTATCCTGGATTTGTGGCAAATCGCATTTTAATGCCTATGATTAACGAGGCGATTGAAACCTTGCACCACGGCGTTGCAGGTGTTGTAGAAATCGATACAGTCATGAAATTAGGCATGGCGCACCCCATGGGACCAATGCAATTAGCAGATTTTATAGGTTTAGATGTTTGTTTATCCATATTAAATGTGATGTACGACGGCTTTAAAAACCCTAAATACGCACCTAGTCCACTACTGGTAAACATGGTGATGGCTGGTAAAAAGGGAGTGAAAAGCGGCGAAGGCTTTTATGACTACAGCCAAAGCAAAAAAGCAGAAACTGTAAGCGCAAGTTTTAAATAAACCATGGTGAAGAATATCCTATCGCTAATCACGTTACTGGTTTTAACAGCAAGCTGCGAGCAAGTAAGCAAAAAATTCGAGGAAAAAAACGGTTTTAAAGGCGCGCCTATTTATGTTACCTCGCGAGAAAGTCTCGTAAAAGACATTGCCAATAAAACCCATGTATCTGAAAAGCAAATATCTATTTTACATGCCTTTGGCGAGGAAAACGGGAAAAAGAAAAAAAGCCTTAAAATAATTATCGCGCAAGTTGCAGACAGCCTTTTAAACGAAACTGCTGCGCAACAAATCGGTAATGATACTTACCTGCTTACAAAAGCACAAATTGCAAATATTGCGTTTTATGATCACGTAGATGTCGTGTTGCGCAACGAGGAGGTAAATAAAGACGTGACAAAATGCATCGAGTATATTGTTAATAAGCAGTAACTATAGCCTATTTAAAAAATTCGTAACATGTCGCTAACATCTATAAAACTGATAGAAATTGCCGTAGTTGTGGTTGCTTATTTTGTCATAAAACATACAGCAAATCTATTTGTAGAGCGAACGCTACACAATAAATTGATCTAAAAGGCACGTGGTAAGATTATAAAAAAGGCTATAAATTTTTCATTAGTATTTATTTGTACGGCTTTTATCTTGGCAATTTTGGGAGTTAATCAAAAGGATCTCGCTGTCTATATAGGCTCTATTTTAACCGTTGTGGGAGTTGCCTTTTTTGCGCAATGGTCTATTTTGTCTAACATCACCTCTAGCATGATCATTTTCTTCAATCATAACGTTAAATTAGATGACACCATCGTGATTCTAGAAGCTAAAGACCATGAGATTGAAGGTCGGGTTAGCGATATTGGTTTGTTTTTTATTACCCTTAAAACACACCAAAACGAGGAAATCACATTGCCTAACAACGTTTTCTTGCAAAAAATGGTCAAAAAAAGAAATGACCCAGCACGTGCACCACAGGTAATTAACAACTAAGCACATCGTCTAAACAAAAAATTACAAACAATTTAAAATCACATGCGCAAGTATCCTAATAAGCACGACCATGCCCCATATAAAACCCTTTAAAGGTGTGCGTGCTGCCAGTCACAATGCTGCGCACCTTATCTCTAGAAGCTACCAACTCTATGATAAAGAAGAGATTGAAAACGTACTAAAATACAATCCTTTCAGTTTTTTACACATTCTTAATCCCGGATACAAATTCTCTCAAACCCTGCAAGGTGAAGAGCGTTTTAACATGGTACAAAATCGCTTTCTTGAATTTAAAGAAAATCAGTACCTTATTCAAGACCATGAACCCGCTTTTTATGTGTATGAAAACAGCACGCAAAAACATTCCTACACCGGTATTATCGCTGCAACGGCAGTAGCCGATGCATTAAACGGCACGATTAAAAAACACGAGGACACGCTTAAACAACGCGTTGCACTTTTTAAAGATTATTTGTTTGCAGTGGGCTTTAATGCCGAGCCTGTGCTGCTCACCTATCCCGACGATGATGTGGTAGATAAAACACTTCTAACCGTTAAAAAAACAATACCCGTTTACGACTTTAAAACACTAGACTTTGAACGTCACAAACTGTGGGTGGTCCAGGATTCTAACACCATAAACACACTAACCGCGGCATTTGCTAAAATGCCCGAACTGTACATTGCCGACGGGCATCACCGCACGAGCAGTTCAGAATTGTTGGCCCAAGAGCAAGAAGGAGACAGTTACCAGTATTTTATGAGCTATATCATCGCACAAAGTCAGTTAAAAATCACTGCGTTTAGCAGGCTTGTAAAAGACCTGAATGGACTTAGTAAAGAGTCATTTCTCATTCAACTAGACACTCATTTTAGAATTCAAAATCGCGGATTAGAAATCTACAAACCCTCTAAAAAACACCATTTCTCCATGTATCTAGACGGCGAATTCTACAGCCTATATTTACGTAAAGAACATTTTAAACCCAAAAATGGGCTGGACGAACTAGATACCCAATTACTTTATAACACCATTTTACAACCTATTTTAGGCATACACGATTTGCGCAACGACGATCGCATCCACTACACATCAGGCGCTGACGACCTGTTACGCATGAAAATGCAAATAGATTCAGGGAATTTTGCTGTAGGCTTTGGTCTTGTTCCTGTGCACGTTAACGAGCTTAAAACCATTGCCGACGAAAACCTGCGCATGCCGCCTAAATCCACCTATATAAAACCTAAATTGCCTAGCGGTTTAACCATTTATCAGTTTGAATCATGAGTATAGCAGCATCTATAGTTCGCTTTCGCGAAAGCGTACAACCACAAGCCACCCTAGTAGCAGTAAGCAAAACAAAACCCATAAGCGATTTGCAAGAGGCATACAGTGCGGGACAGCGGCATTTTGGAGAAAATAAAATTCAAGAAATGACCGAAAAATGGGAAACGCTACCGAAGGACATTTTATGGCACATGATAGGTCACACCCAACGCAATAAGGTAAAATACATGGCGCCTTATGTGCATCTTATTCACAGTGTGGATAGCCAGCGGTTGCTAGAAGAAATCGATAAACAAGCTGCAAAATGCGACCGTGTAATCGACTGTTTGCTGCAAGTACATATTGCACAAGAAGAAACAAAATTTGGTTTTGACCGTGCAGAGTTAATCTATATGCTGTCGTCTCCATCTTTTCAAAACATAAAAAACGCACGCGTCACAGGAGTGATGGGCATGGCAACGTTTACTAATAATGAGCAACAAATACGAGCAGAGTTTCAGTCATTGCGACAGTTGCGTGACGAGTTAATGACTACTCAATTAATTCCTGCACCACACCATCTTAAAACGCTATCTATGGGCATGACAGGTGATTATGAAATCGCCCTAGAAGAAGGCAGCACCATGGTGCGTATAGGAAGTGCAATTTTTGGCGGTCGATAAGGTTTTTATGAGACAATTTGCCAATTTGTTTATTAGGTAATTTGATGTTGTAACTCTGAACTAAAAAAACGTAAAGATCACAAAATCAAAGACTCATACCTCATAACTCTGAAATCTTGAGTTATAACTTTGAACTTTTGAAACTTAATTTTAAACTTAAATTTTTTAAGATAAAAAAATAGCAAAAAATGGATAACAACGACATATTAAGGCGCTTGCGATTTATACTGGACTTGAGTGACGATGCGATGATAGACACTTATAAAAAAGGTGGAGAAACTGTATCGCGAGCCGAGATAAGCGACTGGCTTAAAAAAGAAGAAGACGAGGCATTTGATGTGGTTGTAGATGAAAATCTAGCTGTTTTTTTAAACGGATTAATCGTAAATTTTAGAGGAAAAAAAGACGGTGAAACCCCCATCGCAGAAACCGAATTAAACAACAACATCATCCTGCGTAAGTTAAAAATTGCGTTTAGTTTAGATACCGACCAGGTAGCACATCTCATGAAACTGGGCGGGCAGGACGTCACGACGGCGGCACTCGGGGCTTTTTCTCGCAATACAAGCCACCCTAAATACAAAGCGTGTAACGACCAGTATTTGCGGTCTTTTTTAATAGGTTTGCAAGAAAAACGACGTGGCAACAAGAAAACTAAGTGACAACAAACTACAATGCAACCTAACAAACTTGTAACAGGGCATCTTTTGTGTAAGAAAGAAAAGTATGTCTAACAAAAAATATCGTTTGTTAAGCAGGCAAGGAGTGTATTTCCTTTTTACCTGGTTAAGACATGTGACAAATCATACCCCCCAAACTTAGCCATATACGATCGTATCGATGTGCCAAATGCATCACGTTTACCAGTAGCGCCACCGCTTGTTAAAAACTTTTTAACACCACCGGCACCCGATAAATGTGCGGCTGCTAGTATACCGCTTTCAGTGACATGGACACCACCTATTGTTTTACCAGAATATTTTTTAATATAGGGTTCGAGTTGTTTGTGATTGTATTTAACGTACTTGATAAACGTTTTTTCTTGCAAAAGCTCGTCTTCTAAAAAACTGATGGAGTCATTCACTCCCAGACCGCGCAAAGTTGCTTTTCCAAACTGGTACTTACCCATATAACCCAGCTTGTTAACAATACCATATTTCCCTTTTGACTCTTTAAAGGCGAGCGCTTCTTTCCACTCTTCAAAAGAAAGCCCGTTAGCAAAGGTGTTTTCTTTATAAGGTAGGTAAAGAATGTTGTGATTTTCTTTTGTTTGATTAGGAGTTACGGTTTTCTCAGCTCCTATGCCGTCTGCACTTCTCATAAAAGTTTGAGAATTTTCTTGGTGTTCGGCGATAATTTGTTGGGTATCTTTTTTATCAAAAGATACTAGTGACAATGCGGTAGCCACTAAAAAAATAAGAATTGTTATGAATTTAGATTTCATAAAAACGTTTTCAGAATACTACTGTCACATATTCTATTAGCGATGCAAAGATACTCACTTTATTAAATATCTCGTATTCAATACATTAATTACTGTTAATAAACATACGCTGCATTCACAAACCCTAGTGTTTATCACTAGCGAGCGCACATATACTGTTAACAAGTTTTGTAAGTTATGTGGGATTTAAGGGGGTTCTTAGTATGCAGTACCTAGTATTTAGTATTAAGTAGTTTGTAGAGATTCGAAGTTAGATTTTAGAAGTTAGATTTTAGAGGTTGGATTTTAGAGGTTAGAAGTTAGAAGTTAGAAATTAGAGGGAATTTAAAACGCTGAAGTCATCACCCTGATCTCATTACTAAAAATTAAACCTTAAAAGCTGAACTTAAATTTGAACTTAAACTTAAACTTTGAAGTCATAACGCTGATGTCATTACTATGAATTAAACCTTAAACCTTGAACGCTGAACTTAAATTTGAACTTAAACTTAAACTTAAACTTTGAAGTCATAACTAAAAAGTAAATCGTCTATCGATACTTCTTCTTTGCCACCCACGCGCGATAAACGGCCGCATTTGCGATGTGTTGTGCTCCAGTTTCTGCAAATTTGTGATACCCAAAGTTTTCAATATCGGCCACAAAAAACAAGTAATTGTGACGTTCATAGTTGAGCACGGCATCTATGGCATCTAGATCAGGCATAAAAATAGGTCCTGGCGGCAATAACGGATACTTGGGTGTGTCGTCTGCGTTTTTATAATACGTATTGTAAGGAGAATCAATTTTCAAATCTTTAAAAAGTACTTGCTTAATCACCTGATTAAAGTTGTTCTCTTCTAGCTTTTTAGCATAAATTACAGTGGGGTCTGCTTGTAGTTGCATGCCTTTTTTAATGCGATTCATATACACACCTGCTACCACAGGGCGCTCTACAAACATGGCTGTTTCTTTTTGAACTATTGCCGCTAGTGTACTTACTTCTACAGGTGTAAGGCCTATTTGTGCTGCTTTGGCAAGGCGGTCGGCATTCCAAAAGTCTTTATAAGCTTCTAGCATTTTAAGTCTAAAATTCTCAGGGCTGCTGTTCCAAAAAACATCATATTGATTAGGCAAATACATACTTAACGCGGTTTCTTGGGTAAAACCGTTTGCAGCTAGAAATGCCTCATCACGCATGGTATTTAACAAGGTAAGACTGTCTACCTCTAGTTGTTGTGCGACCCTACCTGCCAAATTTTCAAGGCGTTCCTGATTATTAAACCTAAGTTTTATGGCGATATTTAAACCTGTTATCGTATTGATAATCTGATTATTGTTACTCCCTTTTTTGATAAAAAACCGACCAGGTTTAATACTGTTGGGATAACCCTTTTTTACCGCAGTGGTATGAAAAGTCTCTCGATCTTTTACCGCTGCTGCCACAATCTTAAATGCTGTTTCATAAGTTGCGTCGGTTGGTATGCGCACTTCGTACTCATTTTCACTAAAATTGGTATTTGCCGTAAAAAATGTTTGGTACACTTTATAGGTAATCACACCCATGCCCACCAGTCCCAACAACACAACCGCAAGCATTATTTTTTTAAAATTATTCATTGATTAATTGGTAAAAATGTTCGTTTATATAACCGTTTTTAGTTGCAATCCAGTCTGTTTTTATGCCGCTTTCGCGAAAGCGTAACTTCTCAAACAACCGTCTACTCCTATCATTATTTTGCGCAATACTGGCATACAGCTGGTGTAACTTAAGATGATTAAAAGCATACCCTATCAATAAACCCAGTGCTGCACTGGCATAACCCTGAGACCTGTTTGCAGCCTGTGCAATGGTAATGCCCACGCCTGCTCGCAAATGCAAGGGGTCAAAATCATACAAATCCACCACTCCTACAGTTTCTTTTTGCGAGTTGCATATCGCTAGGCGCAACTGTTTGACTTCATAAATATCGCGGTGAGCGTTTTCTAGGTATTCGCGTATGGTAAATTTAGAATACGGCGCATAAGTGTTTCCCACATGCCACAAACCGGGGTCATTTTCTAAGGCATATATAAACTCTAAATCCTCAGGATCTACAGCGCGCAAGGAAACAATATCGTTAGACAAGGTAATCATGCAATGGTGCCTTTAAAAACGGCTACAGCAGGTCCAGTTAGCCATATATCCCGATAACCTGTACCGTCGTGTAAAAATCGCACGCTTGATAAACCGCCAGGGGTTTCTAGCGTGACTTCGTTTGCCGTTGCTTTGCCTGTTGCATGCATGGCTAGGGCAACCGCAGTAACTCCTGTACCACAACTGTATGTTTCATCTTCTACCCCACGTTCATAGGTACGCACTTTAAAATAATTATCACCTACAGGCTCTACAAAATTGATATTTGCTCCTGCAACACCATACAATTCCTGACGTAATTTCCTTCCGGCTGTAAAAATGTCAGTTTCTTTTAAATTGTTTGTTAGTTGCACGTGGTGGGGCGAACCGGTATTTGTAAACACATGGTTCTCATAATGCTCAACCACAGGAACATCGATCATTTGCAAGCTCACCACATGATTTGTAAGCGTCGCATGGTGCAATCCGTCTACGGCTTCAAAAACTGCGTTGTCGCTCACAATTCCCAAATATTGAGCAAAACGCACGATGCAGCGTCCACCGTTTCCGCACATGGTACTGGGGTTACCATCGGCATTAAAATAAACCATTTTAAAATCGTGCTGTTCATGATTTTGAAGTAAAATCAGTCCGTCGGCACCTATACCAAACCGTCTATCGCACCATCTCGCTATGGTAGCTGTGTCGTTTACATCAAAGCTTTCTTCACGATCATCGATCATGATAAAATCATTGCCCGTGCCTTGATATTTGTAAAATGTTAAGGTGTTTTTCATGACCCACAAAGATATGTTACTAAGCGTTAAATAGCGTTAAACTCGTACCACACAGGTGTTGTTTTTTAAATCTGGTGCTAAATTTGTAAAGACTTAACCCGTAAAAGAATTTTTACAATCACACAGGAACTTAACTAAAATTTAAAAACATGAAATCATTTTTAAAATCAGTTGGAATGGCAATGCTAGGCGGTGCAGTGGTTTTAGGGTCGTATAAAATGTTTTTTGAAGAACCCCAATCCCGTATCACTGTCGCTAGCAGCAACAATACGCAAAAATTACCTGTACAACAGGTTTCTTACAATGGTGCACCTATAAATACCGTGGACTTTACTGAGGCTGCCGAGCAAACCGTGCACGCCGTTGTTCACGTTAAAAATACGACCGCATCAAGAGGAGCGATGACCATGGCCGACCTTATGTACGGCCGTATGCCTTCAAGAGAATCTGTCGGCACTGGTAGTGGTGTTATCATCACGCAAGACGGTTATATTGTGACAAACAACCACGTGATCGCACAAAGTAAAAACCTTGAAGTAACCCTTAATAACAATAAAACCTATCCTGCAAAACTGGTGGGTACCGACGAGCGCAGTGACATCGCATTATTAAAAATAGAAACCGATGAGGATCTACCGTATGTTATTTTTGGCGATAGTAACCAGACAAAAGTGGGTGAATGGGTACTTGCTGTTGGAAATCCCTTTAACCTAAACAGCACCGTGACCGCAGGAATTGTAAGTGCTAAAGGTCGCGATCTAGACGGTGGTGGTGCAAAGGTGCAAAGCTTTATACAAACCGATGCCGCAGTAAATCCAGGAAATTCTGGTGGCGCACTGGTAAACACACGAGGCGAACTTATAGGTATCAACACCGCTATTGCTTCTCGCACAGGTTCTTATGTAGGATACTCGTTTGCAGTACCTTCTAACAACGCCCGCAAAATCATTGAAGATATCATGGAATACGGCTTTGTACAAAAAGGTATGCTCGGTATTTCGGGTCGCGATTTAAATGGGAAACTGGCAGGCGAGTTGGGATTAAATCAGGCCGAAGGTATTTACATAGGCGAGGTCGTTCCTAACACGGGCGCCGCAAAAGCAGGATTGCGCAAAGGGGACATCATCACAAATATAAACGGCCTAAAGATTAGAAACTTTGCCGATTTAACAGGTTTTGTAAATAGCAAAAACCCTGGCGACACAGTGACTGCAATTGTCATAAGAGACGGCAAGGCTAAAGAAATTGCTATAGAAATCTCAAAAAACACCACGCTTAGCATTCCGCAGTTAGAAATGGACTTGCGAGACCTAAACAACGAGGAAAAGAAAGTCTATGGCACTAAAAAAGGTGCTAAAGTAGAGCGCACCACTGGGTCACTTGCTCGTTACAACATGACCGACTACATCATCACAGCAATAAACGATAACGAGATTACCAGCGTAAGCCAATTGCAGCAAATCGTACGCAACCTAGGCAGTCGAGAAACCATTATTATAGAAATGAAAAATAAACAAGGAGAAATCGAGCGTTTTAGATACACGCTGGATTAAAACTATTTTAAAGACCATTTACATTTATTAAAAAACCCGCTCATCAACATTTGATAAGCGGGTTTTTCATTTTTACACGTTACACCATTTTATACTCTGGATAAACTTCTTTTAGATACAACGCAGCTTTTCTGGGAATGTCTACAAAAATTAAATATCCCAGCAAAAAAGAAATGCCAATTAAACTAACAACAAAGATGCTTGCCACATCGCTTGGTTGTTCTAAATCCAACTGAACAAAGGAATTTACAAATATGTAATATGGGAACCATAGAATACACTGACCCATCCCATATTTTTTAATCAGGTCTTCAAACATCCATTTTTTTCTATTCTCGCGTTTCAGAGCATTTTCAAAAGGAATGTGCTCGTTGTCAATCCATTGCTTTTCTATACCGTTTGCAAGGTGATCTACAAGTTCGGTTTGTAAGTCATAGTATTCCACATAATGTTTGCGTGAAAAATCATATAAATGAGCAATTTGATCTGCAGTTACTTTTTGCATTTATGTAGGATTTAGATTTTTTTTAAAACAAAATGAATTCTTTTAATTTAACGATATCTTACATGATTCTAAAGTATTTAAAATGGAAAATCAGGCTGCCTTTAGGGTTTGGGGAAAAACTGATTTTCCGTTTTAAATGAGAACAATTTTCTATCATGTAACTATGGGTTTTAGAGATATCAAACTGTTCATGGTTTGAAAATACTCGCGCAATTCCTTCATTTTACTTGCCGTTTCTGCCTCCCCACTTTCGGTTAATTGATAATATTTGCGCACCCGATTATCTACTTTTTTGACAACGACGGTTACATGACCACTTGCCACTAGTTTATGCAGTAAAGGATACAACGCACCTTCTTTAATATCTATTTTGCCATTGGTTAAACGTTTCACCTTTTGAGTGATTTCATAACCATACATCGCACCGTCGCGATCCAGTAATTGCCTAACAATCGTGGTTAAACTACCCTTGTAAAAAGCATTGTTAGGCATACATCAATAACTTAGGTAAAAAATAAACAACATTTTTAATCCTACAAGATACCGTTGCTGTATTTCGCTTTCGCGAAAGCGAAAAATCACCACCCAAAATAGTTCCCAAAAGACTTTACGAAAACGATGTAGATGGATTACTTTTGCAAAAAATTACCAATCACCAAAAACACATTTTATGAGTAGTATCGATGTTTACGAGAGAGAACTTGCCTTTCAAACAGACCGCAGGCGCGCCGCTGTCGCCTTTAGTAAAGCGGTAAGCGATTTGTGGTATGATAAGTCAATAGAACTCGTGCTTTTCCGCAATCAGCTGATAGATTGTAAAGTAAGCGAAATAATCAACCTGCACGAGTATGCGGGTGCGTTTGTGCAAAAGCCTATTTCTATTTTTGATAGTGTAGAGATTGCGCAAGCGATTTTGCAACTGGAATTGCCGCCGGCAAAATTAGATATCGGTAAACTAACCTATGAATATCACCTCGAGGAAAACGATATACAGGATGCGGTGGATTTTGTATCTAGCAAACTGGTAAACGCTTACCAAAGCCATGAAATAGAGCCAAAAGATGTGGTGCTGTACGGTTTTGGCCGTATAGGCAGGTTGCTCGCAAGAGAATTAATGACCAAAGCTGGTAAAGGAAGTCAGCTGCGGCTGCGCGCTATTGTCACCCGCGACGAGAACACGGCAACAAATCTAGAAAAGCGGGCGTCCTTATTATCACAGGATAGCGTCCACGGCGACTTTGCCGGAACCGTAAGTTATAATGTTGAAAATGAAGCTCTGATTATTAATGGTACCACAGTAAAAATGATTACTGCAAAGCAGCCTGAAGATATTGATTATACAGCGTATGGCATTAACAATGCGCTTATTATCGATAACACGGGTGCTTTTAGAGACGATGTTGCACTAAGCAGACACCTTAAAGCAAAGGGTGCACACAAAGTGCTCCTTACTGCACCCGGAAAAGGCGTTCCTAATATTGTTCATGGTGTTAATCACCTAGAACATCACCCAGATAAGGTGCATATTTTTAGTGCTGCAAGTTGTACAACAAATGCCATAACACCAGTGCTCAAGGCTATTGAAGATACCTTTGGCGTGGTAAAAGGACATCTAGAAACCATCCACGCATACACAAACGACCAAAACCTGGTAGACAACATGCACAGCAAGTACCGCCGTGGTCGCGCTGCTGCACTCAACATGGTCATCACCGAAACGGGTGCTGGACAAGCCGTGACCAAAGCGCTGCCATCGTTTGACGGGAAACTTACCTCTAATGCGATACGCGTGCCGGTACCTAATGGTTCGCTTGCGATTCTAAACCTAGAATTGCAAACCACGACGAGTAAAGACGGCTTAAACGCGAGTATTAAAAAATATGCCTTAGAAGGCGATCTTGTAGAACAAATTAAGTATTCACTAGATAATGAGTTGGTTTCTAGCGATATAATAGGCTCTAATGCGCCGTCTATTTTTGATTCTAACGCCACCATCGTGAGCGCCGACGGTAAAAATGTCGTGCTGTATGTGTGGTATGATAATGAGTACGGTTACAGCCATCAGGTAATAAGACTGGCTAAGTATATTGCTAAGGTTAGAAGGTTTACGTATTACTAGACCTTATTATAATCGTATGTAAAGCGTCATTAGGGTTTTGAACCTTGTGACGCTTTTTGTTATTAAAATATCGATGTACTGACCTGACTATTCAGCAAACAAGAATCCATATTTGCACGTCTGGACACAATCTGTTTTTTTAAAATGGCTGCACTTTAAGATGTATCATTTTACAGGCGTTTTATAAATGATTAAAACAAATTACTTACCCTATATTTGCTCGCTATAGTTTTATACATGATCCTATGACGCTATTTAAAAGAAACCCGTTTGGGCATCTCTTGTTTGTAAAAAATTTTTTGATCCGGTTGCTGGGTGTTCTTTCGCACAGGCGTTACCGTGGCTTTAACGAGATGGAGATAGAGGGTAGCGAGATTATACGCGCCCTACCCGACCGCAACGTGCTTTTTGTCTCTAATCACCAGACCTATTTTGCTGACGTGGTGTGCATGTTTCATGTTTTTAATGCGTCGCTGGCAGGTCGAGAGGACACCATTAAAAATGTAGGTTACTTGTGGCAACCTAAACTCAATATGTATTATGTAGCGGCCAAAGAAACCATGCAAAGTGGCCTACTGCCTAAGATTTTTGCATATGTAGGTGCCATTACCGTAGAACGCACCTGGCGCGCAAAAGGCGAAGAAGTAAACCGCGCCGTAAATCCAGATGACACAAAAAACATAGGGATTGCTTTACAAGACGGTTGGGTTATCACCTTTCCACAAGGAACAACAAAGCCTTTTAAACCCATACGCAAAGGCACCGCACACATCATTAAAAACTACAAACCCATTGTCGTACCGGTGGTTATAGATGGTTTAAGACGCAGTTTTGACAAAAAAGGATTGCGCATTAAAAAGCGCAATATTTTACAATCTATAGTTATAAAAGATCCTTTAGTGATTGATTATGACAACGACAGTATCGAGGCTATTGTGGAACAAATAGAGTTTGCCATAGAACAGCATCCGTCGTTTCTTAAAGTCATTCCGATAGAAGAAATTGAGGCGATGGAAATACTTAATAACAAACGCCGTTGGGACTATTAGAGACCCATTGCTGTTACGTTAGAAATAGCTTTAGACCTTTTTATTCTGTAAATCTTATACTTTTTTAACCAGTCGTCTTCCTGTAAGAAGTGATTGTTTTGTTGGTATTACGCTTTCGCGAAAGCGAGATAACGACTATCTTTAACCCTATTTTTAAACAGCTTTTAATGAAAATTTCCTACAACTGGATTAAGCAATTTATAGACATTCCTGAGGCCGTCGAAGAGCACGCTGCCGTACTTACTGCATTGGGACTGGAAGTAGAAGGTATAGAACTTTTTGAAAGCATAAAAGGCAGTCTGAAAGGTGTTGTTGTAGGCGAGGTTCTTACCTGTATAAAACATCCAGACGCCGATAAACTGAGTCTTACAACAGTAAACATTGGGACAGAAACCGTACAAATTGTGTGTGGTGCGCCTAATGTAGCCGCAGGGCAAAAAGTACCTGTTGCAACCATAGGGACAACACTTTACACAGCTGCAGGCGAAGCTTGGGTTATTAAAAAAGGAAAAATACGCGGGCAAGAAAGCCACGGCATGATTTGCGCTGAAGATGAGATAGGACTGGGAAAATCGCATGAAGGTATACTGGTTCTAGAGGCGCATTTAGAGCCAGGCACACCGCTCAACGCTATTTTTGATATAGAAACAGACTACACGCTAGAAATAGGTCTTACCCCAAATCGTGCCGATGCCATGTCTCACATGGGGGTCGCGCGCGATTTGCGCGCTGGACTCGCTGCAAATGGCAAGGTACTCGTGTCATACAGCACGCCATCTATTTCTAATTATCGCGTGGACAACCGTTCCTTGCGTATAGACGTGCATGTTGAAAACAGTGCATTAGCGCCACGTTATTGTGGTGTTACCCTGATAGATGTAAAGGTTGCGCCATCACCTGCATGGATGCAAAACAGGTTAAAGGCCATAGGGATTGCGCCTAAAAACAACATTGTAGATATCACAAACTATGTCATGCACGAGTTGGGACAACCGCTCCATGCATTTGACGCCAAAAAAATAGAAGGCAACAAAATTATCGTCAAAACAGTCGCTGCAAACACGCCGTTTGTCACACTGGATGGAATAACACGCAAACTGCATGAAGAAGATTTAATGATTTGTGACACGGTAAAACCCTTGTGCATTGCAGGTGTTTATGGTGGCTTAGACAGCGGTGTCACCGCAGAGACCACGCAAGTATTTTTAGAAAGTGCATACTTTAACCCAGTAAGCATACGTAAAACTGCAAAAAGACACGGTTTAAGCACCGATGCGTCGTTCCGTTTTGAGCGTGGCATAGACCCAAACATTACCGAATATGCCTTGCAACGCGCTGCTCAACTCATGATGCAATATTCAAATGGTAAAGTTTCTAGTGAACACATCGATATTTACGCGAATAAAATTGAAAACCTGAGTATTTTCTTACCCTATGAAAAAGTAGATAAATTGATAGGGCAAGTAATACCCCGGGAGGAAATAAAAAGCATCCTGCGCACGCTGGATATTGAGGTGAACAACGTTTCGGAAACTGGATTAGGACTTACCATACCGGCTTACCGCAATGATGTGACCAGACCGGTTGATGTTATTGAAGAAGTACTGCGCGTTTATGGGTATAACCGCATCGCAATCCCTAGTAAACTGCATGCAACTGTTGCCGTAAATAAACGCAACGAAAACAACAGGTTACAAAGTATGGTCGCCCAGCAACTGGTAGGTCAGGGGTTTTATGAAATGATGGCAAACAGCCTCACGTCTGACAAGTATCAAGAACTACCCGGGCAAATGGGTGCAAAAAACGAGGTGCGCATTCTCAACCCGTTAAGCAACGACCTGGCTGTATTGCGACAAAGCATGATTTATGGAGCGTTAGAGGCAGTTTCTTACAATATAAACCGCAGACAGTCCAATTTACGCCTGTTTGAATTTGGGAATACGTATCACAGTTTCCAAACCGGCAAACATGTCGAAAATAAAAATTTAAGTATTGTTGTTACTGGCGAATTACTTACTAATAGCTGGAGCACTGCCGCACACCCAGCAGATTTTTATTACCTAAAAGGCATCGTTTTAGGTTTGCTGCAACGACTGGGCATAAAAAACATGAACGAGCAAGAAACAAAATCTGAGTCGCTTGTGGCGGGAGTTGCCATAAATGCAGGTAATAAAATAGCCGATTTAGGAGTGGTAAGGCCAGATCTTGCGGCACATTTTGGCATAGACACAACGGTTTATCACGCTACGATTTACTGGGACGAGATCCTAAAACTAGTAAAAGACAAGAACAATGCGATTACCGCAATACCTAAATATCCCAGCGTAAAACGCGACCTTGCATTGCTTGTTTCTAAAGAAAAAACCTTTAAAGAATTGAAAACCGCCGCACATAATGCCGAGCGCAGCATATTGAAAGAGGTACATTTATTTGACGTGTATGAAGGTAAAAATATTGCAGCCGATAAAAAATCTTACGCTCTTAGTTTTACCTTACAGGATGACAATAAAACCCTTACCGATAAACAAATAGAAAAAACTATGGAAAAAATCCAGCAGCAGCTCGAGAAGGAAACCGGTGCTGTGCTGCGTTAATTTATGGAGATGGTACTTTGTTAACAACTTGCAAGAAAGCAATTTTTTGTTTCTATTTGTAACAGCGGTTTAGTTAAACAAAACAATTTTTTTTTATATGTAGTTGATAGCTTTTAAAACCACGTGCGACTTAATTTTTATAATACGACAGTAATTTCTGACATTTTTATCTTAATAGCTTATGAAACTTAAAAGAACAGATATCGAAGTACAACTGAGAAAGAAACGGTTTAAGCAAACGACTCCTGAGCAAATTATTGAACAAGTAAGAGCTATTTTGCAAGAAGATGATCTTAAAGAAGATGCGATCATGTTGCGCATGAAAAGCCCACAACGCCCTACACCGCGCAACCACTTCAATATAGATTTACTAGAAACAGACCGTATCTATCATGTTGACCAGATAAAGGATATATGCATCACCTACCGTTTGCGTTTTTTAGATACCAAGTATTTTAAAAATGACATCCCACGCGAGGCACTTGTCGAGATTAAAGAGCTAGAAAAACAGCACCAATTAACGGTACAAGGTTTTAAAATCGTTGCACCTAGTAAAATGTTTAAACTAGAAAATGCCGACGATCCATTGCTTTTTGCACCCATAGGAAACGGGTATTTTTACCTCATCCACAAATGGGGAAATGACCTGAGCCCATGGCGCCGACTTTTTGCATGGCCTTTTAAAAGTTTTGAAAATTTAATTGTACTTACCTTACTAGCAAGTCTTGTTGCCACCAGTTTAGTTCCTCATGGGCTTTTTGGCGAGCAAACCACCGCGGTAGAGTTTTTACTCATCTTTTTCTTTATGTTTAAGTGCGTGGCGAGTATGGTTTTATATTACTCGTTTGCAGCAGGTAAAAATTTCAATACAGCTATTTGGAATTCAAAATATTTTAATGCTTAATCCAGCATAAAAAATTAAACGTGAAACCGCTTCTTAAATAGGCGGTTTTTTTGTGTCCCAAGATAACAGCAAACTTAAGTTTCTTAGTATCTTTAACGATCTAAAAAAACAGTAATGTCGACCGAAAATAAAAGAAAAAGAAATCCCGTATTTGGTGGTGTAATGGCCGCCGCGATGATTGGATTTGGTGCATGGCGCATTTACGTTCACTTTTTTGGTGACGATGTACAAGAAACATGGCGACTTATCTTATCATTTGCAATGATTGCCTATGGGCTTTTTATAGGATATGAAGTCATCTCTCAAAAAAATGAGTAGTCCTACTTTTAGAAAACAGTACACATTTATTCTCTCGCTTGTATTTATAGGTATCGGTATTTACCGACTTTATGATCATTTTTATACAGGAAATGAATTGGCAAATTACCAAATAGTGCTCGCTGTTTTTTTGATAATTCTGGGCGTTTACCAAATCGCCTCCCCTTATTTCTCTAAAAAATAATCGTGTAGTGATGCTGTTTGTAATTTGTTCGCTTTCGCGAAAGCGAACTTTTTAAAAATTATTGCACTATTACAAGCTAAAGTTTAAGCCAATAGTAAACTGTCTAGGACGCAAAGAGAATTGTGCTTGGGATATAAAATTTGCACTGTTTTGAGAGGTCGTAAAAAATCCCTCATTCAATATATTATTAAGTGAGGCTCTCAAAAATAATTTTTTATTGGGCTTGTAATGAAACGAGGCGTTGAATAACGTATTTAAGTTTACCACATCGCTACTAGAAAAAGAGGTATTCACCGATTCCATTCCTAGATTTATCCGTGATTTTGAAGATGTGTAAAAATCCAAGATAATATCGTGTTTTATAAAGGTGTTAGTCGCTCTAAATCCCGTGGCACTAGAACTGCCAAAATTATATTGACCTTTATACGTTACTACATACCAGGTGTTGTTATCGATTCCAAACTCAGCACCTAATGCGTGTCTTGTGTTTCTAGCGTTTTGGGCAAGTCCATTAAAAACCTGTTCTGATAATAATACATCATACCTATAGGACCATTCGGTTTTTAGAATATTAAAAAAACGTTTATTTAAATTCACCGTATTACTTAACTGTGTAGCAAGATTAGGAAGCGCGATTGCTTCTACTTGCAATTGACCTGCGGCGTCTATGGAACTGCTTATCGTAAAATCTGACTCACCACGGTTGTAATTGAACCTGTTAAAAAGTATCATGCCTTTTAAAATATTTGTGTAGGACACAATGCCTGTTAACGACATATTGCGTGTTTCATTAATAGCATTGGGGTTTCTATTAAGTCCTGTCGGGCTGGTGAGAACGAGTGCATTGAAAAGCTGCTCAAATCGAGAGACACTGCTGTTATAACTTCCATAAACAGTTGCATTCCACTGATAATTAAACTTATAGCCTATGGAAGCAGCAGGCTGTAAAAAAACATAGTTTGCACGTTTATCTAGTTGTGGTGCAGCGCGTTCGCGTTTATCGAGGTTCATAAAATCTAATGCTGGCGATAAGGAAAACGTCCACTTGTTAAATTTTAACGAACTATTAAAACTGGTGGTTCCTGATAAAGTATGCAATTCAAAATCACTGGTAAGCGGGAACGGGTTTTCTACAGCCGGCATCATTATTCCTTGATACAGCTGTGTTTCTAGCGACTCTGCACGGTAGTTTATGGTTTGTTTTAATTGCGACTTAGCAGCGCCTATATTAAAATCATGGGCAGCAAAGGTACCGACGTTGAACTGTGCTGCGCGTATATCTTGCTGGGTTTGCTGGGTAACAGTATCACCTGGTATGCTGGCAGTAAATACAGCTGGAGTTGACAGACCACGTTCGGTTGTTGCGGTATGTTCTATGTAAATACCTGTATCCACAAGCTTTTTATTAATAGCAAATTTTAATGATGTAAGATTTGCTAAATTCAAACGATCCTGATGGTACACATAATTAAGTGGATTGTCGTTTTGAATCAAACTCGAAGTACCTGCAGATTGCTGACTGTTTATGGTCAATTTATTTTTAAAGTAAAGATCATCCCTATTGAGTTCTTGGACCAATCCTGCATAAAAATCTTGTGTGGTTAACCGGTTGCGATTTGTCCTATTTACCACCGTACTATCCTGACCAAAAAAGAAAACAGACTGCGCGGCGCTGCTTAATTCGCTGTCATTGTAATTGTAATTTGCGCCCGCTTTTAAAATAAGATCGCGTTTTCCTTTAAGCAATGCATCGTTAGTAAGCGATACCGATTCATTATCTAGCCAGTACTTGTTAGAAAGTATAACCCCGTTAATGTTAGGTGTGTTGAGAATATTCAGTTTATTCAATAAGTTGCCAGTTAAATCATAGTTTCCTGAGGTTAGACTAATGCCGTTGTACTGCAAAGACTCGCCTATATTATTAGTTTTAGCACTAGCGATGTCTTGAAAGGTGTCTTTTATATAAATGGGAGTCGCCTCGGCCTTTGCGGTAAGTAGAGGTACACCAGCGTCACTGCGCACACTACCGAAGACCAGGCTGTGATCTTTCTTGATTTTAAGATTGAATGCCACATCCTCACTATCGCGTTTCCCAATATTAATACGCTCGTGGTTGTGTTTTTGCAGGATGTCAACTTCCTCCACAGCATCGGCTGGGATGCCTCTAGTAGCTATATTGTATCTGCCTTCTAACAAATCCACGCCGTTGATATATAAATGTTTTATTGCCTTGTCTTGATATTTAATTTGGCCATTTTCTTCTATAGTAACGCCAGGGATGCGAGCTAGTACCTCTTCAATGGTGTAGTCCTTTTCTTTTTTAAGTCCTGCGATGTTATAAGTAATGGTATCGCCTTTAATTTCAATATTTTTCTTAGCGTCTAGCACTACTTGTTGCAGCTGGTTTTTTTGTTCTTTTAAAACGGCTGTAACGGTTTGTGAGGTGTTTTTATAAGAAACTTTAATAGGCGCAAAAGAAATATGCCTGTAGGTGACCCATAAGGTAGACTGCGCGGGATTTTCGTTTATTTTAAGGGTGAACTCCCCGTCGCTTTTTGTGGTGGTATAGGCGATGATCTCGTCTTCATTTTCGGTATACGATGCGACTACAGATGCAAGTGAAATGGGATTATTTAATGAATCAAGTACAACACCTTTAAACACAACTTGTCCAGACAGAGTCTGGACGAGTGAAAGAGAAAATGCTAGAAATAAAATATTTTTTTGCAAACTAAGTGATGGTTAAGTAATCATGCGAATTATTACTTGATATGGTCAATTTCTAGGTAGTTAAGGTTAGAAACTCTTCTGTTAGCAAGTGCGTTCATATCTAAATCACTTCCATTATTATTTGTCAAAATAATTTCTCGTTTGTTAGCACCTTGCATAATAGACATTCGCTCATTTAAAGATAAAGCTTCCCATTTAGTTTTTAAAGTGTTGAACGCCATTCTATCCGTCTTTAAAACATCTAATGTAGAATTAAATACAGGATATCTGGAAAGCCGTAATTTTTTTTTCTTGACAACAGAAGTTACTTCAAAATCATATAAGCCGCCGGTATCATAAACTTTAATAATTAAGCCTGGTAGACCTTGAAACTTATATGGACCTGCATTAATAGGCAGTGTAGGTGAATACCACGCAGTCCATTTTCTACCTGCATAGGTTACACTTGCATCACGGCAGACAAAACCATTAATTGTTTCCTTTTCATTACCCAAAACCCAATCATGATTCAAAACTTCTTCATAGTAATAAGCATAGTTACCTACTTCATCATAGTATTTAACGCTATTTTCATGAATTTCTATTACGTAATTATTTCTTGTAAAATACGTACTTCTATCTTCATCGGTTGCTAGGTTTGAATATTTTAAGGAATCTAAAATACGCTTTTTATCAGCTTGAAAAATTCTCATCTTATCCCAGACATAGAGCTTAGCTTGCTCTATACGAGGAGTTGAACTTGTAGATTTGTGGTAATAGGTGTTTTTATAAGTTATGTCAAAATGTTCATAATCGAGATTATTTTGAGCACTTAATACAAAACCACTAAAAAAGAAAATAATTACTAATTTCATTAAATATGATTTAATCACATAAAAGATCATCAAGTATTCCTTGAATTTCTGCCATTTGCGAATCTGTTGGTTTTTGCGGTCCACTTGCAATTTCCGCGTCCAAGTCTAAAAATGCAGTTAAGGGATATGTAACAGATACACACCCAGAAAACCCTTGACATGAAGAAATGGGTCTGGAATTATCTGGACACTCTACTAATGTTTGCGCACTAACCACAAACCCAAAACCTGCAAACAAAACTACTGTTAAAATTACTTTTTTCATCATTATAAATTTAGATTGTTAATAATGAACCAATAATAATAATAATAATAGCCTCCTAATTTTTGTGGAGTTATTTTCCATAAAAAGCTAGTCAATCTCTATGAAGCCTATTTCATTTTTATGTTTCATATCACGAGTTTCGTTCATATTCATAGGTTCTCCCGTGGTTGTTGAAAAGGACAAAGTAGCTCCATTACCATTATTCATCATTGCCATACGTTCATTGAGACTAAGATTAGCCCATTTTAAACGCAATTTGTTATAATCTGTTCTAGTAATTTCTTCCATTTCTTTAACCGGTTTGGTATGCAAATATTTAGTTAGCTTAAGAACATCTTTTTCTTTAAATTTCTTGAGCTCAAAATCAAAATCTCCCGTACTATCTGTAACTTTAATAATAAGACCAGGTAAACCTCTAAATTTGTACGGTCCGACATTAAACGGTAATTCTGATGCGTACCACGCTATCCATTCTCTGCCACCATAAGATACCATAGCTTTTTTACAAGCGTACCCTTTGATGGTTTTAGACTCGTTAACCAACTTCCAGTTGTGACTTAATGTCTCCTTGTATTTTAAATGACGATCTCCAATAATATCATAAAATGTTAAATCTTCTCTAACAAATTCTATGGTATATCGTTCTAGGTTAAAAAATGTGCCCATTTCTTGCGCTGTAGCTTCCCTTATTGACATAATAGAATCTAATTTTCTGCTATTATATTTTTGGTAAATAGAAGAATCACCCTTAACTGAAAGGCTCACATATTCTTGTGCAAGATCAGGATCACCTTTTTCCCAAGTCCATGAGGCTAAATAAATAAAATAATGAGCATTATCTTGTTTAGGCTGAGCATAAACAAAACCAGTAACTGCTAACATAAAAAACCAAATAAAATAATGCTTCATTTAGAATAATTTAATTAGGGTCTATAGTTGTTGCTACAATTGGTTTGGCTGCGCATCTTGCCTCTAAATGATTAAGCGCTGCAAACAACTCATTAGCAGTTGGCTCACGATTACCATACCAAGTGTTTACAGCTACACATCCGCTCCAACAGCTGGAAGTTATAGGACTATAATTTAAAGGGCACTGCGCACTAACCGCAAACCCAAAACCTGCAAACAAAGCTACTGTTAAAATTACTTTTTTCATCATTATAAATTTAGATTGTTAATAATGAACCAATAATAATAATAATAGCCACCTAATTTTTGCGGGGTTATTTTCCAAAAAAAAAGCTAATCAATCTCAATAAACCCTATCTCGCGATTCCTACTTTTATTTCTTGAGGTTTATTGGTCCTGCAAATCAATTACCAAGCAAATAAACTTAATTAATCATGATCTATTTCAATAAAATTAAGTGTTGTAGAAAAGTTTACATTCCTTGGCTGGCTAAAAGGATCAGCGCTTCCGTCACTACTGGTAAAACTGATTGTGGCCTGAGTAGAACCATTCATAATTGCTAATCGTTCATTTAAAGAAAGTAAATTCCATTGAAAGCGGTACTTATTGAAAGCCTCTCGCGTAATCAATTTTCTTTCTGCCAATGGTTTCAAGTGATATGATTTAACAACTGGCACATTTGATTTCTCTTTAAGTGAATACAGTTCAAAGTCGTAAGAATTTGTTGCGTCGGTAATTTTAACAATCAGACCAGGTAAGCCTCTAAATTTATAAGGACCTGCGTTTATGGGTAGGTCAGTTGCATACCACGCTTCCCATTCCCTACCACCATAGGAAACCGTAGCATTACGACAATTATAACCTTTTAAAATTTGTGTTTTGTTGCCCAGTTTCCAATCGTGATTTAACGTTTCGGTATATTGAAATTCATCATTACCTAATAAATCATAATATGTTATTTTACCTCCGTCGAACTCAATAGCATATCGTTCTCGAGACTTATATTTACTAATATCTTCATTTGTCAACGTTCTATTTAAACTGATAGAATCTAACTTTCTCTGATTATGCTTTTGATAGATACCTTTGTCACCTTTACAATAAAGAGTTGTAAATTCCTTGTCTGGTCTTTGATAAGTGGTTTGATAGAGTGAAGATGTTAAATACATTACTTCATAAGACTTGGAGTTATCTTGGGATAATGCACAGAGTACAGATAAAAAAAATATAGCACTTATAAGTTTCATAGACCAAAGTTAATCTAATAATACGGGCTCATCAGCTAGAAGTGGTTCGTTTGCAGAAAGAGCACCATTTGATATGGTTGAATTTTTTCTGCTTGCGCAATATGCATCTAATAAGGACTGAGCTTCCTGAGATTCGGCAGTTGTAGGTTTTTGAGGACCTACATTTCCAGCGTCTATACTTAAAAATCCAGTTAGTGGTCTGATTACAGAGACACATCCATTGAAACAACTAGAAGAAATAGGACTGGCGTTATCACCGCACTGCGCACTAGCCGCAAGCCCAAAACCTGCAAACAAAGCTACTGTTAAAATTACTTTTTTCATCATTATAAATTTAGATTGTTAATAATGAACCAATAATAATAATAATAATAGCCTCCTAATTTTTGTGGAGTTATTTTCCATAAAAAGCTAGTCAATTTTAACAAGCAGGATTCTCTTAAGATACTTAATAACTTTATTTAGATTTCTATAAATAGACGTTCTCTAACAACTCGTTGCTCTTGAATACGTTCTCCTGTTTCGGGATCAATAGAAACACCTTTTAGGGTCACAGATTTATCCTTATTCATATAGTTCAATCGTTCATTTCCATTTAATGAAAAAAAATACCTTTTAATTTTATTAAAATCAGCTTTCTTAGTCTGTATAGGTACATTATTTACAGTTCTAGCAATGTAGGTTTCAGCAGGGTTAAAACTGCTTTTTTTATTGTTGGATAGCCCAACTGCCATAAAAGAAAAAGTGTTTGAATGGTCAGAAATACTTAAAATCAATCCAGGCAATCCTTTAAACTTATATGGTCCAGCATTTAAGGGCAAGTTACTTGCATACCATGCAGTCCATTTGCGCCCTCCATAATCTAAAACTGCTCGTTTACACTCATAATTTAAAATGTTTTTAGTACCTTCTTCTAAAACCCAATTAAGTTTAGGCGTTTCTTGGTAAGTATACATATCATTACCGATTTTTTCAAAATATTGTAGTGTGTTACCAGTATAACTAATTGCATAAGGATCGTAAATCATATTGCCCATGATATCGCTAACCTGTAAACCTCTAACATTTTCAATACTATCCAACTTCACAACACCTTGTGCAACATATATCGATTTTTCATTGTTGACATATAAAGAGGCGTATTCAACACGACGTTTTTTTGAATCTTTAAATTTATTAAATGAAACCTGATAGACCACCTCAGTGTTCACACTAAAAGCACAATCTGTTTTTGGCTTTGCACTTTGAAATGCATAGTAAACCAAAAACAGATTACATATAAAAAAATATTTAAATACTTTCATGTTTTTTAATCACATAAACTAGCTAGATACCAAGCTCTATCCACAAGCTCAGCGATTGTTGGTTTTCTCATTAGTGGTTCTTCAAATTGAAGAGCATCCAAACACACAGAACCTGTTAGACCAACTTCTACAGAATAACATTCTGTTGAACAATCTGTTACAATCTGCGTTGAATTTGATGGACAACCAGGGATAACCTTATCTGCAATGTCTGATACTTTATTTTCATTAGAAAAAGATAAAAGGGGTACAAAGGCAAATAGTAAAATTACTTTTTTCATCATTATAAATTTAGATTGTTAATAATGAACCAATAATAATAATAATAATAATAATAATAGCCTCCTAATTTTTGTGGAGTTATTTTCCAAAAAAGTAATGGGTAGGTCGTTTTAAGTGACCTCGCTTTCGCGAAAGCGAACTCCACAAGATCTAATACTCCCTAATCATCATTTTTATTTGCTGAAAACGCACCATATTTTAAAATAGCAACAAACACCACACCACCTACTGCATTGCCTATCAACGCTGTACATTGAAAAGTTATATAGTCAACAAGAGTAATTTTTGAAGATACAAGCATACCCGCAAATATCTCAATACTGCCCACAATACTGTGATGCAAACCCGATAAGGCGATGATAAAGGTGACTATGTAAATGACCATAATTTTTGAAGATACAGATTTTGCGGTTGTAATAATCCACGACAGTAATGCCATGAGCCAGCCCGCTAATATCGCACTGGCAAGTATGACATCTCTGCTATAATGATTACCGTGCACCGCTACATCTTCTATTCCTTTAAAGGTGATAATATCTAATTCGGGGCCTATCCAAACAAAAAAAAGCGCCTATTAGATAGCCTCCCAGTAAGTTTCCTGATATGACGATTCCCCATAATGCTACTAGGTCTTTAATTTTTTGGTCTCTATTAATGACGGGAAGTGATAACAACGATGTTTGTTCGGTAAACAAAATGGACTTGCCTAATACTACCAAAATAAACCCTAGCGGATACACAAACGCAGCAAGTTTAGGTATGTATTCATGACGTACTTTACCATCAAAAAAACTGAACACAATGGCTACTAGCAGAAAACTGAATCCTATTTCTAATCCAGCCATAAAGCTGCTTAAAAAGGTAGAAGATCTGTTTTTCCTATAGGTTTCAATTCCCTCGTGCAATTGTTTTGCAAGGATAGCATCGTGATTTTCTTTTTTAACAGCTTTTTTTTCTGTGCAGGAACATTATTGTAATCTGAATTGTCCATAAGAAAGGTTTGCTTTTAGATAACAGGCTTAACACTTTTGCAAGTTACGACATACTGTTTTTGTCTTTTAAAATCATAGCGATTAATAATAACTTGAATAGCTACTTTTTACTATTTTGTTTAGGCTTGATGCTTAAAACAGTCAATAGCTTGAACGAAAAAATCACAACAATGAATGAATTTTGCGGTATCAAGGAAACGGTGACTTGCGATATGAAGCTAATTGAGCAGCATTTGTTAATTTTGTAAAATGAAGTTACAAACGCTTGTCCCATTAAACAGCTTGCAGCCCTTAATCGACTATCATAGTAAAGTGGTACTTTTAGGAAGCTGTTTTACCGAAAACATAGGCGGCAAGTTACAATATTACGGTTTCCACACAACGGTTAATCCTTTTGGAATTATTTTTAATCCGGTAAGTCTCGCGCAACTAATTACACGCGCTGTAAACAAATCACCGTATACGCGCAGCGATGTTGAGAACACGTTTTCGTATCTGGCGCATTCTGCTCTCAACGGGGAGAACACCCAACAGGTGACCACAAACCTGAATCATGCATCCATATCGTTGTGCAAAAGCCTGCAAACCGCAAGTCACGTTTTTATCACCCTAGGCACGTCATGGGTTTATGAACTTAAAGCTACACAACAAATTGTTGCCAATTGTCACAAACAACCCCAAGCATTATTTAACAAGCGACTGCTCAGTTTACAAGAAATTAGCGACGCTCTAGAGGCGATGGTAACCGCCATTCAACACATTAACCAGCAGGCACACATCGTTTTTACCCTGTCGCCTGTGCGCCATTTAAAGGACGGTTTTATTGAGAATCAACGCAGTAAAGCAAGACTGCACGAGTGTTTACAACGGCTGGTAGAGCACAATAAAGCACGTTATTTCCCGGCTTATGAGATTGTAATGGACGAGTTGCGAGATTATCGTTACTATGCCCGTGATATGATGCATCTTAATGAATTGGGCATAGATTATGTGTGGGAACGCTTTCGCGAAAGCGTCATAAACACAAGCGCACAGCACACCATGAAGAGCATTCATAAATACCAGCAACTTAAAAATCACCGACCCCACAATCTAGAAAAACATATACAGCAATTACAACGGTTGCGACAGGATTTAATAAAAACATACCCAAACATCGTTTTTTATGAGAAGTAGTATTAAACAGATTGTCATGATTATTATCGTGGTGTTGGCCGTGTTATTTTTATATGACTTTATAAGAGACCGACAAGCCACAAAAGGTGAAATTTATGCACAAAGTGCCCTTATAGAAAAGCAATTGCGCAATGTAAGTAAGCTGGTTGTCACCGAAGCTAGCTATGCAAAAGTGTACAGTTATGAGAATAAAGAAACCTATGGATTAGATATTTTCTCTAGTGAAAAAAATGCCCTTGTCATTGCAAACGCAAAGGCGCAGGTGGCTTATAACTTGCGCGAACTGCAATATGATGTCAACCAAAGTTCTAAAACCATAACGATCAACTACATTCCTAAAGCCGAATTATCCATAGATCCCAATTTGCAATTCTATCGCATGGAAAACGGCTATTTTAATAAGTTTAACGCAAAGGACTTGAATAGCATTAAGGTAAAAATCACTAAAGATTTGCGTAAACAACTCTTAAAAAGTGACATGATGGCTAATGCACAAAACAGGTTGCTGAGTGAATTAAGCCAAATATTTGTGCTAACCAGCAGTTTGGAATGGGAACTTGTTTACAACGGTAATCAAATTAATGACACGGCAAATTTTAAAAAACTACTGCCCTAAATCGGTACTTAATCGCAGCGCCGGGGCTTCCTCGGGATAGGTTGCTGCAAATATCTCAAAATGTGTTAAATACAACTTGCGTTTAAGCGCACACAGGTTTGTGTTTTTGTCCAGCAATTCTTCAAACTGCGCACCGTCTATTTTTTTATTTAATAAATCGTTAGTAAGTTGCGGGCGCTCCCCTACACAATTTACAAAGTCATTATAAGCTGCTATATATGCCTGGTACTCTGGGCTTTTTGCGGCCTCGCTAGGTGGTTGGACATCGTTACTTGTATTGTTTTTACAAGAAATAAATAGTAACGTACTAAAAATAAAAAGAAGTAAAAATCTCATGGTACTTTAATTAGATTGTTTCTATAACCGAATTCCAAATATACATAAGAAAGGTATTATGGGGCATTTGCCATACATGAAAGCATCGTTTAAGATGTATATATTTGTCTCTATTGTTAAGACATGTTTCTAAAAAATACTTTTCTACCCAACAGCCGCAATCAAAGCATTTATTTGACAAACTTGTTTCTTTTTGCCATGTATACAACTGGCGCGGTAAGTGCGTCTACGGTTATATTTTCATATTTCCTAGAAACGATCATCATAGGTATTTTTAACGTACTTAAAATGGGCTGCGCTAGAAAACCTAATCTACAAGAAAAGGGATTTGGCAAATTAGGTAGCATCTTGTTTTTTTTAGCGCATTATGGGGGTTTTGTTGCAATTCAGTCCATTTTTGCTTTTGGGTTTATCACGGTTGTGGGGGATACATCCGTTGACGCTTTTAGCTTAATAACTAACTATAAGATGCTGTTGCAACAAGAAAACATGTGGATTCTTTTATTATCCCTTTTTATCACACACGGATACACGTTTTTAATGGTTTTTATTAAGGAAGAGCGTTTTATGGAAATTACCCCAAAGGAAATCATGTTTGCGCCTTATCTAAGAATATTTGTACAGCAGTTTGTGGTTATTCTTTCTGGATTCTTTTTCTTCTTTAACCAGGTGGGATTTGCAGTAGCGCTTTTATTAGTCATAAGAACTTTTACAGATGTTCTTATTCTAGAGCTGCGCAGTAAATCCACAGCCCTAGACTATGTTACCACGCACCTTAAAAGACCCGAAGAATGGGACGATGAAACGTTTAAAAAACATGTAAAAAACATCACAGAATAAAAGATTATCAGGAACATTTAAAACTGTATTGCAACGCTAGTTTACTTTTTGGCCGGCGACAAACGCAGGATGTAAGAAGCTATAAATCGTATTTAATCCTGTATTGTGTTTAAAAAACCAATTAATCACGACGACCACCGCGTTCTCTAAATTCTTCGAGCATTTTGCGTCTAAAGGTCATCTCGGCATTTTTAAGAACCAAATAGCGTTTTGCACCCACAATTCTTATAATGTCATTTTTTGCACCGGCTTCTACCTTTACTTTATTTTCTTCTATATCGTCTAGGATTGCAATGTATTTTTGAGACTCGTTGTCACTAAGTGTTTTTAGTTTGTTCTCTAGATCTCTCAGTATCTTGCGTTTTTTAGACTGTAAATCGTCCATGCGAGATTTAGCATCATGATACACTGGCCAAAATTTTTCGGCTTCTTGGGCGCTCAATTTTAAGTCATTACTTAGGTGTGTGACAAGTAATGCTTTAATTTTTTCTTGCTTATCGTTATAATTTCCTTGAGCAAACACTGTAATGCTGCTGCCTATTATAAATAAAAGTTGAAAGATCTTTTTCATTAGTCTATATAAGGATTGTCAATATTGTTTTGGATAAGATATTCCATAAGCTCCTCGTCTTCTATGGTTTGCGTTAACCCATCATTATCGGGCAACTGTGTTGTTGCAAATAAATAGGACAACGTGTAGGAGTCGTCTATTTGCGGCTGCTTTAAGATGTACTCCATAAGCTCCTCATTTTTAACAGAAGCAAGTGGTGTTGCATTATCCTGTGGTGCTGGATTAAATAAAAATTTGGTTGTTAATACTACGGCTACTAGTGCAGCTGCAGCCAGCAATGGCGCAATCCATTTTATGTTGTCGGCTTGCAACCTGTAAACTTTATGTGCCGGTTTAACATGTTGTAAAAGGCGTTCCTCTAGATTTTCAAAATAATCTTTTGGCACTTCAAAACCAGCTTGATTTTCGTTTTCTCTAAGATCGAGCAAACGTGTTTCCAGCGTTTCAAAGTAACCGTCGGGCACCTTAAATCCTATGTTATTATTTGATTTGTATTTCTTCATTACTGCTGTAAGACTCCATTAGTTTATTAAAGTTCAAAAAGTATTTTTAGTCGTTAACGTTATTTGTAGGATCATTGCTTATTCAGTTAGGATTCTGTTAGGGCTTGGTCAATTTATGGTGAACCCTCTTTCACAAATGATTCTACTTTTTTTGCTGCAATATGATAACTGCTTTTTACAGCGCCCTCGGTAAGTCCCAAAATAGTTGCAATATCTTGAAACATTAAATCGTCATAGTACCGCATATTAAAAATTTCCTTTTGTCTATCGGGCAGTTTTGCAAGCGCCCGTTGCAGGGCTAATTGAATGTCGTCACCAGTAAAATAAACGTCAGCTTCTAGTGAATCTACAAGATGTTCCTGCAACTCTTGACTTGTTACCTTTGTAAGTTTTGCCTTTTTAGTTAAAAAAGTTAAGCTTTCATTATAGGCAATTCTAAAAAGCCAAGTTGACAGTTTGCTGTCTGCTTTAAAATTGTGAAACCCCCTAAAAACTTTTACAAAAACATTTTGCAAAACATCGTCTGTATCATCGTGGTCGATTACCATTTTACGTATTTGCCAGTACAACTGCTTACTATAAGTGCGCACCAGTATGCGATAACCAGCATCTTGCGTAGCGGTATCCTTTAACAGCGCGATAAGTTCTTCCTCACTACTTGTGCTCATACCGGGTTTAGACGTTAAAAATAAAAATTGGTTTAATTATTGACCGTGAATAAGATGTTCAAAATGTAAACCTGTTACAATAAACGCTATCTTTACTTTAATTAACCACTATCTATGAATCAGTTTGAAACAAATGAATTAAGTACATCATACAAGCCACTTATCGAAGTTAATGATGAAACTCGTGCTACTTTTTATCGCAAGACTTATGCACACGTTGCTATTGCAACACTGCTTTTTGTGATTTTAGAAAGTATTTTCCTACGCATCACGCCACTTGTAGAGTTTATGTTAAGCCTTACACAAGGTTTTCAATGGCTGCTTGTACTAGGTGCCTTTATGTTTGCCACCAGTTATGCTGAAAAAATGGCACATTCCAGTCATGACAAGACAAAACAATACCTCGCACTACTACTTTTTGTAACTGCCGAGGCTATCATTTTCATTCCGTTATTGTATATCGCCTTTGCCTATGGCGAACTTAATGGTGCTAATGTGCTTAACCAGGCTGCAATTACTACACTTTCACTTTTTACAGCTTTAAGCGCCGTTGTATTAATCACCAAAAAAGATTTTTCTTTCCTCAAAAACATCTTAGTGATAGGTTTTATCATCTCGATTGGAATTATTATCGCAGGGATGCTTTTTGGTTTTGATTTGGGATTGTTTTTTAGCGGCTTCATGGTTTTACTAGCGTCGGCAACAATTTTATACCAAACATCTAACCTTGTACATCATTACCATACCGACCAGTATGTAGGTGCTTCTTTAGGACTGTTTGCATCGTTAATGTTGCTGTTTTGGTATATCCTACAAATTTTTATGTCTAGAGATTAACGGTTGCTTTGGCAACTTACATATCAGGTAAATCCCGAGAACCAGTGGATGGCACCCTATGCCTTTGCCATTGTGGGCTTGGGATTTTTGCTTTTTATCATACATGTTATTTTAGGCGCACTACAACGCAAAAATGACTTCTTATGGTACCGACAAGTGTTTAGCTATAAAAGGTTATCGCTTTCGCGAAAGCGATACCTAGAATCATTCTCTTTTTACAACAAACTATCACTTTCATACCAGCGGCAATTTGAGCATCGGATGTGTTGCTTTATCGCCGATAAAAAATTTGAACACCGCCACAAAAAACCAGTAACCGACGAACAAATCGTCCTGGTCGCTGCTGTAGCTTGCCAACTTAGTTTTGGTCGCAGGGACTATTTATTCCCGTTTTTAGATACTATTTTGTTTTTTGACGAGGAATTTAAAAGCCCTACAAATAGTGAATATCACAAGGGTGAGTACAACCCTAGAGCACGAGTGCTAGCCTTATCGTGGGTTGATTTTAAACAGGGCATGGATGTATCAAATGACAATATCCATTTGGGATTGCATGAATTTACACATGTCATGCATCTAGAAAGTGAGCGATACGCTAGCATTGATGCCTATCGTTACCACAAATATCACCAACGCATACTGCACAAACTCATGGATAACGATGTGAAAAATAAGTTAACCACCACCTCGTTTTTTAGAATGTACGCCTTTACAAATCAGTACGAGTTTATGGCCGTGCTTACTGAATATTTCTTTGAATCCCCGCATGATTTTAAAACCCATTTTCCAGAGTTGTTTATGTTTCTTAAAACTGCCCTATTGTACAAAGAAGAGTGGCTTTAAGTTTATAGGTAATCAACACCTCTCGATATACAGCTTAAGAATTAGTTTTTAAGTTTGACCTTTGCAATGTTGCATGATAAAAATTACACTTCATGAATAAGAAAGTACATTGGGGCATCATAGGCCTGGGTAAAATTGCGCATAAATTTGCCGCAGACCTGCTGCTGTCGCCACACGCTGTACTGCATGCAGTGGCCTCTCGTGATGGAGAAAAAGCACAGGCTTTTAAAAAGCAATATCAAGCAAACCTGCATAATGACTCGTATGCCGACCTTGTAAAAAACCCAGACATCGATGTTATTTATATAGCCACGCCACATGCCATGCATTTTGAAAATACCATGTTGTGTTTAAAACATGGTAAAAATGTGTTGTGTGAAAAACCTATGGGAATTAATCAAGAACAAGTAGCAACCATGATTGCCGAGGCTCAATCTAGAAAACTTTTTCTCATGGAGGGTATTTGGACCCGTTTTATTCCTGCAACTGTTAAAGTAATAGAGCTACTAGAAAACAAAACTCTAGGAGAAATTTTATTCATGCGTGCCGATTTTGGTTTTAACGCTCCAAAAAACTTTGAAGGTAGAATATACAATAAAAAATTAGGAGGTGGTTCCCTGTTAGATTTAGGCATTTATCCTATTTATTTAAGCATTCTAACACTAGGCATGCCGCAGGACTTAAAGGTGATGGCACGTTTCACAAAAACACAGGTAGACAGTTACTGCGCCATGCTATTGGATTACTCAAATGGTTCAAAAGCCATTTTAGAATCTACCATCGAGGCAGACACACCTACCGAAGCCATTATTTATGGCACCCTAGGAACACTAAAAATACACAGCAGGTTTCACCATGCCCAACAACTCACCTTATCACAACAAGGTGTTGAAACAGTTATAAACCTGCCCTATACAGGCAACGGGTACATTCACGAGATAGAAGAGGTGAACTTTTGCATAATGCACAGCCTGACACAAAGTGACAAGTTACCGCAATCGATAACTACACAAGTAAATACAGTCATAGAAGCTGTAAAAAAAGAAATGGGCCTTTTGTATGAATAAGTGTCTAGATTATTTACTTTTTTAATTTCCTAAATGCAAAGTTTGCAAACAAGCGTATCTTATTTTTTATTTTATTTTAACATGTGCACATAGTATCTTCACCCCATCATGAAGCATCTTTATTTACTACTCGTCTTTGCAGGAACGACCGTCACCTCTTTTGCGCAAGAAAATAGATTAACGCGACCGCCTGTATCTAGTGCAACCATATACCATAACATTGAAAAACTAGGGTTTTTAGGTAGCGCTTTATTTGTAGCTGCGCACCCCGACGACGAAAACACACGGCTTATATCGTGGCTAGCAAATGATAGGCATGCACGCACAGCCTATTTATCGCTCACCCGCGGTGACGGCGGTCAAAATCTTATTGGCCCACAATTAAGGGAGCAACTAGGCCTTATACGCACACAAGAACTTTTAGAAGCTCGCAACATCGACAACGGTTTGCAATTTTTTACACGTGCCAATGATTTTGGCTATTCTAAACATCCCGACGAAACACTTGAGATATGGAATAAACAACAAGTTGTAGAAGATATGGTGCGCATTATCAGGACGTTTAAACCCGATGTCATCATAAACCGTTTTGACCACCGCTCACCAGGAACAACCCATGGACACCACACAAGCAGCGCTATGTTAAGTATGCTCGCATTTAAAAGCGCAGGCCTAAAATCATCTTACGGCAATCAATTAAATACCCTAGCGCCATGGCAACCTGATCGTATTTTTTTTAACACAAGCTGGTGGTTTTATGGAAGTGAAGAAGCCTTTGAAAAAGCCAATAAGAAAAATCTTCTTCTTATAAACGCCGGTACATATTACCCGTGGAACGGTTATTCTAATGGCGAGATAGCAGCTTTAAGTCGCAGTAAGCACAAATCTCAGGGATTTGGTTCTAGTGGATCTCGTGGTTCACAAACAGAATATCTAGAGTTTTTAGACGGTAGTTTTCCCGAAAACAAAGAAGATTTATTTTCAGGTATCAACACGTCATGGACACGTGTAAAAGGCGGTGAACAAATACAAACCCTGTGGAAAAAAATACGTGATAATTACAATTTTAAAAATCCAGAGGCTAGCCTAAACGACCTGTTAGAAATGCGCAATCTTATCCTAAATCTTAAAGATGCACACTGGCAAAACATTAAATTAGAAGAGATAAATAACATCATTTTAGATATCGCAGGCATTTATATCGAACTTACAGCAAAGACATCACAAGCAACACCGGGTCAAACCTACAATCTTAATTTAGAACTGACCAACCGCAGTAGCAGCGAGGTTACCTTTGAAATCGCAAGCAACAACTTATTAGAAGCTGCGACCACGCAACACCGCGTGCGTTCTAACAATGCGGTCATGACAAAGATGCAGCTACACATACCGCAGGGGTATGAAACCAGTACACCCTACTGGCTTAAAAAACCTGGCACCACTGGAATGTACACCGTTGATAATTCTTTAGACATTACAAAACCAGAATCAGATCCAGCCTTTAAAACATTTGTCACAGTTAAAATAGGTGCTGCAAATATCTCACAAGCCATCCCCGTGATTTACAAATCAACAGACCCCGTGCGTGGTGAGGTACGAGAGCCATTGTATGTCGTGCCAGCGGTATCACTCGCTATTGCAAATCCTGTGTATGTTTTTAATGACACACCCCAAAATATAGCCGTAAACCTAACCGCCTTTAAAGACCTTAAAAATGTTATTGTACAATTGAATCATCCTGAGTCCTGGGAGGTAACCCCCGCGAGCCAAACGATAGAAAATCTTAAAAAAGGCAATACACAACAAGTCGTTTTTACTGTTAAAGCGCCTGCAATAACCACATCGGGAATCATACAAGCGAGCGCACAAGTGGACGATGCGGTATACCTTGAAAATGTGATTACGCTAGATTTTAATCACATTCCTAACCAGCAATATGTCATCCCAGCAACAGCAACAGTCATTAATCCAGCCATCATCAACCAGGCAAAGCGAGTTGCATATATAACAGGGGCAGGTGACGATGTTCCAGCAGCTTTAGAGGCCATGGGCATAAAAGTAGACCTGTTTATTCCGGCCACACTACCCGATGCACTTACATCCTATGACGCCATTGTGGTGGGAATACGCGCTGCAAACGTGCATCCTGACTTGCCTTTACTTAAAAATCGTATTGCAAACTATGTAGAAAACGGTGGCACATTCATCATGCAATACAATAAATCGGGTGGTTTTGATGCAAATGCACTAGGGCCGTTAAAAATTTCGCTTTCGCGAAAGCGAGTAACCGATGAGAACGCCGCAGTAACTTTTTTAAATCCTGACCACAAAATACTCCATACGCCCAATAAATTAAGTACCGCAGATTTTGATAACTGGGTACAAGAGCGTGGCCTTTATTTCCCTGATTCTTGGGATGCAACCTTTACACCCATTTTAGGAATGAATGACGCCGGTGAGCCTATGAATAAGGGCAGCCTGCTCGTTGCTCCCTATGGTAAAGGGCACATCATTTACACCGGTTTAAGCCTTTTTAGAGAATTACCTGCTGGGGTTATAGGTGCTTATAGATTAATGGCTAACATGTTAAATATAAGCAAGTAATGGATAAAAAAGACGAGAAAGAAAAAGATATTCAGGCAGATAGATGGCGACAAGCATACATTCTTGTTATCATCATAAATCTGTTATTTGCATTTATTTTTTACATTGTAAGTAGCGTTTATGGAGGCAATTGATTGGACCATATTATGCGCGACACTCGCTTTTATTGTGCTTTATGGTGTTTATAAAACACGAGGAAAACAATCGGCTGCCGAGTATCTAAAAGGCGGCGATGCACGGTGGTGGACAGTGGGACTTTCGGTTATGGCTACCCAGGCCAGTGCCATTACATTTTTAAGCACACCTGGACAGGCTTATACCGACGGGATGGAATTTGTTCAATTTTATTTTGGACTACCTATCGCGGTAATTATCATTTGTGTAACCTTTATACCGATATATCACAAACTTAAAGTGTACACCGCTTACGAGTTTTTAGAAAAGCGCTTTGATTTAAAAACCAGATCGCTCGCATCTATTTTATTTCTTACGCAGCGTGGTCTTGCAGCAGGTATTACTATTTATGCGCCGGCAATTATTTTAAGTGCTGTACTGGATTGGGAACTTAAATATTTAAACGTGATCATAGGTGTTTTGGTCATTATATATACCGTTTCTGGTGGAACTAAAGCGGTAAACGTCACCCAAAAGCAGCAAATGATTGTTATTCTAGGCGGCATGATTGCCGCATTTGTGCTTATCATAACACAATTACCCGATAACGTAAGTATAGACAACGCGTTAACCATGGCAGGCAGCGCCGATAAGATGAAGATTTTAGATTTTAAATTTTCGCTAGATGATCGGTACAACGTGTGGTCGGCAATTTTTGGCGCGACCTTTTTAATGCTTAGTTATTTTGGTACCGACCAGTCTCAAGTACAGCGCTATTTATCGGGGAAATCTGTTAAAGAAATGCGCATAGGCTTGTTATTTAACGGTTTACTTAAAGTTCCTATGCAGTTTTTTATACTGCTTGTAGGCGTGATGGTTTTTGTTTTTTATCAATTTAACAGCACCCCGCTTAATTTTAATCCCGCTGCCGAAAAAGCCGTTTTAGCAAGTCCCTATGCCCCATCTTATAATCAATTGCAAGAACGTCACCAGCAAATCCTGACCGAAAAACAGGCAGCACAAAAGCAATTTGCCGTAAGTTTAAACAACGAAATCATTACCCAAGACCCCGTTACACTGTCTAAAAAACTAACCGTACTGCGCGCCGCAGAAGAAGAAAACAGGGAGCAAGCACGTGTAATGATTAAAAAAGCAAACGATGGAATAGAAACAAATGACAAGGATTTTGTCTTTATTCATTTTATTTTAAACCACTTACCTAAAGGACTTATCGGTTTATTACTTGCGGTTATTTTAAGTGCCGCCATGTCGTCTACAGCGTCAGAACTTAATGCGTTGTCTAGTACAACGACCGTAGATATCTACAAACAATTTAGAAATAGAACAAGTAGTGATACAAACGATGTGCAAATGAGCAAATGGTTCACACTCATGTGGGGCATTATTGCCATAGGATTTGCCAGTTTTGTCTCATTATTTGATAACCTTATCCAACTGGTAAACTTTATAGGATCTATATTCTATGGAACTATTTTGGGTATTTTTTTGGTCGCATTTTATCTCAAGAAGATTCAGGGTCAGGCTGTTTTTTTTGCCGCTGTGTGCTCGCAAATAATCGTTGCCACCTGCGCCATCTTGCATGAGTTTGTAGATGGTATAGAAATACTACCATTTTTATGGTTAAACCCGCTAGGGACTTTTTTGACCATAGGAATGGCAGTTGTTTTTCAACAATTTTTTAATCAGCAGCCTAAAGCTCTTGTTTAAAAAAAAACACTAAGGACAAACAGGTATATCTGCATGTCGTTAGTGTTTTTAAAGGTATTCGCTAACCAAGTACGTTTCTTGGATATTTTAGATTTAAAGCAATTTTACAGCCAGTGTAATTTCGGTATCTAGCAATTTAGAAACAGGGCAAATTTCCTTAGCTTTTGTGGCGATTTCGGTAAAGACATCGGCAGTTATGTCTGGTACCTGACCGGTTAAATCTAGATGTATAAGTGTGATGGTACCATTTTCAAAGGTTACATGCGCGTTTGTATCTAGCGTCGTTGCTGTAAATCCAGCCTCATTTAATAAAAAGCTTAATTGCATGGTAAAACATCCCGCATGTGCGGCACCTAGAAGTTCTTCAGGGTTTGTGCCAGGGGCTTGTTCAAATCGGGTGTTAAAGGCATAAGGAGATTGATTCAACACACCGCTTTCTAGCGATACTGTACCCTTGCCGTCTTTTCCTGTTCCTGCCCATTGGGCGTTTGCTTTTCTTGTAAATTTCATGATTTGTGGTATTGTTTCACACAAATATAAAACCTTATCATACCTTACAATAGGTCTTTAACAAAAGTTTGAAATTGGCCTCCTGCTGCTGCATAAAAAAACCGCCTGAACGTGTGTAGCAGGCGGCTTTGGGATTGTTCGCTTTCGCGAAAGCGAACTCTTTAAAAAATAAGTTATAGCTTAACGCCCCACTCGTTTAAACTGTCTGTATTTAACTTTACATAATCAGCATTATTTGCAGCGGTTGCAAGCTCTAATGATTTTCTAGCAGCAGCAATGGCCGCTTTTTTGTCGCCTAGTTGTGCCTCTATCAGCGATTGCTTTCTAAACATCCAGAAGGCGTCAGGTCGCATGCTAGTCGCTTTAACAATCCACTCGCGTGCTTGTTTTAAATCTTTACCTGACTCTAGGTAAAAAGTTGCTGCACTGTAATAATCATTTGCCGATGGTCCAGCCATTACTTTATTTATACTTTCCAATGTTTTTGCAGCAGTTGGAACCGTAAACGGAACTGCAACTAGGGTCTTGTCCCAAGATATTTGCAGGTGTGCACCATCCATGGTGACCTCGTTAATTCCTATGGTAAAACTTTCTTGTTTATTGCGCAAGGTATTTACTGGCACGGTGGCTTTGGCGACGACTTTTGTGTCATCCCATGTTCTAGGTGTTCCCCAGTTTGTGGTGTCGTTGTACAGCATCACTTCCCATGCATTTTCTCCAGGTACTGAAAAAATTGCGTAGCTACCTGCTTTTACCGCGGTGCCATTAAACGTCACATCATCGCTAAACTTAACAATAGAATTAGCATTTGCACCCGTTCTCCATCGCTGCCCGTAAGGTACTAAATCACCAAAAACAGTACGTCCACGCATTGCTGGTCTTGAATATTCTAAAGAAACATCGGTAAGTCCTACCGTTTGAGTAACTTTAGAAAGTGGGCTGGGTTGCGGTGCACTTATTTGTGCCTGTGTTAACGTGATTCCAGAAAATAGAATACTTAAATAAATCAGTTTTTTCATAATGTCGGTAATAGTTAAAATTTTGTACAAAGAAACAACTTAATGCGTGTAAAGCATGTTACGGTTTTCTTAACATTAACTTTTAGGACCCGAAAAGAAAATAAGTTTTATTGCGACCAGCAGCATGATGAATCCAAAAACTTTTTTCAACGCAGTTTCACTAATATTTACCGCAACCTTTGAACCCAGATAACCGCCGATGGTAAAGGCCACCGCAATAATAGCTGCATAGCGCCAGTCTAGTGGTGAACCAGATATGTGGTAATTATAAGCCGCAAGTAATGTAACCGGTACCGCCAGGACGGCTAGGCTTAAGCCCTGCGCCTCGTGCTGTGTAAAACCTAGAAAAAATACCGCAAGTGGCACCATGACAATGCCGCCACCCACACCTACTCCACCACTTAACATACCCGCAAGAAGACCTATAAGTAGTAGATAAAGGATGATGGTTAAAGTCATTTTTTTATTTTTCATAAATTATTAAAACCTGTGCAAAAGTAGCTACAATTTTAAAATCCTATTTACTCATAGCTACCTTTTAGGGGTATTGCTAGGTTATAGGTGTTTTTAGAGGCATTTTGTAGCGTGGTAGATACCAACCACGGATTATGTATTTTAAGGATTTTATAATTGATGTTTTTTTCTTTTGCAAAAACTGCAAGGTCGTTAATTTTATCATCCACTGTAATATAAGAAACTGGGATGGGTTTATAGTGTTCGGATTCTTGTATGAAAAAGCCGTAGTTTGTAGGAGTTTGTAAAATCGATTTTACGGCTAAAATTCTAAAAACGTATCTGCCCGTTTCCTCTCCTAAATGCATGTCATAGTAAGAGCCCACACTTTGTTTATCCAATCTGGTGTATATCCCACCATTGCCACCGTTATAGGCTGCCGCTGCCAGTGTCCAACTACCAAATTTTTCATAACTTTTTTTAAGGTATGCACAAGCGGCGTAAGTAGCTTTTTCCAAATGGTAACGTTCATCTACTTCACTATTTATTTCTAAACCTAGTTCTTTACCTGTATAGGGCATGATTTGCCAAAAACCTTTTGCCCCGGCGGGTGAGGTAACATTTTGTAGACCACTTTCTATAACTGCCAGATATTTAAAATCGTCGGGGATGCCTTGTTGTTTTAAAATAGGCTCTATAATGGGAAAATATTTGTGAGACCTTTTTATTAATAAAATGGTATTAGACTGCCAGTAGGTATTTACTAAAAATTCTTTGTCGGCGCGTTCTTTAATATCAGGTAACTGTATAGGGGCCGATTCTCCTGCAAAGTCCAACTGTGCAGGTAAAGAAATACTGCTTGCTCTAGAAAGGTTTTTAACTGTTTGCGCATTTGTATCATCGTTGTGCTGGTAAGATTGTTTTACCGCATTAATACCCAATAACATGATGATTGCACAGCAAAAACCGATGATTCCGTTTTTCATTTACTTGATTTGTTAAGGTTTAAAATTACAAAATTGTGAACAGATTAAGCTTTTGGGTAGAGAATTTCTGGCAAACGCTGATTTATCCATTTGGCATGGGTAATAATAGCAGCGTGACTAGCGGCCGGTATCACGATACACTTTTCTATGTTTTTTAATGGAAAAATGGTGTCATCCTCGCCATGTATGTGAATAACTCTAGGGTCGGCTACTACCCTATCCCAGTGCACAACACATCGCAAGGACCAGTTTAAGTAACCTTTATCTCGCACTTCTAAATACCGTGCATACCGCTCTAATTTTTTCTGACCTATACCCATGTTGTACTTAAAAACGAGATCCATGTGCTCAATTAAAAAAGTAGGTAACATCCTGTGAAATTTTAACCACTTAGAAAGACGTATGGCCAGCGGCAACTCACTCCTAGACTTTATACTGGATATAATTACCACGCGTTCTACAGCGATACTCGAGGCAATTTCTTGCGCTACAAGCCCGCCAAAAGAGACACCTATCACAATCGGGTTTTCATGCTCAATTTTTTTTGCAAACCGCTTGCTGTACTCCTTTAAAGTTTCTTGAGGCAGCGGCAATTCCCACGGTATAAAATGCAATTGAAACTGTGCTGGGGGTAACTGTATATATTCAAAAATCGCAGTCGATGCCGCAAGTCCAGGAATACAATAAACATGTTTCATAAAACGCGGTATAACCTTATTATCAGTTTTTTAAACATAAAAACAGTTTTTCAGGCTTTTAAATGCCTTATCTTTGCAAAGTTAATTAAGACGGCATCACGTCGCATTACATTTAAGCAGATTAGATGTTTTTACAAACGCTCTATTCATTTGTAACCTACATTAAACTTCACAAATAGTTAGAAAAACTAGCATATGGAAACAAACACGATACAATTAGAAATAACAAACAACGAATTTTTAAGACAATATGAATGCCAGTATGAAGGCGCTTTTGCAAAAGTAGAATATGCACAACAAGAGCGTAAAATCTTTCTAACAAAACTTATACTTCCTGAATCTCTGGACAATAACACCGAATTTAAGGATTGTTTTCTAAGAGCCATTTTTACAAACATCAAAGGTCAAAAAAACCTAAAAGTGGTGCCTACACACCCCAAAATTGCTGGCTTTGTGCGCAAAAACCGCAACGAGTATAAAGAAATGTTGCCTGTAGGGATAAGTATCTAAGAAATTTCCTGCCACTTTGCCCGTGCTTTTTCTAAATCATCGGGGACGTCTATACCTATGGTTTGATTTTTAGTGACGACCATTTTTATTTTATGGCCGTGTTCTAAATACCTAATACATTCTATTTTCTCAGTCAATTCTAGTGGTGTGGGATCGCTGTTGTAAAACTGCAACAATGCCGACTTTCTAAAAGCATAAATCCCAATGTGCTTATAAACAGGAAGATGCAATTCACTGTCACGTTTAAAAGGAATAGGCGATCTTGAAAAGTAGAGAGCATCCCCTGCCAGATTTGTAATTACTTTTACATGATTGGGATTAGCAATATCTGCCGCGGTTGTAATCTCATGCATCAGGGACGCGAGAGCTATATCTTGTGGAACATCCTTTTTAAAAACCTCGATAAGTTTTTCTAAATCACCTTTATTAGTAAACGGCTCGTCACCTTGCACATTTATAACGATATCACAATCGATAGACGCAACAGCCTCGGCAATGCGGTCACTACCACAATCGTGCTCTTTTATACTCATCACCGCCTTGCCGCCATGTGCTGTTATGGCATCATAGATAATAGGGCTGTCGGTCGCCACGAGTACCTGGCTAAACAACCCCGCCTGCACCGCTGCCTCATAGGTCCTTACTATCACGGGTTTACCACCTAAATCCTGCATCAACTTTGCGGGAAACCTGGTGGCTTCATACCTTGCTGGAATAACGGCAATAATGGTTAGAGACATACATGATTGTTTTTAGACGCGGCGGGTGTTGGCTATTTCGCTTTCGCGAAAGCGAACATTTTCACAAACCCAGCAACTGTTTTATAAGCTATTTATTGTTCAAAAGTAAGGCAATCACTTGCGATACATGGAAAATGAATTTTAATTATGTACAAAATGAGTGTCATTAAAACCAATGAGGTATAAATTGCTTTTTGCACGCGTTACTGCCGTGTAAAGCCACCGCAAATAGTCTTTACTAGGTCCATCGGGTAAATAGGGCTGCTCTACAAGGACATTTTCCCATTGTCCACCTTGTGATTTGTGACAGGTGATGGCATACGAAAACTTAACCTGTAAGGCATTAAAATATTTATTTTCCTTAATTTCTTTATACTGTTTCCATTTAGGAAGTTTCATATAATCCATTCGCACTTCTTGGTAAAGTTTATTAGACTCGTCATAGGTAAGAGAAGGGGACTCACTTGTTAATGTGTCTAGAATAATGACTGTTTCATATGGTTTTGAATTAGGATAGTCCACCATGCGCACTTGCACATTTGCAAATCTAAACCCGTATAATTCTTTAAAATTAAATATTTGTAGCACCTCTATAATGTCACCATTTGCGATAAATCCCATCTCGCTCGTGGGTTCTAGCCAGTGGTAATTATTTTTTACAACCATTAAATAATCGCCTGCGGTAAGCTCGCTGTCACGCATGAGCAATCGCGAGCGTATTTGCTGATTGTACAAATTTGCACGTTTATTAGATCGCACGATAATAGCTGTGTCCTCATGACCATGTAAATCATAGGACGCATTTATTGCATCCATGACCTCGTGACCATCTATAAGTCTGTGAATGTCTACATAGTTGTCCACGTCAAATTTAAAGTCATAATCCTGTGTGGCTAGTTGTCCTCGTATTTGTGTAGCGTTGAGTAAAATTCCAGAATTTACTTCTTGCCGTTTTACCTCGTCTAATTCTATTAAAGTCACATGCTTTAAAAAACGTTGCTCTAGCAGGGCAGCGTCTAAAGCTGGCGAAACATCTAGTTTTACGGGTGGCAACTGTGCAGTATCTCCTATGATTAATAATTTACAACGGCTGCCACTGTAAACATATTCAATTAAATCGTCTAGTAATGCGCCTGTTCCACCAAACATCTTATCCCCAGAGTGAACATCGGGAATCATCGAGGCCTCGTCCACGATAAATAGTGTATTGATGCGCTTATTTGCTTTAAGACTAAACTCTACCTGACCACCATTACCTTTAGGATAGTAAATCTCGCGATGTATCGTTGCAGCTGGTTTATCGCTGTAATTGCTTATTACTTTTGCGGCTCTACCTGTGGGAGCGAGTAAAACTGCAGCCATTTTTGTGCGCCACAAACTTTTTACAAGGGTCCCAATAATGGTTGTTTTACCCGTACCGGCATACCCTTTAAGTAAAAATAGCTCGTTATTTTCTTTAGAAAGTATAAACGTAGCTAGTTTTTCCAGCGCACTATTTTGCTTATTTGTAGGGATAAAGGAAAAATCATGTTTTAAAATTTTGTAATACTCTGGGGGAGTCATGCAGCTTATCTAAAAAGAGAAGCATAAACTTAATTCAATTTTTATTTAGAGCACTAGATTGGGTCAATTTTTATTGTAGATTTGTCCACCATGAAACTTAAAATTTAATCATCACTTTATGTTAACTACATTTATTATATCAGTTGTCTTAGGTATTGTTGCTATTTTTTTAGTGGCAAAGTATGCTAATAAACTTTCTAAAAAAGTAAACACGCTTATTCAAGGAGTTCTTGTAGTACTCGTTATCATCTTTAGTTACATGATCATCCAGTCGGTAGACGAGCCTATTAAATTCAATAGAATTAAAGAAGAACGCTACTCACAGGTGGTAAGCCAGCTTGCTATGATTAGAGATGCACAAATTGCTCATAAAACAATTACAGGCGTTTACACGTCTGACATTAACAAACTAGCTGCATTTGTAGATACTGCAAAGTTTGCCTTGATTCAAAAAAGAGATATTCAAGTGGTAGACGAAGATCGCAACCGCCTTTTTGGAGTCACTGGATACATGAAAGAGATAACCATTGTTGACACGCTAGGTTTTAAATCGGTTAAAGACTCTTTATTCAAAAAAGTAGATGTAAGAACGTTGCTAGACTATAAATTCCCAAATGCCAAAGGAAAAATTAAACTAGAAACCGATGTGTATTATGACGACGGTGCAGAGATAAGTACCTTTATGGCATCGGCCGAAAAGAAAGATATATTACACGACTTATCTCCTAAACTGGTAAAAGCCGAACTAAAAGTAAAAGCCGTAGAAGCCATAGACGGTCCACAAATCACTGTAGGTAATTTGAGTGAGGTAAGTACCGCAGGAAACTGGCCAAGAAAATATGCAGCCGCCGAAAAAAATTAACATAACAGCACCCCACAAACTGTCCGTCCTGATTCATCAGGATGGACTTTGTTTTTATATCCATGACGGTAACGGTACAATGGCAACTGCTCTTGTGCGCGATTTTAAGCAACTACTTAATCCCATTGAGTTACTTGAGGCTATTGCAGCGCTGTATAACGAGGAACCCGTATTAGAAAATGACTTTAATGCAGTAACCATCGTTTATAACCACGATATTTTTACCATGGTGCCCGATGCGTATTTTCAAATAGACAAAGCACCTGATTATCTAAAATATAACACACGGTTATTAAAAACAGATGTGGTAAGTGTAGACGACCCGATTGAAAACCTAAACGCTCGTTGCGTTTACATCGCTTATGAAAATATCAACAACTATTTTCATGATCTTTATGGCGCTTTTGACTACTATCACTATACCAGCAAATTGTTGCAAGCACTAGCGCTTAAAAATAAGTCCAGTGAATATTTGGTTTACATTACCTTGCTAGAAAACAGCTTTTACCTTACGCTCTTTAAGAGGAAACAACTGATCCTACACAATATTTTCACCTATGAAAATGCCGATGATGTATTGTACTTTGTGATGTTTTCTACAGCCCAAAATGGCTTTGACCCAGAAACAATGGATACTTTTATCCTACAAAACACACAAAATCAAGCCATTTTTGACCTGTTGTACAGGTATATACGCAAAGTGACCTTTGTTGTGCATGGAGAAGAATTTTTAAAAAACACCATATGCGCATAATTTCTGGAAGTCATAAAGGCAGACGCATACAAGCGCCAAAAAATTTACCTGTGCGACCTACCACAGACATGGCCAAAGAAGCCTTATTCAATATTTTAAGATCGAACATAGACATTCATGGTGCCACAGTATTAGAACTTTTTGCTGGTAGTGGCAACATTACCTATGAATTATTAAGCCGCGGTGCCAGCCACGTGCACACTGTGGACATACACCAGCCATGTACCGCTTTCATACAAAAAACAGCCGAAAACTTAGGTTTTACCATACAATCTACAACGGCAGACGTGTTTGAATTCCTTAAAAACCATGGTCAATCATACGATTTAATTTTTGCCGATCCACCCTATGATTTTGATCAAGAATCATTTAGCGCTATCGCAACACTTGTTTACAGCCGCAACCTGTTGCGCCCCGGGGGGTTGCTCGTTATAGAACACTCTAAGCATACCGATTTAAGTGGCGAGGAGTACTTTGTAAATACCCGCCGGTATGGTGGCACGGCATTTACGTTTTTTGCCGCACACGACGACGAGTAATAAAAAAGCAGGTCTGTAAGCCGGATTCTGTTGCCGCGCGCAAACGCAGCTCCTTATCATTTATCTGGGATTGCAGTTACCCACAACCTCTATCTGTCTACCCTTCAGAATCGCACGAACCGCGCTCAAGCTCTGATATACATGACATTGCACCGCATAGAGTTTACCTGGTTTCACTACAGCTTGATCTGTACTTGCTTTCTGTTGCACTTGTCCTATTACGCTTTCGCGAAAGCGAACTCTTTACAAGCTGCTCGCACGAGGCATAATGACGGCCGTTAACCGTTATGCTGTCCTATGGTGTCCGGACTTTCCTCATGAACATACATCCATGCGATAAGGCGACCTGCTACCGCAAAACTAGTATTTTTAAACGCTTATTGTTAATAATTAGCAGAAATTTTTAAAAGCCACATACGTCTTAAAAAGACTGTGTCTTCTATCTTTGATATATGGAACCATTTATCGTATCGGCTAGGAAATACCGCCCAGAAACCTTTGAAGATGTCGTGGGACAAAGCGCCATTACTAAAACGCTAGAAAATGCCATAGAGCGCAATCACCTTGCACAGGCTTTGCTCTTTACAGGTCCTAGAGGTGTGGGTAAAACCACCTGTGCGCGTATTCTTGCTAAAAAAATTAATCAGCAATCGGGAACTTTTAACCCCGACGAGGATTTTGCGTTTAACATCTTTGAACTGGATGCGGCGTCTAATAACGGTGTGGACGACATACGTTCTATAGTCGATCAAGTGCGCATACCGCCACAAGTAGGATCCTTTAAAGTGTACATTATAGACGAGGTACACATGCTGTCAACCAATGCCTTTAACGCATTTTTAAAAACGCTAGAAGAACCGCCAGCACACGCCATTTTTATTTTAGCAACTACCGAAAAACATAAAATCATTCCTACTATTTTATCTCGATGTCAAATATTTGACTTTAAGCGTATTACAGTAGGTGACATGCGTAAACATTTAAAACGTATCGCCGTGCGCGAGGGTATTGAGGCCGAGGAAGAAGCCCTGCACATTATCGCGCAAAAAGCTGATGGTGCCTTGCGTGATTCTTTATCTATTTTTGACCGTGTCGTCAGTTTTTCTGGAAACACGCTCACCGTTGCTGCGGTTACCGAAAATTTAAATGTCCTGGATAGAGAAACGTATTTTAAAATTACAGACTTAATCTTAGAAAATAATATTCCACAACTGCTGGTAGAATATGATACGATTATCGCAAAAGGGTTTGATGGACAGCATTTTATAAATGGTCTTGCATCACATTTTAGAGACTTAATGGTGAGCAAAGATGCCCGCACGATTAAACTGCTAGAAGTGGGTGAGATAAACAGTAAAAAATACCTAGAACAGTCCCAAAAAACCGACCTTTCTTTTTTACAGCAAGCCGTTTACAAAGCAAATGAAGCAGACAACCACTACCGCAACAGCAGGAATCCACGACTGCTGGTAGAAATATGTCTCATGCAACTGGCCTCTATCACTACCGATGGAGAAAAAAAAAATGACCTAGGTCACATACTCCCCGCAGTCTATTTTATTAATCATGTTGTAAAAGAACCTAGTGTTCTTAAAAACATTACTTTACAGGCTACCACAACCCATGTACCGGAATTATTAAAAACAGTACCCGTACATGAAAATGACAAGCCGATTCACAAAACCGAAGAGGAGCGTGCTCAGATAGCAACTGCGAAAACGGAGGAAATCAGTAAAACACAAGACGCTCTAAAACAGGAAGACGCAAAATCCCTGGCAGAAATAGAACATATAGAGCGAGAACTTGCGCAAACAAAAAAGCCACAACCTACCCTACTGGACGTACCCGCTTTAATTCTGGCCGAAGAAGATCCTGATGATTATGAGAAAGATGAAGACCCATCCATAGATTTTGCCTTTGATTTTGAAATTGATCTGGATAAAATCGAATCGCGTCAAGCGCATCCTGCTGCACAATCGGGAATTGTAACGCACCAACAACCTGCTCTATCACATCCCACAGCAGGTGAAGGTCAAGAGAATACCGCGCAAGAAACAGCAGCAAGTGTAGACACACAAACTACCCACGAACTGCTGGAAAGTAAGAAACGGGCTTTGCAAAATAAATTGCAAGAGCGTGTAAGCAAGTATTCTTTACAAGGTATTGAAGCGCGCAATGCCAGCCAAAAACAAAAGCTACAAACACAGGGCGAAGATGCTGTGTTACCGCAAGAACATTTTACAACATCCCAAGTGCTGCAATTGTGGAACGCTTACAAAAAAATATTAGTTTCAAGAGGATCTATGAATTTAGTGAGTTGTATGAATATAGACACCCCTGCTGTGGATGGGACGCTTTTAAAACTGCACTTTCCCAACCAGTCTATGAAAGAAAACTTAGAAAGCGCCAAGGGTGAAATTTTAGAATACTTGCGCACACAATTAAACAATCACCTTATCGATCTTTCAATCACTGTAGATGAAGTTGTTCAAAAAAAATACATTTACACCGACCAAGACAAATACACAACGTTTGTAGAAAAAAATCCTGCGGTACGGTTGCTGCAAGCGGTGTTTAATCTGGATTTTTAACGTGATTTTTTAAGACGCATCATGCATTACTATCGCTGTGTAAGATGCTTTCAACATGAAAAACTAAGTGGAAATCTGCGATTCAGTAGGTCATTACTTAGAAACCTGCACAAAAACCCATTTTAAAAATTCTCAGCATTATAAATGTATTTGATGATCCCGTCGGTAAGTCCTATTTTAGGTACATAAATATGATTTGCTTTTGCCCATTTCATCGCGTTTAAATAAATAAGACATGCGGGAATAATAACATCTGCACGGTCCTGATTAAGGTTTAGAAAATACATGCGTTCTTCATAACTAAACGACTGCAAGGTTTTATAGTATCGGGATAAATAGAAATAGGTAAGCGGTTTATTGGGATGTTTGTTACTGCTTTTAAAAATATTATTTATGTTACCGCCCGAACCTATAAGTTCTACCATGGGATAACCCGCTGTATGTAATTTAATCCATTTTTCTACCTGTTCCCACATGCCCGCGTCCACCATGTTGTGTAATAAACGTACGGTTCCTATTTTAAAGGATTCAGACGCTACTTCTTTTCCATTTGCAAAAAGTGTAAACTCTGTACTACCGCCACCTACATCTACATACAGATACACCTTGTTAGAATCTATGATGTTTTTTAAATCAGTAGCTGCAATAATAGCAGCCTCGTTAGATCCATCTATAATCTCTATATTGATTCCTGTCTCTTTTAAAATGATATCTCGCACTTGTTTACCATTAGTTGCCTCGCGCATCGCACTAGTGGCATATGCCTTATAAGAACGCACTTTATGTGTTTTCATCAACAGGTCATAAGAATTCATTGTATCGATAAGCCGTACAGTATTTTCTGGCGATATTTCACCTTTAATAAAAACATCTTCACCCAATCTTATAGGCACACGCACGAGACTAATTTTTTTAAAAACGGGATCATGCTCGCCATAATTTTTTACCGATGCGATAAGAAGTCGTATCGCATTAGAGCCTATATCTATTGCACCATATTTAAAACTATTAAAGTTTAAATCACTCATCTTTCTTTTTTTTATAAAATTCAAAGGTTTCATACTGAGACCTTTTGGGTGGTTTATCGTTGCGCACATAATTATTAAGTTGATGCTCGCAAATTTCTCGTGCTTTTACATTATCGTCCCAGCAAATATCCATGGTGGCGATAATTTCCTTTTTAATGTTTTCGTCATAAACTGGGCAGGCTATTTCTACACGGGTATCTAAGTTGCGCTGCATCAGGTCGGCACTAGAAATGTAAAGTTCGGTATTACCGTTGTTGTGAAATCTGTAAACCCTGGGATGCTCTAGATAACGATCCACGATACTTATGACGCGTATATTTTCACTCATCCCCGCAACACCTGGAATTAAAGAGCAAATACCACGTACAATCAGGTCGATTTTTACGCCGGCAGTGGATGCTTCATAAAATAAATCAATTATTTTAAAGTCAGACAAGGAGTTTAACTTAAAACGTATGTAGGCTGTTTTTCCCGCTTTCGCGAAAGCGATCTCCCGACGTACCAACCGTTCTAATCCAGACCTGAGGTTGTGCGGTGACACCAGTAAATATTTAAACCTGTAGAATTTGTAATTCACTTCAAAGAACTCAAAGACTTTATCCAGTTCTTTTAATATCTTTTTATTTGCAGTAAACAGCGTGTAGTCCGTATAAATTCTTGCTGTATTCTCGTTAAGATTGCCTGTAGAAACAAAGCCGTAACGCACATTTTTACCATTTTCTAATCGTGTAATGATGCAAGCCTTGCAGTGCACTTTAAGACCGGGCACACCAAAGATGAGCTTAATTCCCTCTTCCTGCATCAACTCGGCATAGTTGATGTTTGCCTGCTCGTCAAATCGGGCTTTTAATTCTATAGAAACGGTTACTTGTTTACCATTTTTAGAGGCGTTTATAAGTGCTCCTGCTATTTGCGAGATTTCGGCCAGTCTGTAAATGGTGACTTTTATGGTTTGAACGGTTGGGTCTATGGCCGCCTCTCGCAAAAACCTGATGGTTGTAATAAACGAGTGGTATGGCGTGTACTGCAAGATATCATTTTTTGCAATATGATTAAGTACCGAGGTGCGCAGGCTCACGCCCTTAACACCTATGGTATTTTGTTTTTCGTACAACAAATCTTTACGGCCTAAACTGGGAAATTTTAAGTAATCCCTGCGGTTGTGGTAACGTCCACTAGGTATGGTACTGTCTATATCTTCTATTTTAAGACCCTTTAAAATAAGCGCGAGCGTGTCGTCGTGGATATTGCGGTCATAGACAAATCGCACAGGGTCACCATCTTTGCGCTCATGTACACTGCGTCTAATTTTTTCCAAAAGGCTGCGCTTTAAGTCCAGGTCAAATTCTAGTTCAGAATCCAGCGTTACTTTAATCATGTGCGCCTCTATCGAGCTGTAATCAAAGATGTTGAATATATAGTGTAAACGATACCTAATAAGGTCGTCTAGTAAAATAATGTATTGTTTATCGTCATTAGGAATTTGCGGCAAAACCACAAAACGGTCTAGATGCTTTGGCATTTCTATAATCGCAACAATAGGTTCTTGTTTATTGTGCATTTCCATGCGCACGGCCAGATAACCTAATCCATCACGCATGGGCGGGAAATCGGTTTCCTTTCTTAAAATAATGGTTGCCAGGGCAGGACTAATTTTTTCATTGAAATACGTGCGCAAGTAGTCCTCGTGACTTTTTAGAATATCGGTCTCGTTTACAAGGATGATATTTTCGGCACGCAACTCTTCTTCTAGCTCTTCGAGTATTCTAAAACTTAGCGCCTGATCTTCTATAACCACTTTGTTAATCTCAAACAGCAACTCCTCGGCAGATATGCCTCCTAACAACTTTCTAGCGTTTTTCCCAGCCCGGTAGATGCGCTGTATCGTTGCATATCGCACTTTAAAAAACTCGTCTAGGTTGTTAGAGAAAATTCCTAGAAATCGCAAGCGTTCAATTAAAGGGACTGTTTTATCGCTGGCTTCTTGCAGCACTCTCGCATTAAAACTAAGCCAACTAAGTTCTCTATTTAAGTACTTTTTCATGTTCTTAACTCTTTCGGGCACAGTTGTGCAACCGTTGTTCCGTTATCTAAGTTTTGCCAACTAGCGGTTTTAAAATCTATCACGACAACCCCTGTCGTTGGTATATTCTCTATATAGCGGTCTCCCAGTTTATTTGCTAAATCTGTAAGACCGTAATTATGTGAAAATAACATGAGACCATTTACCGTATCGTCACAGGTGTTTATCACGTCTAGCAGTTGACTTGCCTCAAATGTATAGAGTGACCGTTTTAAGGTTAATAAGTCTAGATTGTAATCTAAATACTCGGTAATTAATGTTGCTGTTTGTAATGCGCGTGCAGCTGTACTCGTCCATATACAATCGGGTTTTACACGCATTGCTCGCAACTGTTCCCCAATTAAATGAGCGTCGGCAATACCGCGTTGTAAAAGCACACGGTCATGGTCTCGCACGGGATATTCCCAAGTAGACTTACCATGTCTTACCAATATTAATTTTTTCATATTATGGCGCTAGTCGTTTAAAAGTCCATTGACCCTGTGATTGTTCATAAAAAATGCGGTCATGGAGTCTATTAGGCCTACCCTGCCAAAACTCAAAAGACAACGGCTTGCAAGAAAAACCACCCCAAAAATCGGGTAATGGGATTTCCATATCTTTAAATTTTAACTCGTAAAAAGCAAGTTGTTCTTCTAAATATTCTCTAGAGTTTACCGCACTACTTTGTTTACTCGCCCATGCACCCAATTGACTACCACGCGGCCTGCTACTAAAATATGCCTGCGATTGTGATGTGGGCACTTTACCAGCAACAGCCTTTATAATAACTTGACGCTCTAATGCTGGCCAAAAAAAGTGAATACACATCTTATCATTAACGAGCAACGCCTGCCCCTTTTCAGACTCATAATTGGTGTAAAAAACAAAACTGTTGTCATGTATTTCTTTAAGCAGGACAATCCGGCTTTTTGGAAAATCGTCCAGACCAATAGTAGATACGCTCATCGCATTTGCCTCTTCAATAAGATCGTGCTGTTTTGCATCGTTAAACCATGTGTTAAATAGGTCTAGCGGGTTTGCAGCAAGGGTACTTTCTAACAGCGCATCTTTATTATAGGACTTGCGCAAGTCATGTAAATCTCTTTGCATTTCTGGTGTTTTGCTTTTACCGCAATTTACGGCAATTGCAACTTTTAAAATTTAAGATGTTCAAAAAAATTACACGCTGGTTAGGTAGTTTGTGGGCAGGTATTTTAGTTGGTCATTTTTCGGCAAGACGGTTTTGTTTGTAAATACCTCATAATATAATAATTGTGTACATGGGGTTGTTGCTATGTTTCGCTTTCGCGAAAGCGGAATACCTAACAAACAAGCAGTTTTTTAAAGAAATAGTACAAAAAGCAAGCCTGGTGGTATGAAAATGTTACGCTATCGTTGTAGTTTTAAAAACTTATTAAGTTAACTTTACCTTGTTTATGGATTTAGCTTTTTAGGCATATATACCTGAACAGGATTAAACCATACAATTTTCTTTTATCCAACTTTAAAACGTTTCTTATGGAGTTAAAAAGACTCTTTGATTTTCCATACTTTGCACTTGAAAAATATGCGAGACCCGATGCGCTTGTTACAAAAGTAAACGGGCAATGGACACAAACTTCTAGTCAATCCTTTGTAGATCAATCACAAGCAATTTCTAAAGGACTCATGCAACTGGGCGTCGCACCTAACGATAAAGTCGCCATTATTTGCACTGTCAACCGTACCGAGTGGAACATTGTAGACATAGGGATCATGCAAACTGGTGCCCAAGATGTACCTATTTACCCTACTATTTCGGCCGACGAGTATGCCTATGTGTTAAATCATAGCGCATCTAAATTTGTCTTTGTATCTGACATTCATGTTTATGAAAAAGTCATGAATATTAAAGATAAGGTCCCTAGTTTAATTGATGTGTATTCCTTTGACGACATACCCGGTTGTAAAAGCTGGATGCAGGTGCAGGAATTAGGCACCTCATCTAACCTACAAGACGCACTGCTCGAACGCATGGCCGCAATTACCGAAGATGATCTTGCAACGCTTATTTACACATCTGGTACCACAGGCTTGCCTAAAGGCGTCATGCTATCGCACAAAAACATTGCAAGTAATGCGATAAATAGCGAAAAACGCCTGCCCATAGCACTAGGTCAGTCTAAAGCGCTTAGTTTTTTACCTATTTGTCATATTTACGAGCGCATGTTGCATTACCTATATATGTACACCGGTTGCGGAATCTATTTTGCAGAATCCCTAGAAACAATATCTGACAACTTGAAGGAAGTAAAGCCAGATGTCATGAGTGCCGTTCCACGATTGCTCGAAAAAGTATATGACAAAATCATCGCAAAAGGTGCCGACCTGACCGGTATAAAAAAGAAGCTGTTCTTTTGGGCAGTAGAATTAGGTTTAGAATGGCAACCGTATGGAAGAAATGGCTGGTGGTATGAGAAGAAATTAAGCATTGCTAAAAAAATTATTTTTTCTAAATGGCAAGAAGCGCTAGGCGGCAATTTAAAAGCAATTGCCAGCGGTAGTGCCGCATTACAACCACGTCTTGCTAGGGTTTTTAACGCCGCTGGTGTACCCGTTATGGAAGGTTATGGACTTACCGAAACCAGCCCAGTGATAAGTGTAAACGACATGCGCAATGGTGGCTTTAAAATAGGCACAGTAGGAAAACTACTAGATCATACCGACGTTAAAATAGCCGAAGACGGCGAGATTCTTATCAACGGTCCACAACGCATGATAGGATATTTTAAGGATGAAGAAAAAACCAAAGAAGCTATCGACAAGCTAGGCTATTTTCATACAGGCGATATAGGTGAAATAGATAGTGAGGGATTTTTAAAAATCACAGACCGCAAAAAAGAGATGTTTAAAACATCGGGCGGTAAGTACATCGCACCACAACTTATAGAAAACACCATGAAACAAAGCCGCTTTATCGAGCAAATTATGGTCATAGGCGACGGTGAAAAAATGCCCGCGGCCTTTATACAACCTAACTTTGAGTTTTTAAAGGACTGGGCGTCAATTAAAAAAATAAGCTTTACAAATTTGCAAGACCTTTGCGAAAACCCGGCGGTGATAAGTCGTATCCAAGAGGAAATAGATACTTATAACGAGAAGTTTGGGAACTGGGAACGCATTAAACGTTTTGAATTAACACCCGAGGCATGGTCCATAGAACACGACCAGCTTACTCCTACCTTAAAATTAAAACGAAAAAATATTAAATTAAGGTACCAAAAACTGTACGACAAAATATACGGTGATTCAAAAATTTAATAAGTCGGTAATAACTACTTATGAAAAGCTATAGATTTATCTGTAGCTTTTTTAATTTACACCCCATATTGTAACAAAGTAAAAACCTTAAACTAGCAAAGTGTACGCAATTGTAGATGTAGAAACCACAGGTGGAAAATTTAATGAAGAAGGCATCACCGAAATTGCCATATACCGCTATGATGGGCAGGAAATCGTAGACACTTTTTCCAGTCTTATAAATCCAGAAAAAGAAATACAACCCTTTGTGGTACAACTTACTGGCATCAATAATAAAATGCTGGTAAACGCTCCTAAATTTTATGAAATCGCAAAACGCGTGATAGAAATCATGGACGGTGCAGTGCTGGTAGCTCACAATGCCGAGTTTGACTATCGCATGTTGCGCAATGAATTTGAACGATTGGGATACACCTTTGAAACGCAAACCTTGTGTACCGTAGAACTGGCTCAAAAACTACTACCCGAACAAGAAAGCTACAGCCTGGGTAAATTAGTAAGATCTCTAGGAATCCCGATTACCGACAGGCATCGTGCAACAGGCGATGCACTGGCTACGGTAAAATTATTTGACTTGCTATTGCGCAAAGACCTGAATAACGAGATTACACAGGCAACGTTAAAAAATATCAAAGTAAAAAGCATCGCTCCCAATCTTAAACGATTTATAGAAGAAACTCCCGCAAGTACAGGTGTTTATTATCTTTATGACCTTGTAGACAAACTGCTTTATATAGGCAAGAGTAGAAACATGCGCAAGCATCTTACAAAGCTTATCACCAGCACATCGCCTCGCATGCAAGAACTCGTTGACAAAATACGAGCAGTACGTTTTGAAAAAACAGGAAACGAGCTGGTTGCAAATCTTAAAGAACACTTAGAAATTCTTAAAAACCGGCCTGCCTATAACAAATTCCCTCATAAAAGAGCCTATTCACATGCCTGGACCGTTGTAGAAAATAGCGCTGGGATTAAGTGCATCAAAGTGATCAATGCATCCAGTAAATTACCCCTTTACACAACCTTCAGCGCTCGCAAGGTAGCCATGTTAGCACTTGAAAAAGCAAGCAACACGCACAACCTTTGTTACAAAATAAATGGATTAGACAGTAAGAACAGTGCATGTTCTCTTGCCGCAGCAGGAATTTGCACAGGAATTTGCGAAAACAACGAGCAATTGCAAGATTACAACGACCGGGTAACAAACTTTTTGCAAACATGTTCCTATACAAACCGCACCATGGTTATTATAGATCGCGGCCGCACACCTGCTGAACACAGTGTGATTTTTATAGAAAACGGAGTGATTCAGGGATACACCTATGTGGATTTGCAAATTCAGTTTAAGGATATAAACTTTTTAAAAAATAGGCTCACAACTTTAGAAGAAACGCCGCAAATTAAACACCTTGTTAACAGCTACTTGCGCCACAAAAACAGTTTACGTTTACTAGATATTCATTAAAAAAATGCTTTTAAAGAGTTCGCTTTCGCGAAAGCGAACACCCTAACGACCCACCACATTATTACAAACATGGCAACACCTAAAGGAACACTCTACCTGATACCTGTAACATTAGGCGATCTGAATGTTAAAGCCGTACTACCCGAAGCAGTATTTACCCGAGTCCCCACGTTATCGCATTACATTGTAGAAAATGTAAAAACGGCGCGCAAGTTTATCAAAGCCATACATCCTGAAGTGCAGCAAGGCCCTTTACAGTTTGCTGAAATAGGCAAGCATGTGGATCCTATGCTGTTTCCGTCTTTTTTAGAACCATGTCTGGCAGGGCATGATATCGGGCTTATGAGCGAGGCTGGTGTGCCTGCGGTTGCCGACCCTGGTGCAGCGATAGTAGCCATAGCGCACCTTAAGGGCATTACTGTAAAGCCACTTGTAGGGCCTAGTAGCATTCTTATGGCAGTAATGGCTAGCGGGCTTAACGGTCAAAACTTTGCCTTTAACGGCTATTTACCTATGGATGCTGTGGAACGCTTTAAACGCATAAAAGAGTTAGAACAACGATCACAACGTGAGCAGCAATCGCAGTTATTTATAGAAACACCCTATAGAAATGACAAACTTTTTGAAGAGCTTCTCCATGCATTGCACGGCGATACGATGTTATCTATTTGCTGCGATCTTACATTAACCACCGAATTTATAAAAACACTCCCAGTAAATTTGTGGAAAAAACAAATTCCTGTGTTGCATAAGCGCCCTTGCATTTTTATGTTTTTAAAATAGGGTTTATAATAAAAAATAAATTTAAGCGCTACCCAGTTTGCGGTGTGAAAAATGCAGCTTCACAAATCTTTAAAATGTGACTGTTTACAAACAAAATTAAAACCCGATTTATGTGCTGTTAATCGATAAATAAAATCCCTTTACTGAATTCAAAAAAAAATCTTAAATTACGCCCTTTAACTTGATTTCATGAAAAAGATTTACCTAATTCTGCTGCTTTTTTTACCGCTAACCTCATTTGCTCAATTAGAGGCCTCTTGGTGGTTTTTTGGTCATAATGCCAGTTTAAATTTTACGCCGGCTCCTGCCCCGGGACCCTTTGGATCTTTGTTCACTCTAGAAGGCTGTTCGGCAATATCAGACCGTTGTGGCGTTTTACAAATGTATTCTGACGGTACAACAATTTGGAACCGTACAGGTGCAATTATGGAAAATGGTACTGGGCTTTCAGGGAACTCTAGTAGTGCACAAAGTGCGATCATCATTCCTGATTTACAAGTACCCTCCCGTTATTTTGTTGTTACTATATCCACTGGTGCTGGATTGCAATATTCTATTGTAGATATGACTTTATTTGGTGGATTAGGTGGTGTGGTCCCAGGAAGGAAAAACTTACCCATACAGGCCAGAACACAAGAAAAAGTAACAGCTGTATTAAATGCCGATGGAACAAATTACTGGATTGTCACCTTTGATGATAACCCCGGAACCTATTCTGCTTACCTAGCGGGCGGTGGACTAGTAAATGTAGGTAGCCGTGTTAATTCGGTTATACCTGAATCAAATTTTTTAACAGATTCTCGTGGATACATACGATTATCTCCAGATGGCTCAAAGGTAGCTAATACATCTATTGGCAATCCAGGATCTGCATTGCTTTGCAACTTTAATAATAGAACCGGCGTTGTTTCTAATCCCATTTTATTATCTAATGTACCTGGCGGCCCGAACAGATTTTATGGCGCTGAGTTTTCCACAAATTCCCAACTTTTGTACTTAAATGCAAACAGTATAGACAGTGCAAACAACTGTGGTCCAACAAACGTGCGTCAGGTTATTCAATTTAACTTAAACGGTGGTCCTGGATTTAATACAAACCCAGTAAACTTAGGTGGTGTAACGGGAACACCAACTGGTCGAGGTGGATTGCAGCTAGGCATAGATGGTAGAATTTACCAAGCCAGAACCTGCCAGCCATGGTTAGGTGTAATACGGTCACCAAATACCGTCGGCGTTGGTGCAGATTATGTAGACAATGGGGTTGCTCTCGCACCAGGAACTACTTCTCGAGAAGGTCTACCCCCTTTCATTACCTCGTTTTTTGAACCTAGTTTCTTTACAAGAGATGCTGCTGCCGCTGGTGGTTCTAATGCTCCCGTTCAAACCGAGTTTTGTGATGGTACACTCGTGCAGTTCCAAGCTTCAACGGGACCACTGTGTCCTGCCTCGGTTGTAAATTGGGATTTTGGTGATGGTAGTCCTAATTCTTCGGCACTTAATCCTACACATACATTTGCTACATTTGGAACATTCACAGTAACATTAACCATTACTACCGGTACTTTTGTAAGCTCGGCTACTGATGTGATTACTATTTACGAGGTTCCCGTGGCTAACGCAGTATTAGACGTTAATCTATGTGATATTGATAATAGTGGAGCAGAAATTTACGATTTACGACTGCTAGAAACAACACAAGTTATAGGCGCGCAAACCAACCCTAACTTTGAGGTTTCTTATCATCTTACCGCGGCCGCAGCAAACAACAATACCAGCGCAATAACAAATCCATATACTTTTACAACAGGAACCACAAGAATATTTGCTCGTATTACAAACACTACCTCTACCATTTCTAGAAGGTGTTTTGATGTTGTAGCATTTGATGTTATCGTAACCGCAGGTGTAGCCGCTACACGTCCTACAGACATAGTGGTTTGTGACGATAACAATGACGGTGTATCAACTTTCAATTTAACTAATCTAGAACCTGAAATATTAGGCTCGTTAGCAGCAAGCGATTACCAAATCACTTTTCACAACAGCGCCGCTGATGCTACCGCTGGGAATGCTGCAATTGCAAATCCATCGGCTTTTTTAAATACAACAACTCCACAGCGGGTATTCATAAGATTAAGAAGTCTAGGAGCATCGGGTTGTACCTCTACCACCGAAGTTGATTTATCTGTATTTGATACTCCGGTAGCCAATCCTGCTACAGATATTGCAGTGTGTGATACAGGAAATGATGGAACAGAAACGATTAATTTAACAGACTCTAATGCAACCATACTAGGTTCACAAACAGCAGCAGGAAATACCATTACCTATCATGCATCGCAAACAGATGCTGACGCAAGAACAGGAGGCATTAGCTCACCGTTTACATTAACGGCTAACACCACCTTTTTTGTACGCATAGAAAACGATTTAAACACTGATTGTTACGATACAACATCTTTTGAAATACGATTAAATCCAATAGCTGTAGCTAACCCAATTGCCGACTACCGTTTATGTGACGACCCGTCTAATAATGGATCTGAGAACTTTGATTTGGCTAGCCGTAATCCAGAATTACTTGGGTCTCAAAACCCGGCCGACTTTGTTATAGAATACTTTGTGTCTCAAGGAAATGCTAATACTGGAAGTGCTGGTGGTGCAACGCCCCTGGCTCTTAATTATAGCAGCGGTGGTCAGATTGTTTATGCACGCATTCAAAACGCGGCAGACCCAAGTTGTTTTGATACGACCTCGTTTAGACTGATTGTTGATGCATTACCAGTCGCAGCTGCACCTGTAACCCAAGACCTTTGTGATGATAACAGTAATGACGGTACTGAAAATGTTGATCTTTCTCAGTTTAATGCAACTGTTTTAGATGGTCAGACCAACCCAGATTTTGTTCTTTCTTATCACAACAGTCTGGCCGACGCACAAGCAGGAACAGGAGAAATTACCGGGCCTTATGTGGCAGTACTTGGTTCAAATGTGATCTGGGCACGTCTAGACAATGCCAATAACGAAACCTGTGCATCGGTAGTATCGTTTACGATTAATCTAAGTCCTGTCGCTGTGGCAAATGCCGTTGCCGATTTTAGATTGTGTGACGATGTTACCAATGATGGTTTAGAAGATTTTGATTTAAGTACGCTTAATGCACAAGTGTTGGGTAGTCAAGCCGCGGCAAACTTTACCATTGAATACTTTGCAACACAAGCAGATGCCGCCTTGGGAACTGTCGGCGGTGCTACTGCCCTACCAACTATTTACAACGCAGGCACATCGGTCATTTATGCGCGTATTGAGTCTAATTCTAATTCGACATGTTTTGGACAAACTGCTATCAATCTTTTTGTAGATGAATTACCTATTGCAGGTTCGCCAGCCGACCTTGAATTGTGTGACGACAATAGCAATGATGGAACTGAAAACGTCGATCTTTCACAATTTAGCGCTGCGGTGCTTAACGGTTCTACAAACCCTGATTTCGCAGTTTCCTATCACAATTCGCAAGCCGATGCCCAAAGCGGAAACGCCCCTATTGCTGGTCTTTTTGCTGCTAGTTTGGGTTCTAATGTGATCTGGGCACGTCTAGACAATGCCAATAACGAAACCTGTGCATCGGTAG
>DAIRDE010000005.1:70161-80401 GCA_036796335.1 Nonlabens sp.
AATTCGACATGTTTTGGACAAACTGCTATCAATCTTTTTGTAGATGAATTACCTACCGCAGGAACACCTGCCGATATTATTGTGTGCGACGACCCATCTAACGACGGTGTTGAAAACGTAGACCTTACACAATTTGACGCGGTAGTTCTTAATGGACAATCACCGACCGACTTTACTGTTAGCTATTACGCATCTGAGGCAGCTGCCGATGCAGGTGTTTCACCATTAACAAGTCCTTATGCCGTAAATGCAAATACTCCACAAATATTTGCAAGAGTTCAAAATGCGAATAATGGTACCTGTTATGTGAAAACGGTATTCCAATTTGTGATAAGCCCAACGCCTACAGCAAATGCGGTTGCCGATATGGTCACTTGTGATGATCCAAGCAACGACGGTGTTGAAATTTTTGATTTGAGCGCTGCTACCCCACAAGTATTAGCAGGCCAAAATCCTGCTAACTTTACAGTGAGCTACCACAGTTCGCAGGCCGATGCTAGTGCAAATGTTGCCCCACTGCCTATGATGTACACAAGCAGTGCAACAACGCCAGAAACAATTTTTGTGCGCATACAAACAAATTCAAACGTTCAATGCGCAGACTTTACCAGTTTCAATCTAATTGTGAGTTTGCAACCTACCGCAGGCACGGCTCCAGATCTAAGAGGTTGTGATGACCCATCCAATGATGGTAGAGAAGAATTTGATTTGCAAGCGCAAGATGCAGCGATTCTTAACGGTCAAGATCCTGTAAATTATGATGTTACGTATCACAGGTCACAAGCCGATGCAGACTCGGGCGCAAATCCGTTAGGGTTTCCATACCGCAACACAAACCTGGTAGAAACTATTTATGCACGCATCGAGAATGCTTTTAACACCGACTGTTATGACACATCTACATTTGTCATTGAGGTATTTAGACGTCCCGTAATTGCAAACCAAGGGCCAATCACCATTTGTGCTGGCGTGGACGAGGTACTGGATGCAGGACCTGGGTATTCAAGCTATTTATGGTCAACAGGTGAAACGACACGCACCATCACTGTAAATAGTGAAAATGACTACACCGTTACAGTAACAAATCCAAACGGTTGTGATAGCACTGCAACCATTGTTGTCATAGAATCTGATGTTGCAACCATAGTGCGTATCGATGTACAACAATTTGAAATAAACAGGAATTCGTTAACAGCAATTGTAACCGGCAGTGGTAATTATGAATTCTCTTTAGATGATTTTGTATACCAGGACAGCCCTGTATTCGATAATCTATATCCTGGGTACTACACCATTTTTGTACGTGATAAAAACGGATGTGGAACGGTGTCTATGGCAGCAGTTATTATCGGTGGTCCGCCGTACTTTACACCTAACCAAGACGGCTATCACGACACTTGGCAAGTTATTGCTGTTGAAGAGATTCCCGATGCACGCATTTACATTTTTGATCGTTTTGGTAAATTGTTAAAACAAATAGACCCGCAAGGCGCTGGTTGGGACGGTACGTATAACGGTAACCCGATGCCGTCGTCAGACTACTGGTATCTGGTAGAACTTGCAGACGGTCGCAACTTTAAAGGCCATTTTGCACTCAAACGTTAAAAAATAACCTCCCTAAAAAAGCGAACTTCGGTTCGCTTTTTTTATGAATGAGCGTTTGAGGTAGTCTGGTGTAGAAGTATGTTTGTGGTCATCTCGCTTTCGCGAAAGCGTACACATTACCATCCTAAATTTTTAGTACATTTAATACGTGAAAAAAATACTACTTCTCTTAATATGCTGTGCTTCATGTTTGTTTGTCCATGGACAAAATCAAGCAAACTGGTGGTTTTTTGGAGCGTTTGCAGGTATAGATTTCAATAATGGCACACCCCAAGCGACAAGCATAGGACAATTAGATACTGTGGAAGGCTGTGCGAGCATTGCCGATTTTTGTGGAGCGCTGCTTTTTTATACAGATGGCATAACGGTTTGGGACAGCACACACCAAATCATGTTAAACGGTGACGGCTTGCTAGGCGACCCGTCGAGTACGCAAAGCGCTATCATTATACCGCAACCGTCTAACAACAACAGGTATTTTATATTTACAGTAGGTGACGTTTTTCCTAGAACTGGTCTTAATTATTCGGTTGTGGACATGACCTTAAACGGTGGGCTAGGTGCTATTGTGCCCAACGAAAAAAATATAAATGTACTAGCAGATTCTACCGAAAAAATAACCGCTGCTGTAAACGCCACAGGAGACAGTGCGTGGATTTTAACCTATGCAGAACAAACCGCTGGCAGTGGCAACTTTAATACCTTTTTTGCCTTTAAATTAACAGCAAGCGGTTTGGATTTAGCCGCTACAGTGCAATCTACTTTTAACAATGTACAAACCACAGATAGACGGGGATATTTAAAAGTTTCACCCGATGGTACTGCACTTGCAATGATGACCCAGCAGTTTGTCAACACAACAAATGTCAATGAAACTGGGCGCGGTGCCTGGTTTTTTAGTTTTAACAATGCCACCGGTAGGGTATTTAATGCACTGCGATTACCGTTTCCAGCAGGACTTAATGCTTATGGAACCGAATTTTCTCCAGATAGTTCAAAAATTTATGTAGATCTCAACACCATGCAAAATGGCATTAATGGCGATCGCGTCCTGTATCAATACGATCGTAACGTACCTAATTTTCAAAATCAACCTGCTACTATTTATGCAACAGATGCAAATGATGCCAGTGATAATGTAGCGCGTGGCGGTTTGCAATTAGGTCCGGATGGGTTGATTTATTACACACGCAAGGGTACCGAATGGCTTGCGACAATCACAAATCCTAACGCCGCTGGTGCAGCTGCTAATTTTGTTTTAGACGGTATCCGCGTGAGCAGTGGCAGTTTGGTACAAGAAGGATTACCTCCCTTTTACAATGCTTTTTTGAACCCCACCTTTAATTTTACTGAGGGCTGCGTGGGCGCCACTTCCCTATTTAATGCAGCAGGTGTTGCAACATGTCCAGGCAGTACCGTTTTATGGGATTTTGGGGATCCTGCAAGTGGTGTTTTAAACAATGCTACCGCAACAACCGCAGCACATGTTTACAACACCACGGGAACCTTTACAGTAACCTTGCGCATCACAACAATAAGAGGTGTTTTTACCAGCAGCAAAGATATTGTTATTGAAAACAGTCCTGTGGCAAACCCAGTGGCACCAGTAGTCGTGTGCGATGACGACACAAACGACGGTATAGAAAGAATAGATGCCAACCCCATTCTTGCAACTGCACTGGGATTGCAAAATCCAGCAGAGATTCAGGCTTCTATACACAGCAGCTTGCAAGACGCAACAGCCGATTTTAATGCGCTGGAGCGTTTATTTAACGCCACTACAGGAACCTATTATGTGCGATTAGACACTAGTAATGCAAATGGCTGTTATGAAATTATTCCGTTTGAGGTTATCGTAGCATACAGTCCGCAAGCACATGCGGTAGACGACATAAATGCCTGTGACGATTTTACAAACGATGGGGTTGTAAACTTTGACCTCGCGATTGCTGGAAGTATGGCACTAGGCTCGCAATCCAGTCAGGTGGTAGCGGTAAGTTATCACCGTTCACAAGCCGATGCAACTAATTATGAAAACCCCTTACCCGAAACCTATAACAACACTGCCCTAAACGAGACTATTTTTATACGATTACAAAACAGGCAATATCCCGAGTGTTTTACCACCACAATCACCACGTTAAATGTTTATTACCAACCGTTAATTCCAGTTTTAGATGATCTTACAGCCTGTGACGACAGCGCAAGGGATGGAACAGAATTGTTTGATTTAGCAGCATTGCTTCCCACGATTACAAACACGCAACCGGCAAACCTGCGTACCAGTTTTCATCTAAGGCAGCAGGAAGCGCTGGATCAGGAAAATGAATTACCACTTATTTACCAAAATACAAGCGCAACACAAACCATTTGGGTGCGCTTGCAAAACACCTTGAGCACGGATTGTGTAGATGTACAACCCTTGCAACTTGTTGTTTACCCAAAACCCACTGTTACCCTGCCCCAAAACATCTTAAAATGTGCCAATCAACAAATCAGTTTACAAGCAACACCAGGTTTTGAAAGCTATTTATGGAATACCGGGGATACTCGAGCAACCATAACAGTCACCGACGAGGGAACCTACACCGTCAACATTACCGACGAAAATGGATGCACCGACAGCGCGACTACCACCGTAACAAATTATGAACCCACACGCATTGTTGCCATAGACATTGTGCAATTTACCATACGCAGCAACCGTATTGCCGTAACAGCGACAGGATCGGGCCTATTAACCTATAGCATTGATAACGTATTTTATCAGGAAAGCCCTGTTTTTGAAAATTTAATTCCAGGATTTTACACGGTTTATGTAAGAGATGGCAACGGGTGCGACCTTATAACCCAACGTGTAAATCTTATTGCCGCACCCAATTTTTTCACACCCAACAATGATGGATTTCATGATACATGGCAAGTCATTGCAATAGACAAAGAACCCGATGCGCAAATTTATATTTTTGACCGTTTTGGCAAGTTACTCAAACAGCTAGACCCGTTAAGCACTGGTTGGGACGGCACGTATTTAGGAAATCCCATGCCCAGTTCCGATTACTGGTTTTCGGTAAGACTTAGTGACGGGCAGTCGTTTAAAGGACATTTTACCCTGAAACGATAAGATTTTATTAACCTCGCTTTCGCGAAAGCGGACTTACAAAAAGATTAGTTTTACAGCATGAAATTTAAGATAGTATCAGACTTTGAACCCACTGGAGACCAGCCACTTGCTATAGATAAACTAGCAAATGGAATTCTCGCAAACGAACGTTATCAAACACTGTTAGGCGTGACTGGTAGCGGTAAAACCTTTACGGTGGCAAATGTGATCGAGCGCACTCAAAAACCTACACTGGTGCTGTGTCACAACAAGACACTCGCTGCACAATTATATTCTGAGTTTAAAAGTTTTTTTCCTGAAAATGCCGTGGAATATTTTGTCTCTTACTACGATTATTATCAGCCAGAGGCTTTTATACCGTCCAGCGGCACGTATATAGAAAAAGATTTATCGATAAATGAAGAGATAGAGAAAATGCGATTAAGCACCACGTCGTCCCTGCTTTCTGGTCGCAGGGATATTATCGTGGTGGCATCGGTATCCTGTTTATATGGTATAGGGAATCCCGTGGAGTTCCAAAAAAGTATCGTGCGTGTAGCCCGAGATCAGGTTATTGCGCGCACAGCACTGCTGCAACAATTGGTTAAAAGTTTATACGCCCGTACCACTGCCGATTTTAATCGAGGAAATTTTAGAATAAACGGCGATACCCTGGATGTGTTTCCTAGTTATGACGATAGGGCGTTCCGCATCCATTTTTTTGGTGACGAGATAGAAATGTTAGAGCGGTTTGACCCAACAACCGGTAGGGTTTTAGAAAGTTTTGACCAGATCACCATTTACCCCGCAAACATGTTTGTCACCTCGCCAGATGTGCTGCAAGATGCGATACACGCCATTCAAGAAGACCTGGTAAAACAAGTCGATTATTTTAAAGAAATAGGAAAACCACTAGAAGCCAAACGACTGGAAGAGCGTACCGAATTTGACCTAGAAATGATACGCGAGCTGGGATATTGTTCGGGTATTGAGAATTACAGCCGTTATCTGGATGGCAGGTTGCCGGGTACCAGGCCTTTTTGCCTGCTCGATTTTTTTCCTGAAGATTATTTAATGGTTATCGATGAGAGTCATGTAAGCGTGCCGCAAGTAGGTGCGATGTATGGTGGGGATCGCTCGCGCAAGGTAAACCTCGTAGATTATGGTTTTAGGTTACCTGCGGCCATGGACAACAGACCGCTAAAATTTGAGGAATTTGAAGCCTTGCAAAATCAAGTATTGTATGTAAGCGCAACCCCGGCAGACTATGAACTTGCAAAGACCGAGGGCGTGTATGTGGAGCAAATTATAAGACCCACAGGGCTGCTAGATCCTGTTATAGAAGTGCGACCCAGTTTAAATCAAATAGATGACCTGGTAGAAGAAATAAGAAAACGAGAGGAAGCAGACGAGCGTGTACTAGTAACCACACTAACCAAGCGCATGGCCGAGGAACTTACTAAATACCTATCCAGAATAGGTGTGCGCTGTCGTTATATTCACAGTGATGTGGACACCCTAGAACGTGTAGAAATCATGCAAGATTTGCGTGAGGGTATTTTTGATGTGCTTATCGGGGTGAACTTATTGCGAGAGGGACTAGACTTGCCCGAGGTATCACTCGTTGCCATATTAGATGCCGATAAAGAGGGATTTTTAAGAAACAACCGCTCACTTACCCAAACCATAGGTCGTGCCGCACGTAACGTGAACGGACTTGCCATTTTATATGCCGATAAAATAACAAACTCGATGCAAGAAACCATCGACCAAACCGAATATCGCAGGTCTAAACAAATAGAATACAACACATTACACGGCTTAGAACCTACAGCAATAAAGAAAAAATTAGAGAGCGCATTGTATCGTAAAAACAGTGCCACGTATGCCATAGAAGAAGTCTTATCACTAAAGGCCGCCGAAGAAGAAGCTGTTTATCTAAGTAAAGAGCAGCTAGAAAAAAAGATTAGAGACACACGCAAGAGCATGGAGAAAAGTGCCAAAGCACTGGATTTTATGGAAGCCGCGCGTTTGCGTGACCAACTTAAAATGCTGCAAGAAAAGTTAACCAGTGCTTAGGAGGATTTAAGTTGTTAGGTGTATTATCTAGCAAGCGTGTAAATTACCTTTGGTACATAGTAAAAAACTGAATGTCAGTTATTTAAATAATAGTAAGTGTAAAGTTTTTATCTAAAACACGCAAACGTTTTCGTGAATAGTTTGTCTAGTTTTTTATCTAGAGAATTAAACATTTTAGTTTTGTTTCAAACTATTTGTTATGAGAAAAGCGTGTATCACGATTGCATTTTTAGGCGCTATGTATGTAAATGCGCAAGTAGGTATAGGAACCACCGATCCCATCGCAGACCTGCATGTGGTGGCAAACCCGTCACCCGATGCAGGTAGTTATAATGGAATTATTATTCCTAAAGTCGCTGTTTTGCCAACTACTACAGCACCATCCGGTTTAATTATTTATTTAACCGCGCAAGACGGCACCAACAATCCTGGAATATATTACAGCAATGGCACAAACTACATCAACCTTACTGATGTAGCTACTGTAAATAGTGGCGATACGGTAAGGGCGAGATACCCTTTTGATACGGGTATTGACAATCCAACACCGGGAAGTAATAATGCTGTAATAAGATGGTTTAAAGTAAATTACCCGAGCCAGGTCACCTCATCACCACAATTTGCATCCGGCACATATACCGCCAGTGTAGCTGGGTATTACGATATTTCGGCACACATACAAAGTACATTTGGTACGGGAAATGAGGAAAACTTTTTTGGTCTTGCAATCTATAAAAATGGTATTAGAATACAAGCCAACCAAAGCAGAAACAGCAGGTTTGAAGATTTTATAAGAAGATCGGTTTCTGGGATTCATTACCTAGAAGTTGGAGAAACTATTGAAATATATTTGGGTTTTCCTGAGAATTTTAATAACTTTAATAACATAGAATCTGACTTTTCTGAACTAATTATCAAGCGATTGAAATAATTTTAATCAGCTTTAAACGAATTTGATTTTTTGGGGTTCCTTTTTCGCTTTCGCGAAAGCGAAACAAAATAACAGCTTGGGTTAAATAAAGTATATCCTGTCACAATCATTAAACGGCTGGAGGAAATGTAACTTTAAAAATAATCACGACGAATAATTTGATTAACGTGTCAACAACTAAATCTGTAGGTATGAAATATGTAATACTAGCCATTTTAAGCATGATTTTAATCATGCAGTTAAGCCATGCACAAGTAGGAATCAACACCGCAAATCCCGTTGCTGACCTAGAAATCGTTTCTATAACGCCACCTGCTGCTGGAGCATTTAACGGCGTCGTTGTACCTAAAGTAGCTGCATTGCCAGGTGTGGTTGGCCCGTCAGGCTTAGTGGTTTATCTTACAACCCAAGACGGTACTAATAACCCTGGGCTTTATTTTAGTAATGGCACGGCCTATATTAATGTAACGGATGTAGCTGCGGATAGTAAAGCATTTGTAGAAACAGCAGCACCTACTGTTGCCGCAAATAATACTACTGCAAATATCACAAGAACTGGAAATGTGAGTGTTGGAAGTACACTGAATTCAGGAAAACTGAATGTTGAAATTGTATCAGCAAATACAGCTGCAAATTCAACGGGAATTAAAGTTGAAAACAGAAATACGGGTACTGCTAACAGTAATACTTATGGTATATTTTCACAAAACTTTGCCTCGAACATAGGTGAAAAAATTGGCGTAAGAAGTACTGTAAGTGCTACTGGTATTGGAACGCATATAGGTTTAGATGCTGACGTGACAGATGCAACTGGGGAAACTACAAATTATGGGGTACGATCTATGGTTGGGGCAACAGATATTGTAAGTTCTAAATCCTATGGTGTGTATTCAGAAATAGGAACTCCAAGCTCAAGAGGGACTAATTATGCTGTTTATGCATTTTCTAATCACGGTTCTGAAACAACAAGCGCAGACAAGTCCTATTCTGGATACTTTAGAGGAGATAATTTTGCTATTAGAAATGAAGATGATAGTACTGGTTATAATATGCCAGTAACTACTGGTACCGTTGGGCAAGTATTGACGACCCAAACGATATCAAATGGTATAGCAACAACTGCATGGATAACACCGAATGCTACTGGACTAAAAACAAATATTAGAACAATCGCTTCTGGAACTGCCTTAGAGTCAGATCACACCTTAATATTGAACGGTGACATTGGGATACCTGCAGCCACCATTGCAAATACAGGACAAATTTATATTCTAATTTTAGGATTAAATCAAAATAACCGTGTTGTCACCGCAATTGGCAATGACTTTGCGTATCCTGGTGACGCAGCAGCTTTTAGTACCTTTGGTTTAAATCAAAATGGCGGAGGAGCAAGAGGTATAACAATTCAAAGTAATGGAACAAACTGGTATATCATCGATGTTCTAAGAAATTAAAAAATAGGATAATACATCCTGGGGGTATTTTGCAACAAATAACTTTTTACACCTTTAAAGCTTAAAGGTTGAATTTAATACGACTAAAAATATAAGTGCCTAGCTATATGAAGGGGGTTGCGATTCAAAAAGTATTCTGTTCATTTTATTCAACCCTAAATAGATTAATAGGACGCAAAACAAATATTCTTATTAACGCGAGTAAGATTTAGACACTGCAAGAACTTACGTTTGTTTCCGTTCCCCAACCCTAAAGGGTGCAGAAACATTAACCTCAGTTCTTAATATGTAAAGGCCACACCCTTTAAATTTGAAATACGGTTTCTGTTTTGTTGATTATACAACTTTACCTTTTAAACAAAAGACACTAATTGAGTTTATCCAAAATACCGTTTATTTTTAAAAACGTCAACTTTTGCTAAAACCTAATTATGATCCCGCATATGTATCTCTATCAACTCAGTTGGAGGGATTTCCCCATGTGGGTATAGCTTCATGGTTTCTAGTAGGGTTATGATGGTCGATTTGCGTATCCCATAGCGCAATCCCACTTCATGCAATAGTTGCAGCTCTTCGGTACTTACCTCGCCGTCTATATGCATCATCAACATCATGCGGTGAAAGTGAACGATGCGCTTTGTGTGCACCCTAGGCGTCTCTGGTTTTGTGTCCTCGGGGTGCTCTAGCATATAGTCAACTAAGGCTTCTTCAACCCCTAAACGCCCGCCTAAGACTTTGATAAAAGCAACCTCGGCTGCTTTCAATTTACTGTCGGCATGCGCCATGTTAATCAGTTCGTTTAGAATGTCTTGTTTCTCTTTATCGGTATAAGTGATCATGCGGTTGGTTTTGAATTTGCTAAAATACAAAAGTGTTTGTAATTGGGATTTAGAGGTTAGAGATTAGAGGTTAGAGATTAGAGGTTAGAGATTAGAGGTTAGAGATTAGAAGTTAGAGATTAGAAGTTAGAGATTAGAGGTTAGAGGTTAGAAGTGAGATTTTGGGTTTTTATTTTTTGTACGTCCCTGATATAGGTTGACCACTTTAAAGTGGAATAACTATGAAAGC